>BIFV01000010.1 GCA_003990955.1 Sporomusaceae bacterium FL31
TTTCATTTAATCCTGCGACAGGGCTTCTTAATCGCGTCTATTTGTCAGGGTTCACTTCATTCTTCGGAAGGCTTTTTTCTTAGAGCCGATAGCAGGATTTGAACCGGTGATCTCTCATTGCGAATGAATGTTAAATTGTAGTTAGGTGCATTATTGCTTTTATTACTCAATAAACCATTGTCGGCTGCCTGACCCTAGATCTGATTAATGAAATATTCTTCCGTATTTTAATAGTTTTTCTGTGGCGTAGGTTTATTTAAATGAATACTTGAAACACTATTTAAACAAAAAGAAGGATTTAATTTTGCAAGCCTAGTATTTATAAATCTCTAAAATGTTATTTAATTAATCATTCAAATAGGAGGAAATACTGTGGCAAATTTTGCTTATTGGGTTATTACAACAGCCATTGGGGTTGGGATAGGTTGGTATCTTGGAAAGATTGAAGGGGTTATCTTTATGGGTGTAGTATCTGCATTGGTCGGGTTTTTCTTATTATTTGAGGAAAAAACCCATATAGAGAATTAATTCGTAAAAAGAGTGCTCCTTTTCAAGGTCGCTCTTTTTTTGTGCCAATAATTCCTATTTACATTTACCAAGTGGCAGTAAATAGAAAACCGTCCAAAAATAGATGGCACATTAAATTACACTTGTTACTAAAGATTACCTTGAGACTTCGACGTAATGGGCATCGCTAACTTTTTTCTTAAGACTGCCGCAGAACTTAAATAGATTCGATAATAAAGTAACCAAAAATGGTTTTTATAGCATCAGCTAGCTATTTACGAACATACTAATATTATTTTATAACATTAAGAGGTGCGAAAAGATGGAAGACAGAGTATTTCGGGGTTTTGTGGCTGGAATTATAGGGGGTATTGTGGCCACCTTATTAAGCTATCTTGCTTATTTTAAGGAATTCACTACATTACGATTAACAGACTGGGCAGCAATCCTTATTTTTGCTCATGTGCCTCCATTCAGCACAGAAGAACACCTATTCGCTTCCTTTATTCATATTGGCTGGTGCGGTGCCGTCGGCTCCGTGTTTGCTTATTTCCTAGCCTGGACCACTAACCGAAGGATTCTTTTCAAGGCTTGGATGATAGGAACCACCCCTTATTTTGTGATCTATTTGCTAACCTCATTATTTTTAACACCTGGAACTGTGCCGACACCATTTAAAACTGCACTTTCAAATTATATTTCGTCAACGATATTCAGTATAATTATGGGATATAGTTACAAAGTTCTCGAACAAAGAGAAAAAATTTAGTAGTAAACGCAAAAAAGCCGCAAAGATTAATGCCCCGAGCGGCTTCCTTGTTAAATTGAAATTAGGAATCTCCCCAATCTAATGATTCATCAATGTGATTAACGTACAACGGTAGTCCCAACGACAAAATTATATTGAAAGATAAATCAAATACAAAACTAAAGAAGCTTGAAAAATGGTTCAAAAGTTAATTTTGCATCTTGTCGATCAACGATCAAGAGTATCTAAAATTAAATCATTTTTATTTTTGCCTCGAAATGGACATAGTTTTGGGCACAACATAACATAAAAAGCCTTCCGAGTTCTTCGGAAGGCTTGATTTCATTGGAGCCGATAGCAGGATTTGAACCTGTGACCCTCTCATTACGAATGAGATGCTCTACCAACTGAGCTATACCGGCACTTTAAGATTATTTTATAACTACAATGCCTTACTGTCAATGATTCCCAAATCCTTTTAACTTTACAACTGTTACAAAATTCATTTTATGAAACTTGTAACAGTAATATTTTGTATGATATGATATTTCCATTAAAGGAGGCGTGAACGATGACAGGACCCTCGCTAAGCAAAGAACTAATCTTGGATACAGCCGAACAAGTCCTTTGCCGGTTCGGTTCAGATAAAGCGACTGTTGTGGATGTAGCAAAATCACTAAAAATCAGCCATGCAGCAGTATATCGTTATTTTCCTAATAAGGCGTCATTACTTAATGCGCTCGTTGAACGCTGGCTGCACAATATTGCTGATTCGATGCAATTAGTCCTTCGTACTCCTGGCAGTGCATCAGAGCGTTTGCGACTATGGTTTGAGACACTTTTAAACCTTAAGCGCGCAAAGTTACTGGAAGAGCCGGAATTATTTGCCTTGTACTTTTCACTTTCCGAGCAAACCCCCCAGGTTGTTGCCGCTTACACGGACAGCTTACTAACCCAAATTACTCAGTTAATTGATACCGGGATAACCTCCCAGGAGTTTCGGCCCTGCAATAGCCAGCGGACTGCTATTGCTGTTTTACATGCCATGCTTCGATTTCGCCATCCTGCCCACGCTCAGTCTTGGACATCCCCCACCCTTCAACAGGATTTTGATGATGTATGGCAGCTAATACTTTCAGGAATTGCAAACACCAGCAATACTCAACAAAGTATCTAGCAATTAATGATAAAGGATGATTTTATGAATAATTACGAAAACTGCTCTGCTGTTGTTAGCGACAACCCACAATTATCAAGACTTTGGCTGGCATTTATTCTGGGGACACTGGCTGCCTTTGGACCGTTATCAATTGATATGTATCTGCCTGCTCTCCCCACTCTATCCAGCGATCTGCAGGCAAGCACCTCACTAGCCCAACTTAGCCTGACTGCTTGTTTATTTGGTATCGCTCTGGGTCAGATATTCGCTGGCCCCATCAGTGATATTCAGGGACGCAAAGGCCCTTTACTGGTCGGACTGTTCCTTTATGTAATTTCATCTGTATTATGCGTGTTTTCGCCAACCATTTGGCTGTTTATTATCATGCGCTTTATTCAAGGCTTAGCAGGATCTGTTGGTATTGTCATTGCGCGGGCAGCCGTTCGTGATCTCTACTCAGGTTCAGAAATGACCCGCTTTTTCTCACTATTAATGCTGGTAAACGGCGTTGCCCCGATTTTAGCTCCAGTACTTGGCGGACAAATTCTACAGGTTACATCCTGGCGCGGTGTTTTTATGGTGCTGGCAGCAATAGGCGCCTTTATGCTTGTGACCGTATTTTGGGGTTTCCGCGAAACCTTGCCTCCTGCTAGACGTTCAAAAGGAGCACTGAAAAATATTCTGCACACATTTTACACCTTGATTAAAAACAGTAAATTTATGGGGTATGCACTAGGACAAGGCTTCATTATGGCTGCTATGTTTGCTTATATTTCAGGGTCTCCCTTTGTCATCCAGAATATCTTTAATGTCTCCCCACAGAAATTCAGTCTATTCTTTGGAATTAATGGGCTGGGAATTATTATTGCCAGCCAAATTACCGGACGCCTGGCAGGACGCATTCCTGAAAGCACACTGCTAGTCAGTGGCCTGGCGATGGCGTTCATTAGCAGTTTGGTATTACTCATTTCGATCTTATTCAGTGGCGGACTTTATACCTTTCTAGTTCCCTTATTCTTTGTTATCTCAAGCGTAGGTATCGTAGGCACAAGCAGTTTTTCCTTAGCAATGCAGGATCAGGCAAAATCGGCTGGTAGTGCATCAGCACTGATCGGCCTCTTATCCTTTGTCCTGGGAGGCACGATGGCACCATTTGTCGGCGTTGCCGGAAGCCATTCTGCTCTCCCGATGGGAATTATTATTGCTATTTCTACAAGCGCGGCAGTGTTATGCTACATCCTGCTTATCAGGCCAAACGAGCGACATTAGTAAATTGACATAGAAACTGGTACATGGCTTAAGCCTGTACCAGTTTCTATGTTTTTGTTATAACACATTATTACTGTTTGCTTCTTAAAACCCAAGATTCTCTCCCAGAATAACAACATGAATATCAGTTAACGGCGGGCGTCTACTGAGTATGGTCGTAATGTTACAGATTCGCTGCGGACTTTTGCAATCACTACATTGACCAGACCGAAGACAGGGATTAGGCAACTCATATTTTTTATTGTTCATCGGTGCAGCATAGAGTTTAATTCGTTGGTCAGCTTCAGCGACATCACAAACGATTTTATTGATTCCGACGATAATAATGACTTTCTTCGGGCCAAACATCATCGCCGCAACTCGATTGCCGAAAGCATCACGATTCACGATTTCGCCAGTCAGTGTGATTGCGTTGCTGCCGGTTAGAAATACATCACAGGTCAACTGCTGATAGCGCCGCTCTATTCGCTCGGCTTGTGTCAGGCCGGCTTGATTATGATCAAACAAAACATGCCCGCGTTGTTCCAGTGCTTCGACAATTCCCAATTCTAACGTTGTGCGCGATCCGCCAATTCCAACACTTGCATGTGTAGGAATTCGCTCAAGCACCGCGTGAACTGCAGTGTGCCGGTCAGCAACATAACTGGCATTAAATCCATTTTTATTTAAAGCCTCGGCTGCTCTTTGACCAATGACCTCACTATGCCAGACCGTTAACTCATTCATATTCATTCCTCCAAATTAACTTTATTACCACTAACACCCTCAAATTACCTATTAGCACTCCAAGCCAGTTCACACTCCTTCCTTACAGAACAAAGTCGGTCAATCTCTTTGTGTATATACACTTTTTAAATAAAAAATACTGAATACGGAACAGCTCCCACTCGCTTCTGTGTAAATACACGCATTTAAGTAAAACGAATGATTAAA
Source organism: Sporomusaceae bacterium FL31 (assembly GCA_003990955.1). Taxonomy (GTDB): domain Bacteria; phylum Bacillota; class Negativicutes; order DSM-1736; family Dendrosporobacteraceae; genus BIFV01. Next base: position 4,617 of record BIFV01000010.1, read on the forward strand.
TCACACCATCCTATATGCCAGCAGTAATTTCTTAGAAAAGACTGTGTATATGCACATATATGCTTAAATTATAGCCTTCTTGTTGCAGCTGTGTCAATGATTCAATTTTATTAATCTCTGGCCTGAAATAAATGAGGGATCAGCTTGAAGCTATTGTTTTTTCACTACACCTAAAATCAAAGCCATCTTGGCTTAGCATCCAAAATGGCTCTGATCTCGCTCTATAATGTCAACCTAATACGTTATGTATTTGAAGCACAGGCTCTACGCCGAATCATTAATGCTAACAAACCACCAATAAAACACAAGATGGCTACTGTGTGAAATACATCCTGGAAGGATAAGATCGAAGCCTGACGGGCTACTAAATTGCTTAGTAAGGCCTTAAACATCATATACTGCTGCGGCAGCATCCCATAACCTGTTAACCAACCGTGCGCTGCTGCCGCTAACATCTCGCTATCCATCCCTTGCTGACCCCATAACCCCTGTAAGAGCTGAAAAATTTCTCGCGATGAATGCATTTCAGGATTAAGGTACTCCTTAAGAACAGCCGTATGATAAATTTCCCGACGAGTTAACAGCGTCTCAGCAAATACCACCCCAATACTACCGCCAATAATTTTGGACAAATTAAAGATGCCTGAGCCAACACCGATTTTATCTTTGGGTAGTGAGGAAACGGCACAATTGGTTAAGGGCGACATGGTAAGACCAAGTCCAGCCCCAAATAGCGAGAGGCGGAGGAAGAAATCGCGGCCTGAATAGTCGGTATTAATGGTATCCAATGAATAAAGAGCAGCGGCAATCATCATGATTCCGGTAAAAGCCGGCAGTCGCGAGCCGAACCGATCCGCCAGGTGGCCACCAAACGGAGAAAAAACGACCATGGTCGCTGTTAAGGGCAGCAGCATCATTCCGGCAGTAGTCGAACTATAATTCATATTTGACTTTAAGAAAAACGGCAGCAAGAACATTCCACCGTAAAAGGCGACAAAAGAAATAAAGCCCACGATATTAGCCATAGAAAAATTGATGGTACGAAATAAGCGCATGTCTATCATCGGATTCGCTACCCTAAATTCAACAGCCAGGAACAAAACAAAGGCCGCAAAAGCAGAATAGAACAGCAGCAAAATATACAGCGAATCCCAGCCTTCCTTTTGTCCCTGATTTAAGGCAACCACCAAAGAGCTAATCCCGGCAATCAGCAAGCTTGCTCCCAAATAATCAATTTTAACCCCTGAATTACGTCTGGAAGCCGGAATAATCATCAATGCAAACACAATACTGATCACACAAATGGGCCCCACCGAAAAGAAAACTGTCCGCCAGTCAAATTTTTCAATTAAATAACCGCCGATTGTCGGCCCCATCGCACTGCCAGCGGCCGCCATAGCACTCCATACGCCCAAGGCCTGCCCCCGTTCGTGCGCATCAAAGGTTTCTGCAACAATGGTCATTGCATTGGGCAGCAGCATACCTGCTCCTATTCCCTGAACAATCCGGAAAAAGACCATTGCAGCCGAGTTGGTGGCAATCCCGCACAGCAAGGAAGCTATGGTAAACAAGATCATGCCTAATACATACACCTTTTTGGCCCCGAACTGATCGCCCAGCTTGCCTGTCAAAGGAAGTGTGGAACCATAGGGCAGCATATAGCCTAGCGATACCCATACAATGGAATCCATATTGAAATTTAAGGCTGCCATAATATTAGGAAGGGCGATATTGACACAACTACTAACATAGGCACTAAGTACTGTCCCAAGGCAAACAGCAAGTAGAATTGCATATTTTTTTAACATACCATAAGACCTTTCATTGCTGATATATCAAGCCTATACCGTTAATATATTGATGATAGCCGACATGCCTGGTTTTAAAATACAGTCAGATTCATCCGCTTTAATTTTAATGGGGAGACGTTGCGTAACCTTGGTAAAGTTTGCTGAGGCATTTTCTGTTGGCAGCAGCGTAAATTGCGATCCAGATGCCGGTCCGACTTCAGTGACTTGTCCGATAAATTTCCGTCCAGGATAAGCATCAATGGTAAACTCCACTTTCTGACCGACTTTTATCCGATTAATGTAGGTTTCTTCAATATTGGCACCAATCCAGACATCGGCAAGATTGCTAATACTGAAGAGTTGCTGCCCGAAAGCCACTATCTCGCCCGGCTCAGCCGATTTAAGGGCAACCACGCCAGAAGTAGGAGCTTTGATGACCGTATCGGCAAATTGATTCTCGGCATTCTTCAACACCGCAAGAGCTTGTTGAACCTGAGCCTGAGCCATGTCAACATCTTGTTTGCGAGAGCCTTCCAGGCTTAGGCTATACTGCTCATTAGCTGCAATGTATTGAGCCTCGGCAATTTCATAAGCGGTTTGGCTGGCATCACTTTGCTGAGCAGATATTGCGCCCCTTTGATAGAGCAATCTGTCTCTTTCCTTATTTCTGCGGGCATTCTCCAAGTTGGCTTGAACCTGTAAAACGGCAGCATTGGCCTGAGCGACCTCCTGAGGCCGATTCCCGGCCATGATGGTCGAAAGCTTAGCCTGAGCAATCGCCAAATTGGCCTTAGCTTGATCAAGCTGAACGGCGAAATCCTGCTGCTCTAGTACGGCTATGACTTGCCCTGTCTCAACCTGATCGCCTTCATTAACCAGCACCTTTTCTAGTCTTCCATTTGCCTTTGCACTCACTGCAACAATTGTTCCCTTGACTCTTGCATCATCTGTCGAGACCATACGGCTGGCACGCAGCCACCACCAGCAGCCACCAGCAGCTAAGATGGCGACTAAGCAACCGGCAATGATAGCCAAATGGCGATTACTAAGCTTTGGAGTAACATTATTCACTAATTTTCCCTCGCCTTTTTCTGCATAGATTTGCATCATTTACTAATTTGATTTCTATTCCACGTCTACTTCCTATCTTGAGATGGCAGTAATTCAGCTCTTAGAATAGCAATCTTTTCTTCTAGTTGGCTAAGACGTTCTTCCAGCATGATTTCCAATGCCGGAATGCGGGCAATGCCAACCTCTGTAATATGATAAATCCGTTTTCCCCTGGTCACAGGGCTATCCCATGCTCCAACAATGTAGCCTTTCTCTTCCATAATTCTTAATAAAGGATAAAGCGCATTGGTGTTCGGAGTATAGGTATTTTGAGTGCTCTTCTTTATTTCCTCTGCTAGCTTATTGCCGTGGGCAGGCTCCTGACACAAAAGCTTAAGTATGTATAAACCGAAAACCAGCCTCATGTAACTGAGATAGTCATTTTGTTTTGATGCCAAAGTAATCCCCTCATCTTATCATTATATTTATCATTATTAATTTTATCAAGAATTTTTAGCCAGGTCAACCATACCTGACGTCATTCCTTGGCGAATAAAAAGCAGCAAAGGACCTCAGACGGGTACCACTGCTGCGCATCAACCATTGTATTGACTTGACCTTTATATTCCAATTTGCTAGTGAAACAATGTGTTCACACTATGATTGTGCCAGTCCAACACCTCAGCCGCCTGTTGCATCGGCATATTGGCCATTACTTCATAATCGTTCACTTTGCCAATATCCCACCATTCGTAATCCTGCACATAACCATAAATCGGCACCTTATTTTGCAGTAAAACCGGAAAAACATCCCCAGGCAAATCAACCTCATGACAATCTGGCTTAAACTTCTCGATATAGGGGAAGATTGCTTGATCTAATAAATAAGTTCCCGTACTAACAGGTCGGCCTAAATGAGTTTTTTCCAGGAACTGCGTGATTCGACTATTGTTATCGATCTCCGCAATTCCCACCTCAAGACGGTACTGAGTCGATAATGCCACAGAAACCATACCGCCATGCTGCCGGTGAAACTGCAGCAGCTCATGATAATCCAAATGACAAATGGTATCACCAGGTACAACAAAGAACTCGCTTTCTCCCTCAAGACTTTTACGGGCACGCCAAATCTCACCAGCTTTGCCTGCTGGGGTTTTCCCACGACTGTACTCAATATGAATGCCCCAGCGGCTGCCATCACCAAAATAATTTTCTATTTGCTCAGCTAAATAGCTAGTGGCAATGACATATTCTCCAATCCCATATGAAATTAAGTCCAACAAAATCCACTCCAACAGCGGCTTGCCATAAAGCGGTACCATTGGCTTGGGAATATAGTCAGTGATTGGGCGCAGCCTTGTGCCTTTACCAGCTGCCAAAATTAGCGCTTTCATATCCGCCTCCTCCTTACAAGTTCTTCAGCCCAATCGGCTGCTGCTTTTGCGCCTCCATATTTTTCACCTAACTCCTTGAGTCTTTGTGCTTGGATTCGATAACTTGGACACCCAATAATGGTTTTTATTGCTTCTGCTAACCCAGCTGATGTCAAAGTCTGCTTATCAAGAACAATGCCGGCACCATGCTGTGACAAAACTGCCCCGTTATCTTCCTGTTCACCCATGGATGGCACCACTACCGCTGGTGTGCCGCAAGCAATGCAAGTCATCAAAGTCGATGAACCGCCATGAAAAACAGTCACATCACTAGCTTTGATCATCTCAGTTCCAGAAACAAACCCTTTGATAATGGCATTATCAGGCGGCATATACGCTTTGATGGCATCAGGAGAAATAGCAATTCCAGTCGCAATCACTCCGATGACATCAGGCAGTAACTTAAGCGCGTCCAAGACAATTTTTAGAAAGCCTTCACCAATCAGAGAAGAGCCGCCGCCAATAGTGATATAGGCCATAGCTTGTTGAGTGCTGCCGATATGAGTTTGCTTCAACGTTTCTCTTGCTGGCAGCAAATCGGGATACTCGGTCAACAGCGGACCCGAAAAACGAATTTTCTCTGTGATAGAGACAACCGCATCGCCTAAGCTGCCAATATTAATTCCGCCATCGATCTCCGGCATGCCCTCCACAACCATAAGATCTGCTGCTGCAATCAGGTTAAGCATTTTGTTTTTAATTAATTCGCCCTCTTGGTCACTGCTGTCCGGAATTCGCTTTGAGAATAACTGTAGCGTTTTAGGTCCATGTGGCTGCAGAAATACCATAATAGAAGGGATTTCCAAACTGCGAGCTGCTTGAGCACCGCTGAGAGTGCCACTCAGAATGAGCTCAGGCTGCTCTTTCTCGGCTGCTTCGGTTTCAATCTTCATAATCTGTGCCATCATTACTTGCATCTTCCCTGCAATCTGCTCTCGATTCAGACTCTCTCTCCCCTGAGAATAAACCTCCAGCTGCGGCATATTGCCGACTTCGATGACCTCAATACCAAAATTCTTAATAATAGGAATTAGTTTCGCTGCCGCAAGAAAACGAATATCATGACCACGGCGTTGAAGTTCCTTGGCGATAGCTACCACGCGAATGGTCTGGCCTATTATTGTACCTGTGCCCATTTGTGCTGTACAGAGAACTTTCATGTGCTGGCTCCTCCTCTACTTCATGAACAATAAAATGTTCTTGTGACAAAAATTCATCCACTAATTGATGAAAATAGTCCCGGTAATGATGATAAATCATATCTCGCACTTCCGGTTTGCTCGGGAACTCACTGCTTTCAAGGATGGAAGCCTTTACCGACCCCAGCATATTCCCCATCACTACACCAATCAGTGGACTATGCATTCTGGCATAGGCATAGATAAAACCAGCCGAGGCAGAATCCCCGCAGCCTATTGTATCGATAATTCGGCCCACGTTCGTGACTGGAACAGCGGCCCAAAACATGCGGCCTTGCCTTTGCCAGGCAATCAAGGATGACTGATCACCAAAGGTAATCCAGCAGGCAGTTAACCCTTCATGTACCACACTAAGGGCATACTGCAGATAGTCATCATAGCGTTTAAGAAACCGTCCGGCAGCCCAGGATGCTTCCTTTTCGTTCATTTTGAGAATGTCAATACAAGCAAGCCATTGCTTAGCATTCTGCCAATATTTCTTAAACCGCTGCCCCGTTTGATCCACTCCGGTGATAAGCCCATGAACGTCCAAAAAAATGGCGGCGTTACATTTCAAACGAAACTGCTGTAACTGTTCAAGTGAAATATCGGTATCATTCAGCGGCATCAGAATCACATACTCGCACTCGATCAATGAGTTGAAGTCGCTGTCCGAAACAGGTGTCATGATTTGTGTCTGACAACTAGTCCGCTCATGTTCGTCAATATAGCGAAGCTCAATCGCAGTACCCGTTTGCGCTGCATGGCTAACGCCTGTTAGCTCAATATGGGGATGATCAAGCAGCACAGCCACTTGGTCTAAATCATTTGGTGAAACATGAGACAAGCAGATTACATGATCTTGAGTTCCTTCCAACAATCTGGCCAATACCGTTGCACTATAAACAACAGCACCGAACTTTGAGACCGTTTCTCCATTTGGCCAGACAACTTGATCTTTCGAAATCGGTCCTACAATGCCAAATTTCATAATGTCCTCCTGACCGAAAAACTGTTGTTATTATTGTTACCCCACAAAACAAAAGCCAATATGGAAATAAATCCATATTGGCTTGTTCACATATCAAAAGTAGCCCTTATTTATGAAAATCCCTAAACTTCCATTAAAGGTACGACTATTATTTCCAGCCATCCTGCTGTCACCACTTAGGTTTCGGTCATCACCCCGCCGTTCACGTGCAAGACTTGACCTGAAACAAAGCCTGAGTCCTGTGAGGCGAGATAGACATAAGTTGGAGCCAACTCAAAAGGTTGTCCAGGCCTTTTCATTGGCGTATCAGTTCCAAAAGTTGTAATATAGTCAGCAGGCCAGCTAGCTGGCTGCAGAGGTGTCCAGATTGGCCCTGGTGCAACCGCATTAACCCGAATTTGAGCTTCGGCCAGCGATAAAGATAACGAGCGCGTAAAACTAACAATAGCCCCTTTGGTTGCAGAATAGTCGATAAGATACTGATTGCCGGCATACGCCGTGACTGAAGCGGTATTAATAATTGTACTGCCAGGTCCCATATAAGGCAACGCAGCTTTTATCATATAAAAAAATGCAAAAATATTAGTGCGAAATGTATCATCAAGCTGTTGATCAGAAATATCCATAATACTGCATTGTGGAAATTGCACCCCATGATTATTGACAAGTATGTCCAATTGCCCAAAGACTTTCATGGTTTGCCCAACCACCTGCTGCGATACGACTGCATTCCGCAGATCACCTGCGATCGCCAAACATCGCTGTCCTAATTCTTCAATGCGCGACTGGGTATATTGCGCATCACGGTGCTCATATAAGTAGACAATGACTACATCAGCGCCTTCTTTGGCAAAAGCAATTGCTACAGCGCGCCCAATCCCGCTGTCACCACCTGTTATAATAGCAACTTTTCCCGCCAATTTACCACTGCCCAGATATTCAGGATTTTCTGAGATTGGCAGCGGTTCCATCAAATATTCCAGACCAGGCTGAACATCCTGATGCTGTGGCGGAAAAACAATTGCCTGTTCCTGGCATTTTGTTGTTTTGCTATAGTAGCAATATTTAGGATACATAGTGCCCTCCCCTATAGAGCATTTCTTGTATCCTATGCCTTGTATTAAAGTTATGTAACCTTATAGGCGAAGAAACCGTTCAACGAAACTCTTTACGTTTACGGCGAGGCCATCGAATTGGCAGCCCCTTATCATCTGGTCTACCATAATATCCCTTACGAATGGGATCAAATTTGTTCCTACACAGCTTTTGCCACTCTTCGATAGTGAAAGGATATTCCCCGTGAGTTTTATCTGTAAATCGATCTTTAAACATATCTTCAAGAATTCTGAGTGGTACCAAGAACACAATCGACCCACTCCGGATCTCAGCAATACTCAATTGTGTATCCACCCGATATCTTACTGCTAATTGTACTAACATCAATACTCATCCTTTCTGTACTGTCTTGTTCTCAAAAGCAACCGCTGGTTATCTTTAACACTCAATCGTTAGATAATGATCAAGCTTTCTCAAAGTGGCTAATTCAGCTTCAGAAAAAACTTGGGCAATATCTAGCAAAATAATAACGCGATTTCCATTGCCAATTTCACCAAGCCCCCTGATGCAGGAACCCAAGTAGCTGCGTCCTCTTGTTGAAGCATCCAGGCAGGTAGCTGACAGACAAAAATTTTCAATAATTCCATCTGCAGCAATACCAATTTCCTGTGATCCTATTTGAGCTAAAATCACGTGGCATACTTCTGGCTTATGACCTACTAAACCAAATTTAGCTGACAATCGAATAACCGGGATAATCTGCCCATCTTTTCTGATTATGCCTTCCAGATAATCTGGTGCATCAGGAGTAGTAATGATTTCGCATGGCGTGAGAATACCCTTAATAGCATCCATCGGAATTGCATATTCTTCCTCTTGAATTCGAAAGATCACCACTTGTTCTTCAATCATATGATCGCTCCTTCGGAGAACTGTAAGTACAGTTCCCTACAAATATTAACGCTCGGCCTACAACAAACCCCTTTGGAAAAGTACTATTATTCTTTTCAAACATTCTTACTCAAATATATAATGCAAAAAGCATGCCAACACGGCATGCTTTTACAATAATCGCTATAATACTTGCTTCTCAGGCTTAAAGCAGATTCTACTGCCCCTCATAACCCTTTAACTAAATAACGTATGAGTAAATTAAATTTATACTGCGTTGACGTATACGTCAATTCGCATCTGCAATATGACTGTTGGATTTTTCCAAGCGACAAGAAAGCGCTCGCCGGGTCATACCGAGCATACGCGCTGCAGCTGATTTATTCCCTTGCTGCATTTCCAGGGCCTGCTCAATAATTCGATCAACATAATCGTCCAACGAGAATCCTTCAGGTGGTATTGTAAACTCATGAGGATCAATCATTGCAGTAGATTGAGGAACAATCTTAGGTGAATAGGAGTCCAATATTCCCAAATGAAGGGGCTTTACTTCTGAATCATTATACATAAATACTACCCATTCCATAGCATTGCGTAATTCCCGCACATTGCCAGGCCATTGATAAGATAATAAAAGTTTGGCGGCTTCTGCACCAACTGTGCGGAATTTCTTTCCTTTTTTGCGGGCAAATTGCTTTAATAGCAATTCAGCCAAAGGAAGAATTTCTTCAGGTCGTTCCCGAAGTGGCGGCAGCAAAATGTGACCTACTTTAAGGCGATAATAGAGGTCTTTACGGAATGTCCCATTTTTCATCCGTTCAGTAAGATCCACATTCGTGGCGCAGACAATCCGAAGATCTGTTTTAATTTTCTGTAATCCTCCAACCCGATAATACTCCTTCTCCTGTATGACACGCAATAATTTCGCTTGAAGATCTAACGGAATTTCACCAATCTCATCGAGAAATAAAGTTCCGCCTTGAGCCAAGTCAAATTTTCCTTTATGGCCTTTACTTGAGCCACCCGTATAGGCCCCCGCTTCATAGCCAAAAAGTTCACTTTCGAATAAGCTAGGTGATATTGCCGCACAGTTTATCGCAATAAATGGTTTCTCGTTGAGTGAACAGCCATTATGGATCATGGTGGCAATCAGTTCTTTGCCAGTACCAGTTTCCCCCTCTATCAGGACTGGAATGGTTCGGTCGGTATGATATTTTTGCGACTGTACCGTTATATTTTGCATGACTGGTGAAAAAAAACCTACACTATGCATGCCAATAGCATTTGCAAGCACTTCTTTTAAGCGTTCCAATTCTTGGCGTGTCTGAGCAGTAGCTGCCTCGAGTTCATAGGTAAAGCGTTCTTTTAACTGTTTATGCTCTAACAGAATCACGCGTTGTTCAGCAACTCGCTGAGCAATAATAATCAATTCTTGCACATTAATTGGCTTGCGCAAATAGTCATAAGCACCTGCTCTGAGGGCTTGAATAGCCAGTTCAACTTCACTATTGGCTGTAAATAAAACAACATCAGTCTCTTTACCCTCTGGCATCGCGGCAATTTTTCGCAACAGATCCAGCCCAGATAACCCAGGCATGACGATATCAGATAGAACCAAAGGGAAATACCGCTCAGTAAAACGCTCAAGCGCCTCTTCACCGCTACTGCATTCGACCACGTCATGGCCGGCACGCAAAAGTGCTTTCGCCACCCAATACCGACTCGTTCGGGAATCATCTACTAAGAGAACATTCATTAGGCTCCTCCATCTATGGTTTGAACAGAGAAGCATTTGTCTTTCGTATGTATCATTGATCCTCTGCTCAATTTTATACCTTATAAATGATAAGTTAAAATTAATAATTACCTTAATATACCTATTAAACCAAGTTTCGACAAAACCCTTCTTTATACCCTTCTTTTTTACATATTTTGCAATTTATTAGCCTTAAATTATTGATGTATCCAGTATTCTCAGTATTTTTATCAGCAGTTTAGTTCTAAAATGATATCTCTACACCAATTCTGCCTATATATAGCACAAAAGGCAAATCATGGCCTCTGCCTTTATGATCATTCTTCTCTAGGTTCATAAAACTTCAAAGCCTGTTTCATACGTTGCACAAGGGTATTCCTAATATGTTCCGGCTCTAATACTTCGACCGCACTACCAAAAGACAAGATATAACTGTATATCCACTCCCCCGCTGGAAGAGCGATTTCAATAATAAAAAAATCGTCATCTTTCTTTACAATATAGGAATCGTCAAAATAATCATAAAGTCGATTTAACACCTTAGCCTGAAAGCGAAGTCTTAGCTGAACATCAGGCGCAGAAGCTTCTTGATCACGACCTGAATCTGTACTGGACTTCGGCTTTCGAACAAATGTTTCTGACGTAATCTCTAAATTTTTCAGTCGGGAAATACGGAAAGTTCTTGCTTCCATTCTTTGCTGGCAATAGGCAACTAAATACCACGCATTACCTTTAAAGATAAGTTTCTCTGGCTCAGCCAAGCGGCTGCTTTTATGCCCGTCCGCATTCACATAGTCAAAACGTATGACCTGGCGCTGCAGCATGGCTCTTTTAATATCGTTAAACTTATTCTTCTCATTAGGCATACTGCCCCAAGGTGAAAAATCGACTTCTACCCAGTCATAGTTGACAGCATGTTTGAATAATGCGCCCATCTTCTCAAGGACAATATCCACTTCTGGATATTGAGTAGCCTGCAAGGTTTTGACTGCCAACAGCAGGCTTTCACTTTCCTCTTCTGTGATCAGGGTTCGACTCATCGCATAGTGATCTAGAAGAGAGATTCCGCCTCCACTGCCTTTGTTCATATATACTGGGACTCCAGCAGCAGAGAGGGTATCAATATCCCGATAAATTGTTCTTGTAGAAACGCCAAAACGATCGGCCAGCTCTTTTGCCGTGATCGACCCTTTGTTCAGCAATATCGTTGTAATTTCAAATAATCGGTTAAATTTCATGTTATCACCCAGTATCATTATAGCACTAAATATGACAGTCATGTGTCATATTTAGTGCTTCTTTCTCAATGCTATAATAAAGCCGTCATATTATAGTATCTAAATGGATACTATAATACAAAAAAGTACGTACTTGCAGATTGCCTGCTTATTCTCTATGATTAAGATGTGATAAAATTACTAATTTTTCCATTGGAAGGAAGTGGATCATGAAAAAATCAATTGGAGCCAATACTTTTGCCTTACCGACACCAGTCTGGGTAGTAGGAAGCTATGATGAAAGTGGAGCCCCCAACATTATGACTGCTGCCTGGGGCGGAATCTGCTGCTCCGTTCCTCCATGCGTAACCGTATCTTTGCAAAAAATCCGTGCTTCATATGACTACATTTTGAAGCATAAAGCGTTCACAGTCAGTATTCCTTCGACAAAACACATTGCTGAAGCCGATTATGTCGGCATCTTCAGTGGAAAAAAAGCTGACAAATTTGCTGTATCTGGCCTTACCGCAGTTCGCAGCGAACTGGTAGACGCACCGTATGTTGAAGAATTTCCGCTCATTTTGGAATGCCGATTAATTCAAACCGTCGATTTGGGATTGCATACTCAGTTTATTGGTGAAATCCTGGATGTAAAAGCCGATGAAGCTGTTTTGGGTGATAACGGCCTGCCAGCATTGGGCAAAGTAGATCCGTTTACCTTTAGCCCTCCGGAACGGCAGTATTACAGCATCGGGCACAGTATCGGCACTGCCTTTTCAGTTGGTGCGAAACTAGGAAAATAAATGACATGGATACGAAAGGTTTATGATGATGATCGTTTTAGTAGCAACCATGAAAGCAAAGTCTGGTAAAGAAGCGGCACTAGAGACTGCTTTAAAGTCAGTAATCCCCTCGGTAGAGCGTGAGTCAGGCACATTACAGTACATATTGCACCGTTCACAGCATGATCCAGGTAAGTTTCTATTTTATGAAAAATACAGTGATAAAGCTGCCTTGGATTTTCACGGTTCCACCCTCTACCTAAAAGAATTGTTTGACAAGCTGACTGATTTATTAGAGGAGACTCCAGCCATTGATCTATACGAGGAAATTGCGCGCATTAATAAATAAAATAAGCCTGTTTAGCAATGATTCTGCTAAACAGGCTGTTTGTTTTTCTGAAACATATTTTTAATTTTAGCTTTAATAAACTCTTTCAAATCCATAACCTCCTTAATTTCTAACTAGATCTATCTGTTACCGCACATTTGTGTGTATATGCACTTATATAAATAAAAAAATAACTGGAAAAGACACCACCCAGCACTAGTTCATGTTTCTTAAAACATTGGCGGTTCCTTTCTGCTTTAGTAAAGCAAAACCCGGTTATAATTTTAATATATTTATCCATTTAATTATTGATTATTATAATAAAAAAAGCTTTTAGATCATTGACTGTTCTTGAACAGAATACCAAGGTTCGGAATATCATACCTATGCGAAGATTCTTTTAGAGAGGTGCGTTTTCTCGTGAGAAAGCTTGTGATCCTGGCAGTCCTTCTAGTATTTTGCATGACCTTGTTAACGCCAATCGCGTCAGCGGCATCATGGCGGTTTATTACCTCAAGTTCATTTGCCACTTACTATTTTGATACTTCGAGCGTTCAGTATCTCACCACTACCGATGGCGAACGCTATATCCAGGTTTGGCTTCATGGCGTTTTCTATAGTATTCAAGAAGATGGTGCAAAAACATTTACTGAGCAGATATGGTATAGAACTGACCGTAAGGCATACGCCCTCAAAGCTTTGTACCGTTATGCCCCAAACGGAGATACAATCAGCACTTTAATACAGCGAGGTTATTGGATAAATTTCCTTCCTGGCTCTATAGGCGAGCAAACCTATGATAAGGTGAAAGATTATTGCGAGCAAAACTTATAAACCTATTGCCAGTATCCTAGTTGATACACATGGCTGCCTTCGAACAAACGGCAAGGTTCACAGATTAGAACCCTGCCGTTTCCTATTGTTCATATCCACATCGAGCAACACTTGAGCTTATAAGTCTAACAAAATATTTTCATTATTTTTGCTCATATATCGTTGGTGTGGGACATACAATTATTTAAACAGCTTATCCAGATTAATCCAATTAGGTGTTTGCATTGCAATGTCTGTGAGTCGTTTTAGATAGGAAGGGATAATCTTGATGCGACGTGTCGAAAATAAAATAATTGCCTATACATCAATCAAACGGGAAGACATCCTTACAGGGCTCAGCTATGATGATCTTGTAACGGCTTTTGAACATGAGATGGGGTGGTGGAATCCGCTTGACGAAAGTTCGCTGATTCAGCCAGCCTATTCTTGGGAAGAAAGAAAAAAAGTTTACCAGGGCACGGCTGAACCGCATGGGCTGATGATTTTTAGCCGAATTGATCAAGGCCGTTTAGCAGGACCTGATACTGGAATAAGACAGTGTTTGTTATACTTGGTAGGAAATCCGGTCATTGCCGAGCAAATTCTTCGCATAGATGTCCGCGCCAGCCTCTACGTCCCATTCCGTGTTTGTCTTTATGACCCTAGAGACTCCGGTGGTGCAATCATTTCTTTTGAGCGACCATCTTCATTTATCGCAGCACTTCGCAGTGCTGAGTTAATGAAATTCGGCTACCTGCTTGATAAAAAAATTGACTCAGTTATACAGTCTATCTTAGACAAACATAACTGAACCTCTTGACACGCAAATATGAATTTCTATTTCATTCTGTGCAAAGCCATCGCCAATAAACTAGAGTTCACTAACCAGTTAGTGAACTCTAGTTTATTGGCGATTCATTTTTATAAAATACAAATTGCGATTATATCTGCCAGGCTTGCGATAATAGCTCGATTCCTTTTTCCAATTCATCTGCATTCAGCCGGCCAAAGCCAAGCATGACCCGAGAAGGATATGGATAACTCCCTGAGTAAGTATCGGAAATGGGAAATATACGAACATTTTTCTCTAAGGCGCGCTCAAGAAGCTCATTCTCATTAAACAAATGGTCCGTTAGCTCTAAAACAACATGCAGCCCTGCGCCTTGTCCCAGAATATTGACTCGGCTGCCGAAATGGCGATCAATGGCATGAGTCATCACATCGTGCTTTTTTTTATAGATCGTTCTCATTTTCCGAAGATGCCGTTCCCAATAACCTTGCCCGATAAATTTGGCTAGTGTCCTTTGCTCTATTAATGAAGCCGTAGCAGCGTAGTTGCAAAATAGTTTTCGATACAGGCTCAGATATGGATAAGGCAGAACCATATAACCGATTCGCAAGGCAGGCGATAAAACTTTAGAGAAAGTCCCCATATAAATAATGTTGCCTTTAGGATGCAAGCCTTGTAACGCGGGAATGGGTTTCCCATGGTACCTTAGCTCACTATCATAATCATCTTCAATAATAACTCCCCCAACAGCATCAGCCCAATGAATTAGCTTAAGTCGTGCTTCCACAGGCATCACATAGCCCAACGGAAACTGATGAGATGGAGTAACATAGACAACGGAACTATTGGTATGCATCAAATCATCCAAGTTTATACCGCTTGAATCAACTGGAACAGGATTGATAGAGTAAGAATAATTCTGGAAAACCGATCTAGGAATCCAGTGACCCGGATCTTCAACTGCCAGTACTGAATGCTCCCGCCGCAACAGTTGAGCAATGACTGACAGGCTGTCCTGAAGACCATAGCCGATGACAATTTGTTCAGGGTGACAAGCAACACCGCGAAATCGTTCTAAATACTGCTGAATCACAGAGCGCAATTCAAGTTCTCCTTGAGGATCACTATATAAAGTAAAATGTTCAGGATGTTCCTTTAAACTTTCGGTCATGAGCATACGCCAAATTTTATTGGGGAAACTATCTACAGAAAGACCCGCAGGGTGGAAATCAAGCGATTGAGACCTTTTAGCATCAACAGATTGTTTAATGGCTGTAAGCAGGTTTTGGGAAGCACGGGGAATAAACTCTTTCTCGAGTAATGATACATAGTACCCGCTTCGTGATTTACTGTATATAAAGCCCTCTGTGCATAATTGCTCATAAGCATACTCCACTGTGTTGCGACTTATGGACAATTCTGCAGACAGCTGCCTAACAGATGGAAGCTTTGCATCTGAAGCCAGTTTCCCAGATAAGATTTGATCTTTAATCTGGTTATAGAGTTTAATATGTAACGGCCGAGTATCCTTGCTATCCAAAATAAACATCATGTCACCACAATCTTAGCTGATTCAGAACATTTAATTATCGTCATTATATCGGTGCATAATAATCAATGTCAAGCTGATCCAGCGAAACTGCCCCCCTATTTTTTCGCTAAACTGCCTCTACTATCAGGGGCAAAATTGTTTTAAAATAGGACTATCTTAATCAGACTAAAAAAATGAGAGGATGTATGATTGTGCTTAACGAAAAACTACTGGCGATTCTTTCGCACCCTGCCGATGGAGCAATTTCTATGGTAACAAATGGCGAGGATGGTCCTCATTTGGTGAATACCTGGAATAGCTATATCACAGTTACTCCAGATGATAAACTCCTGATTCCAGCTGCTGGTTATAATAAAACTGAGAAAAACCTTGCCTCCCACAATGAACTCCTTCTTTCGATTGCTAGTCGAGAGATCGACGGCTACAGAGGCAAAGGAACTGGGTTTATCGTAACAGGCAGTACCCGTTTTGTAAAATCCGGCGAAGACTTCGACCGAATGAAAGAGAAATTCTCATGGATTCGTGCCGTTTTGGAAGTCACAGTAACCTCTGCTAAACAAATGCTCTAAAACAAAAGAGATATCGGTGCATTCGCACCGATATCTCTTTTCTCATCTTAAACGAACAAAACATGGAATAACAGCTTTTCCTGTCAAAAAGAACCGTCCCCAGTGGCTAAACTGTGCTGCATGAAGACATTGAACTAACAATCGCAGACATCTGCTCTCCTGAGATGACTTCCTTATCTTTGAGAAACTTTGCGACCTCATGCAGGGCATCAAGGTGTTCATTAAGAATCTTCAGAGCGGTATTTTGCGCTTCATCCAATAAGCGATGAATTTCCTCATCAATATATGAAACTGTTGTTGGGCTTAAATCATTTCGGCTTGAAACTTCACTTTGCAGATAGGTTCCGCCAATAGCAGCATAGCGAACTGGGCCTAGCTTCTGCGACATTCCAAACTCGGCAACCATACGTCGCGCCATTTCAGTAGCTCGCTGCAAATCATTTGATGCCCCGGTTGAAGCTTCCTGAAAAACAATCAATTCTGCAGCCCTGCCGCCAAGCATTACGGACATTCGCGCTTTAAGCTCATTTTCGCCAATAAGATAATGGTCTTCTTCCGGCATTTGCATGGTGTACCCGAGAGCCCCTTTGGCTGTTGGAATGATACTGATCTTATGAACCGGATCAGTTCCGGGAAGATAGTAAGCCGTCAGGGCGTGACCAACTTCGTGATAGGCCACTTTATTGCGAACATCATCAGAAAGAGGAGTTTTTCGCTGTAGTCCGGCTACAACCCGTTCGATTGCCAAATCAAAATCTGTCATTGTGATAATCTGAGAAGCCCGCCGGATGGCTAATAGCGAGGCTTCATTGGCGATATTGGCCAATTCTGCACCCGAGAATCCTGCTGTTATTTTCGCAAGGCGCTCAAGATTCACATCACTGCTAAGCGGCATCTGCCGGGTATGAATTTTCAGGATTTCCAGACGACCAGGTTCAGTTGGCAAGGTCACTTGAATTTGCCGGTCAAACCTCCCTGGACGTACCAAAGCAGGATCCAGTATCTCCGGACGATTGGTCGCTGCCATAATGACTACCCCAGAATTGGCCTGAAAACCATCCATTTCTGCCAATAGCTGATTGAGCGTATTTTCCTGTTCGCTATTCCCGCCCATACGTCCTACACTTGTACGAGCTTGCCCGATTGCATCAATTTCGTCAATGAAAATAATACAGGGGGCTTTTTGTTGTGCCTGCTGAAAAAGATCCCGTACCCTGGCAGCGCCAACTCCAACGAACATCTCAACAAAACTGGACCCTGTAAGAAAGAAAAAGGGAACTCCCGCCTCACCGGCTGTCGCTTTCGCAAGCAGTGTTTTTCCTGTTCCTGGTGAGCCAGCGAGAAGTACCCCTTTAGGCAGCCTGGCTCCCATCTTGCTGAATTTCTCTGGATTTTTTAGGTATTCAATGATCTCCCTCAGCTCAACTTCTGCTTCACCAACACCACCGACATCACCGAATTTAACCCCGATCATCTCACCTTGAATCTCATGTGCTTTGCTTTTCCCAAGGGACATTGCACTTGGCCCGCCCCCTCCCATGCGCTTAAAAACAAAATACCAGATTAACAACAAAGGCAACAGTGGCAGAATCCAGCCTAACAACGTAGAAAACAAGCTTTTAGTAGGCGCTTGGGCCGAAAAAACAACACCGGCTGCAACGAGACGATCAATCAAGGTAGGATCATTGACAGCGACAACATTAGCCACGGTTTCCTTCTGTGAATCTGTAGCCTTCAAGGTAAAGACAATGCGGTCCCCATTCAAAATAACCTCGTTAATCTTGTTTTCATTCAAGTTTTGCAAGAAGACATTATAACTGACTTCTGTTTCCCGTATGATAAACGGTTTATAGATAAGATCATTAAAAAGCCAAGTGGCCAAAATGGCTATTATAAAATACCAGGCCGAAAAGCTCCGTTGTTTTTTATCCATGCTATCCTTCCTCTATTACCGTGATTTCAGCATGACGCTGCATTATAGAAAACGCCTGCTTACAACTTCTTCTTAGGTCGATCCCCCTCAATAAGATCTGGAACCAGTTCTGCAGCCAACTCTATTTCGGCCGCCAAGCCATCAGCATACAAGGTCACACCTGCTTGTTCAGCCAGCGGCCTTTCGACTTTGCTGCCAAGCTTTGCCCTTCCCATAAACAGGCTGACCAAAATGCCGATAATTGAAACAATCATGGCAACCCAAAAAACAATATGGAGTGAATCGGCCAGAGCCATTTTAAGCGGCGGCAGTAATAGCTGCTGTACATCGGCTGTGATGGCATGCAGGGCTTCTGGACTGAGTAAGATATTAAATAAACTGCGAGGATCAGCTTGTGCTCTTGTCAACAGGTCTGCCGTAGAACCACTTGCTGCTATCGGAGCATTTTGAATGACCGGAAAAAATTCCTGTTGCATAACCTTAACTGAATACCCGTTAAAAATTGCACCAAGCACCGTAATCCCCAGAGTTCCGCCAATACTGCGAAAAAACTGAGTGGCAGAAGTTGCCACGCCGCGCTGCGCAGCACCAAATGCACTTTGCACAGCAAGAGTCAGTACCGGTGTTACTGTTCCGATACCGGTCCCAAGAATAACGATATAGATCATTGCCGTAAGCTGCGTTGTATGGATTGTCATAGTACTAAGCAGAAAAAATGCAAGTGCCATTAAGGACATCCCGGCTATATACATGGAGCGAAAAGCAACCCTTGTCGCTAAACGACCAACAACCACGCTGGTAAGCATCATAGAGATCATCATGGGCAGCATGGTGTTGCCTGAACTTGTTGCGCTTATGCCCAGAACTCCTTGAAAAAACAGCGGCAAAAACATCGTCGAGCCGAACATGCCTAAGCCTACCAGAAATCCTACAAGATTTGAAACTGTAAAGATCCGGTTTTTAAATAGCTCTAGACTGAGTACCGGCTCGGCAGCTTTTTTTTCATAATGAATAAATAAAATCCAAGATAACAGCGATATTCCTAATAAGCCAATAATCTCCCACGATAACCAGGCAAATTCCGTACCTCCAAGATTTAACCCTAACAATAATCCTACCGTTCCCGTGATCAGGGTAATCGCACCGGCATAGTCAATGACGACCTGATCGGTTTGCACCTTTTCGTCTTTTAAGCCAAGGTATATCGTAACAGTCGCTAAAATTCCAATCGGTAGATTTATGTAAAATACCCATTCCCATGAGGAATAATCAACAATCCAGCCGCCAATAGTGGGACCAATAACGGATGCCAAACCAAATAAAGCCCCCATAATTCCTTGCCATTTACCGCGTTCCTCAGGCGAGAAAATGTCTCCTACAATGGTCATGGCTAACGGCATGATGACCCCTCCGCCAATCCCCTGTAATGCACGATAGATAATTAATTGAATCATATTGTTGCTGGTCCCGCAGAGAGCAGAACCAATCATGAAGGTGGTAAGTCCGGCAATATAGATAACTCGCCGCCCGTAAAGGTCTGCTAGCTTACCAGCGATCGGCACTACTGTTGTCGATGTTAACATATACGCTGTAGTTACCCATGTCATGATACTCAAACCACCGAGTTCACCAATAATTCTCGGCATTGCAGTTCCAACTACAGTTTGATTTAATGAAGAAAAAAACATGGCCAGTAACAGCCCTGCCACAAGCGTTGTTCGTTGATTTTGGGCAACCATAGTGATCGTTCGCCTCCTTTTGTCAATCTGACCTTATTATAATTGCCATGCAGTCACGAAATTATTATCGTTAACCTGCAGCACACACCAAATCTAACTACCACGCTGATAAAGAACAAGATGACAAGGCTTATCACTCAAGCCTTGTCATCTTCGCTACCCTATTGCAGCAACTTTTCAATATCACTCTTCATGGCTAAAGGTGCAGTAGTTGGTTCATAACGCCCCACCACATTGCCTTGCTTATCAACAAGAAACTTCGTGAAATTCCACTTAATTCCGTTGCCTTCAAGCAGCTCAGGGAACTGATCCTTCAAAACGCTTTGCAGTTTATCAGCAATGGGATGATTCGGATCAAAGCCCTTAAAGGGTGCTTTTTCAGTGAGATAATTAAATAATGGATGGGCATGTTCTCCGCGTACATCCATCTTTTCAAACAATGGAAAGGTCACACCATAATTGATTTTACAAAAACTTTGAACTTCATCATTACTCCCTGGCTCTTGTGCTGCAAATTGATTGCTGGGAAATCCCAAAATTTCCAATCCGTATTGCTGATACATTTTATAAAGTTCTTGCAATTCTTCATATTGAGGTGTAAAGCCGCACTTGCTTGCCGTATTAACGATAAGCAAAACCTTGCCTTTGTACTCTGCCAAAGAAACTTCCTTACCACTAATCGATCGAATCTTAAAATCGTATATTCCCACATCAACACTCCTTTTTCACTTTAAATCAGAATCTGTAGTTGCATCATAATCAATGGTTATACCAACTCCAAAATGAACAAACAACTCTGGGTACCCTTCTATTGCAGCCAATACGAAATGTTTTCCACTTCACCCCTATATGTAGTCAAATGAGCACCAATTTATTACTTATTATCAACGCACATTTCATAAAATATGTGACTATCAAAAACATCAGATATCTTTAACAATCGCCAATCAAGCTCCTGACTTTCTTTCTTGCTTAGTCGAACAATTAACCTAGTTATTCAACTCTCAAAGAAAAACGGCAAGGCTAGACCAACTCTAACCCTGCCATTACTATACAATTGTAAAAACAGTCTTGTGATCGAGGATACAAACGTCATGTCAGACGATAGACCGACCACACAATACCAGCCGATGCGTCTCCGCCTAAATCAAGCGGTACTGTTAATCCGTCAGCTACATAAAAGAGCCCAATAACATCGCCAGCGTTCAATTGAACCTCTCCAGCTAACGTAACAGTGCCACTTCCTAGTATAGCTCTTAACGTTAATACCAACGCTACATTCACGTTTAATATAGGAAACAATCCGGTAATTAAGTCTGTAACTGTTGGAGATGTTCTTCTAACTGCAAAAGCTGGGCTGACACCTGCTCCAAGACTAATTGTGATTGCAGCGGTCGTAGAATAATTGATGGTTGCTTCAATTGAATATACTCCGGTTGCCGGAACAGTGTAGTTGCCTGTTACCTCATTAAAGCTAGCACTATCAAAATAAGGTGCGGTGACTGTCCAACCGGCTAATTGAGCACTTGCAGCAGTTGAAAACGTTGGCAGAAAAGCAGAGAAGCCTTCCTGAGAAACATTTGGCCCTGTGGCTCCAGTTGCACCCGTTGCTCCGGTAGTACCCGTTGCTCCGGTAGCGCCTGTAGCCCCGGTATCGCCTGTAGCTCCGGTAGCGCCTGTAGCCCCGGTATCGCCTGTAGCTCCGGTAGCACCTGTTGCTCCGGTAACACCTGTTGCTCCGGTAGCACCTGTTGCTCCTGTATCGCCTGCAGCTCCGGTAGCACCTGCACCTCCTGTAGCACCTGTAGCTCCGGTATCGCCTGTGGCTCCAGTAGCTCCTGTAACACCTGTGGCCCCTGTAACACCGGGTGCTCCGGTAACGCCAGTGGCTCCTGTAACGTCAGTTTCTTTAGGAACTTCACCTAATACTAACGATGCTTTACTTAATACTGAAGGCGAATATGTGATTACATTGAGAGTACTATTTACTAAACTCAAGGTTATTGGTGCACTGTCAACTTGTATAAGCGCAAATCCAACGACTTCTCCTGTTCGTATAGGTGTAGAACCTGGCAATAGATCGCCTTGTGAGCTTACAATAGAAAAAGCTGTACCTGGTGATCCTAACGAAGAATGAGTGGCTACCCACCAGTTGATAAAATATCGCCCAGGTTTGTTTATGGTAATTACCCCAGTCATAGAGTTATAGCTTATTAAACCAAAAGAACTGATTGTATTTTCAAATATGACATTGGCATTTGCAGCAACAGAGCCATTCAATTGCCTTTCTAGTTGTAATCCTAAAGTATCCAACTTATCCCTCCTATCAATTATGAAGAGCGCTCTCGTTTTCTTCTAAAAGTTTATCATCAGAATATCATATGAATTCTTATGTTAAATCGTCCCGTCCTTGTGAGGCTAAATTTGCGTTGAAATACAAATTTTTCCAGAAACCACAGACAGTACTAAATCTCCGAAACAAAAAACGGCAAAGATCAGAACCTCTGATACTTTGCCGTTACTTTATATAGGATGGCTCCGTCCGTTTTACTCTACAGGCTGGCGTGCAGTGATATCTTCTAATGTACTGACATCGTAGGTAACATAGCTGCGTTTCTTTTCTTTCGCTTTATACATAGCAATATCGGCACTCTTTAGCAGCTCAGCCGCACTATGACCATGCTGCGGCGAAAAAGCAACCCCGATACTAGCAGTTGGCAACACAGCCTTGCCTTCAATCTGTACAGGCTCACCAATAAGCCTTAGTAATTCCTTAATGAGTAAATCTGCACTTTCTTGGGTAGCATTCCGCAAAAAGAGAACAAATTCATCTCCGCCAAATCTCGCTCCAAAGACATTTTCATTAAACAATGACCGGATTCTATCTCCAATGACGATCAGAAATCGGTCTCCGGCATCATGTCCATATTGATCGTTAACCAACTTAAAATTGTCCATATCTAAGAAAACAATGGCTCCGCCCACCTGACTGTCTTCAGCCCTTAACGCATCGCTCAATGATTTTTGAAACGAAAGGCGGTTCGGCAGGCCAGTGAGTGTATCGCAATAGGCCTGTATCCGCAATTGATCTTCAGTAGACATGATCTTGCGAAAAGCTGCCAGACCTGCAACCAAGAAGGTCACCACTGCAACCACTGCAAGAAAAAGAACATTTCGTCTGGCTTGTATCGCACTATTTAAAGTATTATCAGTCTTTTCAGCGACATCACGCTCATGAAATGCTACAATCATTCTCATACCGTCGTTTACGCGCTCCAAGTAAAGAAGACTATCTTCCATGCGGTTCTGAGCTTCATATGTATTTTTTGAGAAGTTTATGATTTGATAAACGGTATCTTTATAACCCGACCAGTTCCTACTAACATACTCATACAAAGCTTTTTCATCATCTCGATGATAATGATTGCTTATATAATCTTGATCAATCATTTCAATTTGACTGATGATCTGTTTTTGAATATATTGCCGCTTCTCTGCATTCTCAGTAAATATGAATCGAGATACTAACCAAGGAACTTTGTTCACTTTTTCTTGAATCTCTACTACTCTGCTTAATTGCTTAACATGTTCTTGCTGGATAATTTGTACACTGTCTTCAATGATAGATAACTCATCGGTAACAAAATTTAAGATACATAAAGTAAGAATTAACATAGCAGTAACTAATATTGCAAGTATAATTTTGCTTGACCTCATTACGGTTCCTCCGCCGGTGGTGGTGTAAACTGATACAACAAAAACCCAGCTTACAACATTCTACTATCTTTGACATTTTCCCTCCCTAGTTGTAACATCCCACAGGGTAATATGCTTCACTGCTTGAGCATATCTTGAGTTAAGCATGACGCAAACAACAACAAAAGAGACTCCGCAGTTCATTGCTCACGGAGTCTTTTTAAAGCAAACTGAATATACTGGCATCATTTAGAAAGCGACTTAAAATTACCCTAACAACGTAATTTTATTTCTTCTTTAATCTTTATAATAAATTCGTCTACAGAAACTGAGCCAATATCTCCCGCTTGTCTTGACCGAACAGCGACCGTACCCGTATCGACTTCCCGCTCTCCAACTACAAGCATATAAGGAATTTTTTCAGTCTGAGCTTCCCTGATTTTATAGCCTATTTTCTCATTACGCAAATCAACCTCAACTCTTATGTTTTCTAGCTGCATGCGGTCTTTAAGCTCCAATGCATAGGCGTGATATTTCTCGGTAAGCGGCAACACCCTGACTTGAGTCGGCGACAGCCAAGTTGGAAAAGCCCCGGCATATTTTTCAATCAGCAAGGCTAAAGTTCTCTCGTAGCAGCCAATTGAAGTTCTATGAATGACATAGGGATACTTTTTCTGACCATCGCGGTCAACATATTGCATGCAAAATTTCTCAGCAAGTTGAAAGTCAATTTGAATCGTAATTAACGTGTCTTCTTTGCCATGAACATTTCGAATTTGTATATCTAACTTTGGACCATAAAAGGCCGCTTCTCCCGCCTTCTCGACATAGGGAATATTTAGATGATCCAGAATTTCTCGCATCTTATTTTGAACTTCTTCCCATTGTTCTGTGCTGCCAATGTATTTGGCTTTGTTTTCAGGATCCCATTTTGAGAACTGATAGGAAATATCATCGTCAAGCCCTACTGTTTTCAGCATGAAATTTGCCAGATTAACGCAGTCTGCAAATTCCTGCTCAAGCTGCTCAGGCAGACAGGCGATATGTCCTTCTGAGATTGTAAATTGTCTTACACGGATGAGGCCATGCATTTCACCGGAAGCTTCGTTGCGGAACAACGTCGCTGTCTCATTAAACCGCATCGGCAGTTCCCGGTAACTTCGTTGCCTTGCCAGGTATACTTGGAATTGAAAAGGACACGTCATCGGCCGCAGCGCAAAAAGCTCTGAGGTTTCATCCCTTTCATCCCCCATGACAAACATGCCCTCACGGTAATGATCCCAGTGGCCTGATATTTTGTATAAATCACTTTTCGCCATAAAAGGTGTTTTAGTCAGCATATAGCCGCGGCGTTCTTCTTCATCCTCAACAAAACGCTGTAATATTTGAATAATCTTTGCACCTTTAGGCATCATGATAGGCAGACCTTGACCAACATAATCAACTGTTGTAAATAGTTCCATCTCGCGACCGAGCTTATTATGGTCGCGCTTTCTGGCTTCCTCAACCCTTGTAATATACTCGTCCAGCTCACTTCTCTTTGGAAAAGCCGTTCCATAAATTCTTTGGAGCATTTTATTCTTTTCACTGCCCCGCCAGTACGCCCCTGATACCTGGGTAAGCTTGAAGGCTTTTATCCTTCCTGTCGATAATAGGTGAGGACCTGAGCAAAGATCAAGAAACTCACCTTGTTGATAAAATGTGATTACTTCATCAGCAGGTAAATCCCGAATTATTTCTACTTTATACGACTCACCCTGCTCCTCGATGCGTTTGATAGCCTCTTGCGTTGGAAGCGCAAACCGCTCTAAGGGAATGTCTTCCTTGATAATCTTGTCCATTTCCTTTTCAATTATCTTCAGATCTTCCTGTGAAAAAGCCTTGTCCACATCAAAGTCATAGTAGAAGCCATTCTCCGTTGAAGGACCTATTGCTAGCTTGGCTTGCGGATATAACCTTTTCACCGCTTGTGCCATGATATGGGATGCTGTATGTCGATAGGCACGCCTGCCTGCCTCATGGTCAAAGGTCAGGATATTTACATTGCAATCCTGTGTAAGCTTATAGCTTAAGTCTTTTACAACACCGTCTACTTCTCCGATAAGAGCTACTCTTGCCAGTCCTATGCTCAGGCTTTCGGCCACCTCTTTAATACTAATTCCATCATGGTATTCCTTTATACTGCCATCTTTTAAGGTCACTTTAAGCATAATATCTTCCTCCTAAGCTCGGCTTTCACGTTTGTAATTTTCCCCAGTTCTGAAGGACTTAACCTCATTTAAATAAAATTCATAACCATTAACGGCATAACAGATAACAAGATCTGGTCATACCGTTTTTTATCCCTAATGATCAGAAATTCAGAAACAACTGGACTCCCTAAGCATAATTTATATAGATGTGAATACTTTGTTGAAGAACTATTCGATTAAGCGAGGTTAATTAAGCATGTATCATCATATAAACGCTGATAGTTCAGCAATTGCACTGCATCTTTTGCTAAATCAGTATATCGATAAAGCCTTCTCAATCATACAAGACGATATCCCGGTAAAAGAATGGCGTATTTACCATTATAGTGATTTGCAAAAGTTTAACTTTTTCAATAACTTGCCGAACAACATGTTTGGCTGCTGCTATATAGACGAAAAGAAAATTTGGATATCAAACAGAACTTTAATGATGGATGAGGATTTTAGCATCAATGTGATCATTCATGAACTAACCCATTTAAAAACTGGCAAAGGCCATAATGATGCGATGTATCAAAAGCAATATGCAGCCTACTGCCATAGGCTTGATATTTATAAGAAAGGACGAGAGCCATTTTACTATAATAGGCTCAATCTTTCGCCTATCTTAGATCCTGCAATCATGCCGTTGATTGAGAATAGACTTTAACAACATAGCGATTGACCGTTGATACACAAAAAGCTCCATAGACAAAGTCTATGGAGCTTTAATTTTTAAGAGGTGACTGGGAGGCTTGGATTATTGGGTTCAACAATTCCTGCCAAAAAGAACCGTCCCCACTGGACATATACACAGGCATACAAACTAGCCAACCTTTTCTAAAATGTAAAAGGCAAGGCTTAGAATTTCTGAAACCTTGCCGCTACAATTGAATCTATTGAAAGACGCGATTAGCAGCAACGTTCTAATGGTTGTCAGCAATATAAAAATCGCTTAAAATTACACCGTTCATTCTGTGCCAACTGCTTATACTTGTCTCTATAGTACTGCTTATTGCGGGCAATGTGCTGTAACACGGCTAGCAGAACATCAATTTCTTGGACATTATTATATAATCCAAAGCTAATCCTTACCAATCCTGGAATTTGAACGTCTTCATAGGTTTGATAATAGGCTATCAGTTCATCATCGCAGCCCATCATTTTCATCACATAAGGATGGGCACAAAACAATCCATTTCTTACTGCAATACCTGCTTCTAACGATAGGATCTCCGCCAACTGATCATGATAAATCCCCTTCATATTTAAAGAAATTAAGCTTACTCTCGGATCGTTCTCTTTACAATAGCCATACAGAGTGATATCAGGGATTTTTTTCAGACCTTCGATCGCATAATGAATAAGCCCGCTCTCATATTGGCTAATCTGATCGAGCCCTGCTTTCATTAACGTTTTTATCGCTGCCACTAATGCCATTACCCCCATGACATTAGGAGTTCCAGCCTCATATTTGGCAGGTATATCGTCCCATTTTATACTTTGGTGTGAAACAAGGCCGACCGCTCCACCGCCCTTGTAAACAGGGTTAACTTCATGAAAAATTTCAGGTGGACCAATTAAAACACCAGTCCCAAATGGAGCATACATTTTATGACCTGAAAACACAAGATAATCAATATGTTCGTTGGAAGCAGCCGCTTTCATGTCAATAGCGCTGTGGGGAACCAACTGCGCTCCGTCCACTAAAATCTCAGCATTGTATCGATGAGCCAATCGGGCAATATCATGGATTGGATTCTGGTAACCGGTTACATTCGAAGCACCAGTAACCGTAACCAGCCTTACCTTTCCTTTATAAAATTTCAATTTCGATTCTAAGTCAGCTAAAGATAACCGCCCATATGCATCAATACCGATATAATCTAATGTAAATTGCTCTCGCCAAGGTAAATCGTTGGCTAAATGTTCCATTTCAGTTGATAAAATCACCTGACGCTGCTTATCTCCTGCCAGCGCATACGCGAGTATATTAATCGATTCTGTAGTACTTTTGGTAAAGATAACAACAGCTCGTGAGTCAGCTTTGACAAACCGCTTCACGATCTCTCGCGCTCCCTCATACAGCTCAGTAGTGAGTACGGACTTATAGCCTTTGCCACGGTGAATCGATGAGTACCATGGCGCATAATCCACAATCTGCTTGATAACTGAATGAAACGGTGGAGTAGTTGCCGCATTATCAAAATTAATCGCTGTTACATATTTTCCACTTTGCAAAGCTACCGTTTTGTTCACCCCTACAACCAAGCTCCGTAAGTAATCTTTATAACTCATGGTTTCTCACCACTTTGCTAAAATCTTATACACTGAATACATAAGGATTTTATTCTATTTTATTCTTGTGATGACCATTTTGTTAAATGCGATCAGCTATTAAATGTTAATAAAATAGCAAAGCAGACAAAAAGCTAGATATTCCCAACATAAAAAACGGCTCAAAATTCCTGAGACCTTGCGTTGCACTCTTGATGATTAATGCGCCAATCCAGCCACCGTAAGCACACTCAGAAAGAGCGGAAGATAGCAAATTGTTTAAACTCGGGTATACTTTACCTTAGTCAAGTTTAGGCTAATATTATAAATTATGATCCTAAAACCATGTTTATGATCGACAAAGGAGGTCCTTATGCAAAAAATAGTTCCTCATTTATGGTATGACAAAGAAGCTAAAGAAGCTGCCTTGTTCTATATCAGTTTATTTGAGCAATCGAAACTATTAAATGTGGCAGTTATCGAGAACACCCCCTCAGGAGATTCAGAAGTCGTAAGCTTTACATTGGCTGGACAACAATTCCAGGCAATCAGTGCAGGTCCATACTTTAGGTTTAACCCATCAATTTCCTTCATGGTAGCGTGTTACTCAGTAGAAGAAGTGAATACCAAATGGGCGGCATTATTAGAGGGCGGAACTGAACTAATGCCACTTGGCGAATACCCTTTTAGTAAATGGTACAGCTGGATTCAGGATCGCTATGGCTTATCTTGGCAGTTAATGCTTATTGACAAGGGAAAACCTGTCCAAAAGATTACCCCAAACCTGCTTTTCTCAAATGATTCATGTGGGAAAGCTGAAGCAGCAGTAAAGTACTATGCCGAAACATTCAAAGACTCAGAAATAGGAATGATCAGCCGATATGGCGAAGGGGAAGCAGCGTCCTCAAAGGCAAAAATCAATTATGCGGCATTTAAGCTTTGCGGTATTGATTTTTCAGCCATGGATAATGGATTTGATGTCGATTTCAATTTTAATGAGGCATTTTCATTCATTGTTAAATGTGAAGATCAGCAAGAGATTGATACCTTTTGGAATAGGCTTTCTGCCGTACCTGAAGCAGAGCAATGCGGCTGGCTAAAGGACAAATTTGGGGTATCGTGGCAGATTGTTCCAGGCAATATGGACGAAGTCCTGTTTAAGGGATCACGGGATGAAATCAGGAGAGTGACCCAAGCTTTCTTGAAAATGAAAAAATTTGATTTAGCTGCCTTGGAGAATGCGCGCTTAGGAAATCCATCTTAGAAAGCTAAAATGATTTGAGTTACTTTTTTGGCACCTCACCAAATTTTAGCGATGCAACTCCTTCAGCATAAGACTACCAGCTGCAACACAAAAACGGCAAGGCTCAGAATTTCTGAAGCCTTGCCGTTGCTTACTCATACCCTACGTCAACTTTTTTCAAATGGAACTGCACATGCAACCCGCCCCTTATGGCTATGCAGGACATTCTGTTAAATAATCTCTTTAAATAAATCAAGGAAGTGCTTGCTGCTTGCGGATAAAGTGCGGTTGCGCACCCAGGCAATCACCGAGTGCGTTGTAACGGTTGGCTCAATAATCGTCTTATAGATCAAGTCCGAATCTGAAATCAGCTCCTCACTGGATTGGGGAACTAGCGCCATACCGATCCCCAGCTTAGCCCACCTTATGTTGTGAACGATACCGTCACTCACACAGACAATTTTAGGCCTAAACCCTGCGCTCTCACACCATTCTGTAAACATCGCTCTCCAGCGCAGAGGAATAATCAACGGTTGATTAGCCAATTCACTGAGTCGAACTTTACCAGGATCCTCACCACAATAGCACC
This sequence comes from Sporomusaceae bacterium FL31, assembly GCA_003990955.1. Taxonomy (GTDB): domain Bacteria; phylum Bacillota; class Negativicutes; order DSM-1736; family Dendrosporobacteraceae; genus BIFV01. The sequence continues at coordinate 34,521 of BIFV01000010.1, forward strand.
CTTCCCGTTTCATAGCAATAACCAATGGTTCATCCGGTAAAACAATAGATTCATAAATATCCGAATCAAAAGGTGATCGTATAATACCAATTTCAATAACGCGATTATCCAATAGTTCTAAAATCCGATTTCCATCACCTTCCCATAGCTGAAAGGTAACATTCGGATACAAGGCATGAAACTTACTAATCCAATTTGGCAGCAACGTAGCACCTGATGTTGTTACCGTCCCGATTCTCAGCGTTCCTGTCAAACCAGAGTTTAATTCAGTAAGCTCTTTTACCGTGCCATCAACTAATCCTAGGATTTGTTCTGCCCGCTCCCGTAACAGCTGCCCTGCTTCAGTCAGCCTTATTCGACGGCTGCCTCGCTCGAAAAGTTGAACGCCAAGCTCGTCTTCCAGTTGCTTCATTTGTTTACTAAGAGGCGGCTGAGCGATATTAAGACGCTTGGCGGCATGACTAATATTCCCTTCCTCAACAATCGTATAAAAATGTTTCATCGCCCGTATGTCCATATGCATAACCCTCACTATGCTTTTTTAATATAGTAAGTATATATTTTTGATAATTTTATTATAGTTTGCGTCGTGTTATAATTTCAACAATCAATGAAAAAATTTCACATGCACGTGGAGATAGCCTGTAGAAGCTGACTCTTTGCTGGTTTATACGACTACTTATCTAAATAAAACTACCGACATTCTTGGAGGATGAAACTGATGCGCGCTTGTAGTTTGGTTTGTATGATAAGCGTAATATTTTTAATCATTGACCAGTTTTATAGTGGACTTAGATGGGAAAGGCTCTTTATCGGCGGGCTGGTTGGTGTAGCGATATGGACCGACTGCAGCCGCTGGTTGTGTTACAAATTCAGAAAAAGCAAACATGTTTAACAATCCTTCTCTACGTCTCAGGAGCACTAGAGATGCGATCAGCAGATTGGGAGGTGAACGAAATTTTAATACCTGGCGCTGAGTTATATTCTTTTATGGTGATCATTCTTTTGATGATCATGTCACCGGGAGCCAATCAAATTTTGATCTTACAGTCTGGAATGATCTTAGGACATCAAGCGGCAGCTTACAACGTCATAGGAGTGGCCAGTTCTATGTTTATCCATGCCTTGTTTGCTGGCTTAGGTCTTTCTGTTCTCATCATGCAGTCACCCGAACTGCAGGGAGCGATTAAGGGGATTGGATCAGCCTATATTTTGTATTTAGCCTGCAAAAGCTTAATAAATGCCTACCACCTTTATCGACAAAATCATACCCCGGCAACGGATGAAAGCCAGTCCGTTACGACGTCGCAAGAGACCTTCGCCCAATCTTTTAAAAAAGGCTTCGTCTCCAACATGCTTAACATACAAACATCCTTTATTTTTCTATCCATTTTCCCGCAATATATGAATCAGCAAAACAATTTAATTGCCCAATCTTTCCTTCTTACTGGAATATTCATCAGCCTGCTATTTGCCTGGTACACCCTGCTCATTATTGTCATGGCCTCAGTACGTGAGCGCCTTTTACACCCTAAAATTCAGCTTTCTATCAAATCATTCACCGGCCTTATCCTATTTGCCATGGGGATTAGAATGTTGTTAAGATAGCTCAATCTGCCAGGAGGGTATACACAATAGGATCTAATAACACTCCAGCGCAATCTTATGAAAGAGCAGCATCCATATGTTTTTACTATAAAAGGCTCACTTTATCAGCATGAACTGATAAAGCGAGCCTATCCAATACCTGCTTACTTTTGCGTAGCTACTTCACGTTTTTTTGCTGATAAAGAGTTGACTCTCAGGCGCAATACATGAATCCGAGGTACTACTTGGTGCTGAAAATGATAGTTATCTTTACCTTCTTGAACATCATACTGCTGCAGCATTGTTTGTAATGCCGCAAATTTTTCTTCTTCTGCTACATATTCGATCGTTCCAGTTCCCATAACACATTCAAATTCCATCGTGCATTCACAGGCACCTACCTGAGGACCGGTCACGATGCCATGAATATCTTCCATAACGAAACTGACTTTGTTATCCTTTTTGATTAAGTCATGTTTTCTGCCCTCTTTAGCACCATGAAAATAAATATTCACTTCGTTGTTCTCGTTAACTTCTATACCAAAAGTCATCGGAACTACATATGGATACTCATCATCAAAAAATGCTACATGGCAGACTTTGCAACACTTCATGACTTTTAGAATATGATCAAAGCCGGTAATTTCACGGTCTTTTCTTCTCATCATGATCACTCCAAATTTCTATAAGCTCATTCCGTTTCTTACTATGATTACTATTATTATACACTTTCCAGCATGGACTGATCTATTAAAAAGAACCTTGCTGCTTCGACTTAGAACCTAGTCCCATTGGCTGTATATTCTACAATCGGTGGAAAAAACATTTGCACATAACATACAATAACATAAAAACGGCAAGGCTCATAATTCCTGAAGCCTTGCCGTTGCTATATTTATTATGATGTGCCTGGGACAAACCGAACCACCGGTCGCTGGTTAGAAATTAGGCCTTGTCTATTTTATCGTCAGATTCAGCTTCTAATACGTCTTCTATACCACCCTCAAGATGCGTTTCGGTATATTTGATAGGGTTTTCAACTGCTCCGTGAGATTTCAGTTCGTTGTACAATGCTTGCCTTTTATCAAGAGGTAGTTTTTGAACGAATGGGTTAAGTCGTGACCATTCGTCGAAATGATCCTTAGACATATGGCACCTCCTTTTTAATACTTATAGTTAATATGTCCAAAAGTATGGTTTAAAACCCTTATCATTTTGATCTCTAAAGCATACTTTTGTCACCCTATTGATCACAATAAACGAAGCTTATAATAACGGCAGTTAGACCATTCATTAGAAAGTTTGTATTTACAGGGTTAAATTCCCCGCGTTTTTTTGATCCCGATCTTCCAACTTTTTATTTCGAGATGGTTTGTCGGCTTCTGAAAGATACTTTTCTGGGTATGAACAATTGAGTAAATATAGAATCCTATGAGAAGTACTGAACCGCCTGATACAAAAAGAACATAATACATCCAATGATCCATACATGCTCCTCCTTAAACAATTCATTTTCGGCAAAAGAAAACACCCGTCCAAAAAGACAGACGGGTGCTAAAATACAATCCTGTACTGGATTGAGCAACCTGGCAGTCATAGACGATTTGTCCTTAAACCCATAGCTTTGCGTCCTTATCTTTCGATCAAGTTTGCCAAAAAATTCTATTAATTTTCTAGATTCTACACCAATTGTCCAATAAATGTCAATATTTTTTAGGACTAAAGTCATGCTCGATTAAAATTATATCCGCACAAAGTCCTATTTGTCATCTGAAAATATGAAAAAGCTGCCGGTGAAGATTTCCGAACAGCTTCTCAATCCAAAAATATCTAGCTTCTTCATCAAATAAATAGATATAAGTGCCATCAGCGTATCACGGGAACGGCTTCAACGGCATTTGAGCTCTCTCTAATCTATCATATCATTCTGTCACCAGAGCCGTCCCCGTGACAGAATATCGTGACAGAATATCGTTACATATATCGTACAAACTATTGTAAGCATAGCTCGGGAGGAATTTCATGATCAACTTAGACCATGTTTACGAAGCGATATGGCATACTCTCATTAGTTTTATTTATCTCCTCTTTCTCACCCGAATCATGGGACGTAAACAAATCGCACAACTGACATTTTTTGATTATGTCACTGGAATTTCAATCGGATCAATTGCCGCAGTGGTAGCAGTTGATCAATCTATTGAACTAGATGTTCTTATCGCCAGTTTATCTGTCTGGACTATATGTATGATGATCACAAATTTTTTAACTAAAAATAGTGTTCCAGCTCGTAAAATAATCGATAGTCACCCAGTAGTGGTCATTCATAATGGGAAAATTCTTGAAGAACAATTGGGTCGAATGCACTACAATATTGACGACTTATTAATGCAATTACGAATACAGAGTGTTTTTGATCCAAGTGAAGTTGAACTAGGTATTATGGAACCCAATGGGGAATTAAGCGTAAAAAAAAGACCGCAGTTTTCTACAGTAACAAACCAAGACTTAAATATCATTCGATCAGAATCGTTAGCCTCTGAATTCACAGGCAGGCAGCTTGTTGTTGACGGTATAGTGATAGATAAAGAGTTAAAAACTCTCGGGGTATCCACGCAATGGTTAGTTGACCAGCTTAAACTACAAGGTGTAGTAGATATCACAGACATTCTAGTAGCAAGTATCAAGCCTGATGGCACATTATATATAGACAAAAAAATAGACAACTTGAATCCGATACTTAACCACGAAAATTAGTGCTGAAATTGGCATCTATTTATGACATTTCATAGCTATAATAGCTTTATCAAACTTGAAATGGTAAAATTCTAGCACAACAATTCTCTAATCGTTCTCCATAAACAGCGCAGTAATGGCAAGGTTCAGAAATTCTGAAGCCTTGCCGTTACTATATTGCCTGAAAGAAATTGAACCAACGGTTATATTAGACAAAATAGGGAATACTAGCCCTGTTCGAGAAATTCTGTAAAGAATTATTCTAAGCAAGACTACTTTATTAAATCTTACGCAGGAAATTCGACAGAAAATTCGAAATAATCATCATGGCATGATTTAGTGCCATAATTTACTAAACTTAAAGGAGTGGCTTACCTTTGGAAAACTCTATGTTTTGCTATCAATGTGAACAAACTTTTGGCGGAAAAGGCTGTACAAAAAGCGGCGTTTGCGGCAAAACTCCAGAAATTGCAAACTTGCAAGATTTATTAATCTACCAACTAAAAGGGATCTCCTGCTATGCCAAAGAGCTGATCGATCAAAAGAAAACCATTGACCAAAAAGTAGTCAAATTTGTAGAAAACTCCTTGTTTACGACCTTAACCAACGTGAATTTCGACGTTGACGTCCATTTGCGCTTACTGCAAGAGTCTCAAAAGATAAAAGAAACCTTGAGAAATCAAGCCCCCCAGAAGCACTATCCCGATGCAGCGACCTACAATCTAAGCGACACGAAAGAATCAAGGCTTCAAGATTCCGTAAAAGCAGGCATTATGTATGATCAGACTTTGGACGCTGACATACGCTCCTTGCGTTCTACCATCCTATATGGCTTGAAAGGCATCAGTGCTTACGGACATCAGGCAAGATTCATCAACTACAAGAGCGAGCTAGTCGATCACTTTTATTTTCAAGGTCTGGAAGCCACAACCAATGACAAGCTAAACCTCGAAGATTTAATTCGCATGACCATGCGCGCTGGTAATATCAGCGTAGAAGTTATGAGACTGCTGGATGAAGCAAATACAACAAAATTTGATAATCCCTCTCCGCACAGTGTCAATGTCAATCCCCAAAAAGGTCCCTTCATTATTGTTTCCGGCCATGACCTGCATGATTTAGAAATGCTGCTCGAACAAACCAAAGGCAAAGGCATCAATATCTACACCCATGGTGAAATGCTGCCAGCCCACGGTTATCCATCATTAAAAAAATATCCGCATTTAGTTGGTAACTATGGCTCAGCTTGGCAAAACCAACAGCAAGAATTTGACAACTTACCAGGCTGCGTATTAATGACCACCAACTGTCTCATGCGTCCCCGGGAAACTTATAAAGATCGCATTTTCACCACCAACGTGGTTGGCTGGGAAGGCGTAAAAAATATTAAAGTCTCTGAAGACGGCACCAAAGACTTCAGTGAAATTATTGCCAAAGCGCTAGCGCTCGGCGGCTTCACAGACAACCAGGAAGCTCAGGAAATCCTTGTTGGCTTTGGCCATCATGCAACTTTGTCCCACGCGGGAACAATTGTCAATGCTGTCAAAGCAGGCCAAGTAAACCATTTCTTCCTGATTGGCGGCTGTGACGGAGCACGGCCAGGCCGCAACTATTATACGGAATTTGCCCAGCAAGTTCCGCAAGACTGCATTATTCTGACTTTGGCGTGTGGTAAGTATCGGTTCAATAAACTGGATTTCGGAACAGTGGCTGGTCTCCCCCGCTTATTGGATATTGGTCAATGTAATGATGCCTATTCGGCAGTCCGAATCGCTACTGCTTTAGCGGATGCATTCGATACTGATGTAAACTCGCTGCCGCTTTCCATTGTGCTTTCCTGGTATGAACAAAAAGCAGTGGCTGACTTATTAGCGCTGCTATCACTGGGAATCAAGGGCATGCTTTTGGGGCCAAGCCTGCCGGCTTTCCTCTCGCCAAACGTATTGCAATATCTGGTCGAAACATTCGATATCAGGCCTATCAGCACCCCAGAAGATGATTTAAAGAGTTTACTTAAACAGACCGTAACTGTCTAGATCGATTTATCAATAAACAGCAGCACCAAACGGCAAGACCCAGAAATCTGGGTCTTGCCGTTTGTGATTCTACCACTTCCCTGTCATAAGCCCACCCATGCATAAGCCCTGCAATTCTTGATCACGATACCCTTTGCTCTCCAAGCTTTAATTAAACTTAGAGTTTGCAAGTGCTTTCCGCAAGTAAATCGACTAAGCAGCTCTGTCCATCCATAAAATTACGAATTATCCAATAGAAGGAAAAGTAAATTGTTTTATAGAAAAAACAACCTATGTAATAACCTGTAAATCAACTTATAATTAGGAGAAATTATGGATTATGTTCATGTATCAATAATCACCTCAACAATTGGCACCGCTTCCATAGTTCTCGTCTACATATATTTGTATGTACTCTATCGCCATCGCTACATGGGGATATGGGCTCTTGGCTGGCTTCTCCTACTTTCACGTTATATCCTATTTGATCTAGGGCTGCTCCCTTGGAAGCAGTCTGCCTTAGGTTTAATCACCTATCAAATGATGATTATCATCAGTATACTGCTATTTGTCTGGGCTACTCATCTCTTTATCAACAAAAAGCTTAGCAACTGGTGGGTATACGGAACTGCCCTTGTCTCTTGCCTTAGCATAATGATAAATATTCTATCTTCATCGTTAACTTATAAATTGTTTCTCCCCATCTATTTTGGCTGCACTGTATGTATATGGATTGGAATAACCTTTATACGCAATGTACAACTACTAAAAATCGGCCGTTTAATTACCGGCTATTCTTACATCTTATGGAGCCTGCTCAATATTCTTGCACCGATTATCCTTAGTGGTTCATGGACTCTCCCCTGGGCTCACTCTATTGGAGGTTTGTTACGTCTGTTCATAGCTGTTGGCACCTTGCTGGTATACTTTGAAAACACTAGAACAGCTTTAGCAAATACAGAAAAGAAATACCGTTTATTGGCAGAGAATGCTGCTGACATCATCTATTCTTATCAAATTTTGCCTGAGGCAAAACTCGAATATATCAGTTCATCTGTTTTGACAGTCACCGGTTACTCTCCTGAAGAATATTATGCCGACAATCATTTAGTTTTGACTTTGATTCATCCTGACGATCATTGCTTATTTGAAGAATTTATTCATAATCTTCCTAAATCGCTTGAATCACCCCTGACATTGCGGCTGCTTCGAAAAGACAAAACAACCCTATGGCTAGAACAAAAATTTAACTCTATTTATGATGAAAATAATAAGCTTATCGCATTACATGGAATTACTCGTGATATTACAACTCGAAAAAACTTAGAAAAAATATCCTCCATGCTAGACCGCATGAATGTAGTAGGTAGTATGGCAGCCACAGTTGCTCATGAAATTAGAAATCCTATGACGACTGTACGTGGCTACTTGCAAGTTATGGGAAGAAGAGAAAAATACCAAGCCGATAAAGAAATTTTCAATTTGATGATTGCAGAAATTGATAGAGCCAATTCAATTATTCGTGAATATCTTTCTTTGTCACGAGAAAAACGAGCAAATTTAGAGCAAAGCTCGTTAAACAGTATTATTGATGCCTTATTTCCCTTAATCCAGGCAGATGCTAATTCTTCAAAAGTAGTTGTATCGCTTGACCTTGCCGCTATTCCCGAACTATCGCTAGATGAAAATGAAATCCGACAACTGTTGTTAAATCTAATACGCAATAGTATTGAAGCAATGCCAAACGGTGGTAATTTAGCTATCCATACATTTCAAGAAGATAACCAGGTTGTTTTATCGGTCAGTGACCAAGGAACAGGAATTCCCTCCCACATTCTGGATCAATTAGGTATACCCTTTATTACTACTAAGGACACGGGGACAGGGTTAGGGCTTGCCATATGCTATCAAATAGCCCATAGGCATAATGCCAAAATTAAAATTAGTACCCACCCTGAAGGCACTACATTTTTTGTTTACTTTAGTCTTCCAATTTGATAGGTTGATAAATGAAGTTAGCCCTTTTTCAGCGAGTAACGCAATACTCCTGAAAAAGGGCTTTTTCTTATACTCAATTTTTCTATAAATTTACCTTTATCGCCAAAGTTTTACATTTTTTATAGGAGTTACTGCTGTTCTTTCCGTATCTCTCTCAATACGGAGGTGATCACTATGAAGACGTAATAGGTCACTGCAAAGATCTTATTCCAAAAATTTTAATACAAGGAGAGATATTATGACAACTACCAATCAAGAATCAATTCATATTGGCCTCGCCACCACTACTGCAGAAAAAAAGGAAATATACCATTTCCGTTATCAGATATATATTGAGGAAATGTCCAGACCAATTGCGAAAGTAGATCATGCGAATAAGCTATTATATGACGAATTTGATGAATGGGGTATCCTATTACATGCCAAAATTGGCTCAGAACTAATTGCCACTGCACGTATCAATATTGGTACGATCCACGACTTTCCACAAAACGAAGTAGAATTTTTGTCATTAGACAGATTCCAAAATTGTTATGCAGATGGTAAAGATCATAAATTTGCCTTAACTACAAAAATAATGATATCTCCCACTCAGCGGAGTTCACAAACATTTTACCTGCTGTTAGCAAAATGCTATGAACTTTGCTGCCTTCATGATGTCCAATTCATGTTTGGCATCTGCAATTTACATTTGATTCGACTTTACGAGAAACTTGGTACCCAGCGCTATTGCAAAAATACATTTCTTCCAGACTACGGATTATTAACTCCTATTGTCTTGCTTATCGATGACATTCAACATTTACACACGATACGCTCCCCGCTCTACCGCGTAGCACGCAGAAGAGACACAGTGAACACTCAGTCCGCAGAATGGTTCCATACAAACTTTATCAAGCCCTCACCCATTATTAATAGTCAGTTTATCACAGAAGAAGAGTTGTGGAGCATGTTATGTGAACGTTTAGCCGCACCCCCAACTGAAGCCATAAGAATACTAAATAATTTATCAATTATAGAAGCAAAAAAATTCCTCCACAGTTGCAGCAGCTATGTCCCATGCGATGCAGGTAATTTAATTACGACTCAAGGGGATATCAGCTATAGCTACAATGTGCTCCTCTCTGGCCAATTAAAGTCTTTAACCTTTTTAAATCCTGTCAAAGAATATCACATAAGAGGGTGCCACTTTGGTGCAAACGGATTGACAGAGCACACTAAACATACAGAAGACATTACCGCTATTGACTCATCTGAAATATTGGCACTATCCGGTATTTCCTTTCAAAAATTTTCTTACTCACATCCGGAAATTGCTCATAAGATTGTACAAAATATTATCAACCTGCACCGTATCTAGTGAATTAAAATCCGCCTTATATTATTAATCTAGTTATTACAAGGTGAGCTTCAAGATAACGTCCAGTGCTTACAGCTAAACTTTACTAGTTTATCCACACAAATAAACTACCGCAACAGCACAAAACGGCAAGGCTCAGAAATCCTGAACCTTGCCGTTATTCTTTTTACCAAAGCGCGCCTGAGAAAACTCAAGCCATCGACCAACGATTTATTATTTAATCCCTGCCAAAGGGGACGGTTCCTTTTGACAGGTTAGTTATCAGCCGACGAGCTTTCCCTTCATGGGAATGGTTAATGGAATGGCCAGTAATACCACGAGTGCGACCAAGATTACAGCTGTGTTGATGCCAACAAGATCACTTGCGGCTCCATACAACCAAGGCGAAAATGCCCCTGAAGCAATCGTTGCTGTATAAAACACCGCAAAAGCCTGATTTCTATTTTCTTCAGATACTAGTTCTGGAACACTGCCATAAAGGACTGAAGAAGTACCGTTTAAAGCCACGCCTAAAAACAAAGCCAGGATGATATCAATATGCAATGAGAAACTGAGCATGCTTATTATACAGCAAGCAGTCAGTATTTCCGTAATGACGACCGACCGAATTATCCCCACTTTTGTAGCCAGCATCCCACATACAAATTTCCCCAAAGCCCCCCCTGCAAATATCAGAGAAAGCGCTAAGCCTATTGTAGTCACCCCCGCCCCTTTTTCCTGCAGTACAAAAGGGAAAAAAGTTAAGAAACCCATTCTGGTGCTGCTGTCAATCATTCCGATCATGACCAAAGCCCAAAAGCCTGGACTTGCTTTCCCTAATACTGTAGTATTTGTGCATGCTGCGCTTTTTTGCTGCACATGCTGATCCATCACATTTTTACTTGTCTTAAAAAGAGCAAGGGCTATTCCTAACCCGATGATCCCTACCACCTGACTTGCGGCCTGCCAGCTAACCAAACTGATGATTAGGGATACTGTTGCCGGCAAAAGCAGTTTACCTACATCGCCGGCAACATTAAAAATACTCAGCGCAGCTCTGCGGTCAGCCTTGTCCGGATAAGCATTAGAAATTAACGACGAGGATAACGGATGCTGTACACTCGATCCTAAGCCTCCGATAACAAGTAAACAGCTTAAAACCACTGGTACCGGTGCCCACCCATACAGAAACACGGAAATACTTGTCAGTACTGTCCCCAATAACAGCAGCCGAATTTCGCCTATTCGCTTCGCTAAATGACCTGACGGTACTTGAAAGCTGGCCATAGTTCCGGAAAACAGCGTTTTCAAGAAACCGATTTCCGTAAATGTCAATGAAAACTGCGCCTGCCAAATCGGAAAAAACACATACAGCATGTCGGTAAACCCATCATGTATAAAATGTGCCAAACCTCCAACTAATAGAGCATTACGATATAGTTTCTTGGCCGCAGCTAAAAATTTTTCCATTGTCTCGATTCCCTTCGCTTATATCGATTGTAAATAATCCTGGAGCGTACTTTGACAATTGACATGCTCAGCAATCCTTGTTAATAGTTCGTACGTTGCCCTTGTAAATATCTTTTCTTTATGCAAGATCACCGAAAATATAATTTCAAGTTTCGGTACATCCTCAAATGCAACTAATGTGCCATCATAGAGACTGTCGCGAATCAAAACTTCCGGCAAGATACCCACTCCCAAGCCATTTAACACGGCCTGCCTGATTGCTTCAGAATCACTGTATTCCAAAACCGGTCTAATACCCTTTTCTTGAAATAAGCCATCATAGCTTTTGCGATAAATACTGCCTCGCTTTAAGGCAATAAACGGATGCCGCCAAACGTCATGGCCATACTGATCAATCAGAGAAGGACGCACAACCCATACCAGCTTTTGCACCGAAACGTTAAACTGCAGAATTTTATTATGAATAATTTCATCATGCACCATAGCAAAATCAAAACTATTATCCAATATCCCTTTGACCGTAATCGGCAAATCGAAACAATGCTCGATACTTACCGTAACATGAGGCATCTTTTTCTGAAAGTCCTGCAGAATCGGCGAAAGGGTATGGGCAGCAACTGCTGTGCCGAGCCCTATTTTGATGGCCTTATCATGGTTGAATTCCTGCAAAGCCGTTTGGGCTTCGCGATGCGTAATAAGTAATTTTTCTGCATAGCCGATCAAGCACTTTCCCGCTTCTGTGATATATAGTTTTTTGCCAACCCGCTCAAAGAGCAATATCCCAAAGTGCTCTTCTAAAGCTTTGATCTGAGTGGTTACAGTAGGTTGGCTAAAATTCATTTCTTCTGCAGACTGGGTGATATTCTCTGTTTTAGCAACAGAAAGAAAGGTTTTTAATAAGCGTAAATCCATGATTACACATCCTATGCTTTTCTTCGTTGTAGCTATCTTCTCCATCTAATACCTGAATTGCTTCTTTCATTCCTATTTTTCTGCTGCTTCTATTGTACTTTGCTTACTGCGAAAAATGAAATTCAATATATTAATTGACTCAATAGTATTTTCTAATTAGCAAAACTATCCGTAGCTTTGGATTAAGTGTGTCAACGAAATTGTCCCCCGTGACACTAGACTGCCCCGTCAACACAAAAACGGCAAGGCTCAGAATTTCTGAAGCCTTGCCGTTACACTATTCATTATGGTAAGCCTGCGAAATCGAACAATTGGCCAAAAGCTACCTTATTCTACAAAAAGAACCGTTCCCACTAACCTACGAACATCTATCTTCTATATTATGAGATAAGCCTGCCTGTCTCTATACTCCTCCTAATAGCCCAACAAGGTCGCTACTGCTCAATATCAGACTGAACAATTTGGTTACGCCCATTTCTTTTGGCTTGTAGCAAGGCTTGATCGGCCCGACCAATTAACTTATCCAGATCCATAAGGGTTTCAGGAATCATTGTGGCCATTCCTATACTAACGGTATACTTAGGAATAATTAAATCATTAGCAGAACTTATCTCTATCTTCGATTTGATCTTCTGCCCCATAATGAGCGCTTCTCTAGCCGTGGTATTGGGTGAAAAGATAATAAACTCTTCACCACCGTATCTGCCAAATAAATCCTCAGTACGAATAATGGCTTGCGTCTCCCGGCTAAATTGGATCAGTACGCTATCGCCAACAGCATGGCCATACGTATCGTTAATAACCTTAAAATAATCGAAGTCAATCATAAAGACTGTGGCTGGTTTTTGTTGTCGGATCATTAATGACAGTAGTGCTTCCGACAACTGCATGAACTGCATACGGTTATAAATACCTGTCAGATAGTCTTTGGTAGCCGCTTCTTTCAGTTTTATATCAATAAGTTCACGACTCATTAGCAAATATGCCATTGTGCTTATCAGCATATGCACATAGATACCGATAAAAGAAATCGTTTGCAAGGACGACGCAGCAAACAACGGATAATTCCCACCCCGCGGCAATGCATCCAGAGCCCGGACGAACTGACTAGCAGCTAAAACCACGAAAAAGACGGCCACTATTTTTCGTAAATTCGTGGTATTCTTACGCAAAAATAGTCCTGCTGCCGCCGCCAGTGAATACCCTGTTAAAATCATTGCACTAACAAAAACTCTAGTACCCGTGTTGGCACCGGCCAAATAAAGCAGTGTGAACCCCACGGTAATCCCTGCTACCACTTGTATCCATCGTTTGGTTACACCTGCAAGCGGTAGTTTATCAACATAAACGATACAATAGACTTCCAAAGCACCGCCCAAGTAAACAAAACTATTACCTAATATAATCGACAGGTCAACCGATATCAGCCCCCGGAATACGCCCAGAGCAGCGCCTATGGTTTGCAGCAGCTTCCCATATATAAAATATCGCATTAAACCTTCAAAACCAGTAGTCTTTGCAAAGATAGCCAGCATCAAAAGCATAATAAGATTGCCTAAAAGCGTAAGAAAATAAATCGTATGTGTATCCAAAAAAGACAACCAGACTCGCCCCAACTTTCTCTTCTTATCATAAGAATTATTACTGTACTTAGTTTCATATTAATTATATAGACATGATACATAATTGCATACCTTTTATTTAGAGTCCCTATAGATTTCGTAATTTTTTAATGATTATATACTGTAGGTTTACAAATAAAAAAAACAATTGCGTTTTATTACACATCCGTTTCACTACTGAATTGCTAGAAAACGGTTTTAACGATCAAATACCCGTAATACAAATAGAAACCGAAGGCTTCAGTGATATCTATAACATCACTGAAGCCTTAACTCTTCATCATAGTGCGCCTGGGAGAACTCGAACCACTGAGCAACCTTATCACTTAACAACTTTTTCTGTCAAAGAGAACCGTCCCCGATGGTCCAGATAATTCTAGTATTAGTTAACATGAATTGATTTATTTATAAGTGTTAAAGAAACACAAAAGCCGCCTCACTGGCGGCCTCTTTATCTCACGATATGAATGATCGACTAAATACCCTTAATGTACTTTTCTGAACCCGACTCAAGAAAGTCCAAGCATAAGGTATCCATAATTTGCAAACTGTAAACTGCACACATTAGTACAGCAATACCGCAAAGGCTTAATAAGATTGATTAGCACAATGATTTGAGAATATCAGTTCTTTTCATAAATTCCAAGCTTTGCTTAAGCTCCTCAATGCTTTTACCAAGTGGAATCATTTGTGTTACGCTTAACAACTTATATTCTCCATTCTCTAAGATTATCTGCTCATTGGATTCTCGGCAACTCCAAAGAACATTGGTACGTTCAACCAAATTATTCAACTCCAATTTTTCCTATTTAAATGCCATTCGCGGTACAAGCTAATAACTCCTTTTAACAGAAAGGCCGCCTCACTGGCGGCTTTTCTTTATATCTTATTTTGATAATATATTGTTAATAAAATCGTCTGAATCTAGTCTTAAACTTTTAGAAGTTCAGTAGATTCAGATTTACTGGAAAAAGGGATACCTAAAACTGCCCAAGTAGAATGTAGGGGAGGATATAGCTTGAGTCTTATTAGCAATATTCCAGTAAATATAAATTAATAATGAAAATTCTCAAAAACCGCAAGTAAATGATAATTATTGTAATATATGGAAGGTTTTTCTTTTTTCATGTCGAAATAACGCCACTAAAGGAGGTGTTAAGTTGTTAACCAAAACCATAATTTCGCTTCCCCATACTGATAAGGCAATCCAGGATAATGTTAATTTTTTTATACAATTTGGATGGCGGCTACTCAGTGTTGAAATTATCGGTGAGACTCTTAAATATACCATTGGATGGCCGAGGAAAAGGGAATTTCCTGTCTACCCTATACAGATAAAGCAAAATCAAGTTTAATATTGATTTGTAATATATTTACCACCATACAAGGTGGTATTTTTTATTTCATATTTTAAGTTACCACTCACCCACCTTTGCTTATACGATAATCTAGAGCTGCGTTATTTTGTAGTCGACAGCGCCATGATCTCATGATCTGGTAATATTGGCCTAAACCTACTTTGTACCAGGTAATCATTGCAACATGGTAACATGACCCAACGGTTATTGCTAAACTACATTTCTGTCAAAAAGAACCGTCCCCGATAGCTAAAAACGCCTCAATCGCAGGAAATACACCGACTACCTTTCAATATATAGAAATAATTAATAGGGTTCACAAAACATTTGAGTTTTACACCCTCGCTCTTTATGTTTAAAATGATCATTAACAGATGACTGTTTAAAAGACAAACTTCCCAGCATTACCCTTAGAACTTATTGCAAATCTTCGAGCCTGATATAGAACATGAAAGGTGGTTTCGCAATGAAGATTCTCATCGTCGGCTATTTTACCGAGACCTCAAAAAGAAATATTACAAGGCATTTTCCGGAAGGCTGGGACATTGTAATTGTTCCTCCCGGAAAAGAAATGCTGCATCATATTGAAGATTGCCAGGTGCTTATACCTGAACATGTTAAAGTGGACCACAGCCTGCTTGCTATCGCAAAAAAATTAATATTGGTACAGACTGGCGCAGGATTTGATAATGTCGATATCGCTGCCTGTACGCAGCGCAGCATTTGGGTGGCCAATGCTGCGGGAGTAAATGCACAGGCAGTGGCCGAGCATGTCATGGCACTGATGTTGTCTTATTATAAAAACATACCGTTTCTTGATGCTTTCATGAAAAACAGAACAGTTGAAAAGCAACTGGACTATACAGGCAGTGAATTAATGGGCAAAACAATTGGGATTATTGGCTTTGGCGCCATTGGTAAAAAAGTAGCTGAGTTTTGTAGGGTCTTTGATATGAACGTACTGGCTTATACTAGAAATGCGGGTGTACAATCTGACGGTTTTGTAAAAGTGACCGATTTCGATAATCTTGTGAGCACATCGGACATAGTAAGTGTACATATCCCCCTAACTCAGCAAACTAAACAGCTGATCAACAAAGCAGTATTTAAGAAGATGAAGAAAACCGCACTTTTTATCAATACCGCCCGTGGCGGAATTGTCAATGAAAGCGACTTAATCGCTGCATTAAAAAACAGAGACATTTCAGGCGCATGCCTGGATGTGTTTGAATCCGAGCCGCTGCCTACTGATAGTGAGCTCCGGAATCTGGGTAATGTGATACTTACGCCCCATACGGCAGGCATGCCTGACGGCCTCAAATTCCACAAAAAAAGATATGATTTCTTTGTAAATAATATCAAACGTGTAGAGAATGGTGAAGAACCTAATAGCAAGCTCAATCAATTATCATAGTTTCTATATTATGCCCATGACGTATTTTTCTTCTAACTGCAATAAGAGCCAGACTGCTATCAAATGAGAGGCAGTATTACCAATTGATAAAATAATAGGAGAGGATATCATGATAGAAGGCATCAGCCACATTACTTTTATTGTTAAAAGCCTTGAACTTGCAACGAAATTTTTCAAAGAAATATTTGAAGCAGAAGAAGTTTACTCAAGCGGAGATGATACATTCTCAATATCACGAGAAAATTTCTTCATGATTGGCGGGCAATGGATCGCAATTATGGAAGGCGAATCCCTCCCCACTCGCACATATAACCACATCGCATTTAAAATATCAGAAGCAGACTTTGAAACCTACCAAGCACGCATTCACCAACTGGGTGTAGACGTTAAACCACCCCGTCCACGCGTAGAAGGCGAAAGCAACTCATTGTATTTTTATGACTTTGACAATCATTTATTTGAAATACATACCGGGACGCTTTCTCAACGGTTAGAGAGATATAACATGAAGTGACAAAGCGAGTGCGGCAATAACCATACCCATAGCATAAATCCCCTCAGCAACACAAAAACGGCAAGGCTCAGAATTTCTGATGCCTTGCCGTTACACTATTCATCATGTGCGCCTAGAGGACTCGAACCACCGACCACCAGTTTATTACTTAACTAGCTTTCCTGCCAAAAAGAACCGTCCCCGATGGCACAGCTCTTGCAGCCTCCAATAAGGCATCTACCTCGTCCTTTGTTAGTGGGGTGATCGGTGCCTTAGTCATTCTAGAGAGTTAAAATATCATTCTACATAACCGATTCCATCTAATAAATCGTTAGACATTCGTTGTTTTTGTGAGTCTGTAATTTTTTTTCTCACAGTCCAATCATCACTATATAATGGTCTGTACTGCATCATTTTTTGATGTTTTTCCATATATTGTGTTGTATCGGTTATAAATTTAGCGGGATTACCGGCAGCAACAGAATTATCAGGAATATCTTTAGTTACCACACTTCCAGCACCAACAATAACATTATTTCCTATTTTTACATTAGGTAAAATAATAGTCCCTGCCCCTATAAATGTTCCATTACCAATATCTACACGTCCTATCTTCGCATATCCTAAAGAGTATTTAATACTTGCATCATGGGCTAAAATATGGACTCTTTCTCCTAATGTAACATTATTGCCGATTGAAATTAGCCAACAATGAGAACCGTCAATAATTGTATTTTGGGGGATATTGCAGTTTTCACCGATTTTAAGACCACGATTAATAAACTTTTCGATATTATTTGTTTTTTTAAACTTTTTAAGTATACAATAAAACAAGTTTTTCAATTAAATCACCTTTTCTTGATATTTTAATCATGAAGAGTTTAACACATTACTAGGTATTAATCCTCTAAAATAACTATCCAGGAGCCATTATGGTAATTTCATATATGTAAAAGATTCCAATTACAACTGAAAATCCTTAGAAAAATCAAGTCATAATGAAGGTGTTTGGGTTAATAACAAGAAGGATGGAATGGCCCCGATATGTTTTGTATCCAACTTTTTAAAAGTTAATATGCAAAATAATTTAAATTTTATAGTTTCATCACGAGAGAGTTCACCTGAAGCTATACAAGAAGCATTAACTGCGAGAGAAGCTATAAAACAAATAAATGACTTATTAGTTATAATGGAAAATAACAATTCAGCTAGTACACCAATTACTAAGCCTATTAAAGAATATTAATAAGCTAAGAAGGTATTTTTAATTACGGTTTTATTATATTGATTTTTTGCCTCCTTTCTTTTAAATACCCTCGAAAAAACACCGGAAGGCTTAATTTCTTTATGGTGCGCCTGAGAGGACTCTAACCACCGACCAACGGGTTGTCTCATACTTATGATGCTTGTAATAATCAGATCTGCACTATTCCTTGTAGTCCTCCGTACTTCTTTACGATTGTACTTAATTCCTGAATTATCTCTAACAAATATGTTTGATCACTGAGCTTTTCGAATTCCACTACGTTGCCTTCATTCGCTAACTCTTGATAACTTCCTGAAATTATCACCCGCCCTTTATTGTCAAACTTTATTTTATCATCAAGAGATTTCGTACTCATTACAAAAAACAACTTCACCACTTATATTCTCATAGGCATGATTAAGTTGTATAGATTTGTCCTGTACTAAAATAGAGTTCTCCATTTGCATTATACCGCCCTCTACTGCCGCATTGTATCTCAATATTCCCCTTTACCTCATAGCCGCCTAATACTGATGTCTTATTTGGAAAATCGTACACTTCTTTAAAAGCTATAGTAATAAATCCATTTAAGCCTTTGATTGTGAAAGAATCCATATAATTCTCCCTTCCTCGATGCCGAATTAATAAGGGTCTTAGACATGTTCTTCATAGGAGAAGGATTCTACTGTCGAATCACTCTGGCTAAAAGCTGGGAGCAGCTTAACTAAATACCAATTTACATCTGTAACATTGCTACCGCTTATGGTTCTCCTATTTATCGTCAAACAAAAAGTTAATTCATCGGTTTTCTTTAGCAGGATATTTCCTCCAACACCAGTTCCCTTCCATGTCATTACAATCCCTAACAGTTCGTCTCTTTGCACTTTTTCACGTAATATCATCAGCAGCATATCAACGCTAATATTTTCACTCTGCCAGTCAAATTTATCTTCATCACCAATGGGCAAATATGTAATTTTTCCAGAATCATTAAAAGTCCAACCAAAATCTAATAGTTTTTGTATTAATGTTACTTTTGATATTATTCCATTACGCACTGTTAGTTTTATATCAATGGATGCAGAAACGGACATTATGACACCTCGCTTCATTCTTGATACTATATTGAACGAATTATCCGTTTTATCCTTCTAAAAAATCTGCCAAGCTAGAGTGAGTTGTTCGATCCGATATGACATCAATGGCCACCTTCATATCCTATCTAAAAATTTAGCTACATTCCTTCTTCCTACTCTCTCTAGCAACTCCCGTAGCATACACATAGCATACAAACAAGCCAAAACAACCCCGCTAACACAAAAACGGCAAGGCTTAGAATTTCTAAAGCCTTGCCGTTAAACTATTCATCATGGTGCGCCTGGGAGGACTCGAACCACCGACCAACGGTTTAGGAAACCGCTGCTCTATCCACCTGAGCTACAGACGCATGTTACATATTGGTTTAACTAGTGGTTTTTATGAACTGAAACAGTCAATATAACGCTAATTAGTATAGCATTTTAGAGGCTGTATGTCAATTAACGCGACCTTCTCAAGAATGTATCATTTTGAGTTATGTTAACTAAAAGCGCTACATTGATACTACTTGTATTCCTTTATCAGAAAGCGATGAATCCTGCATTTTGGGGTTTACGATGGGTTGATCAATTCTCGATAGGCAATTGCCTTGCCTGTAGCTGTTTTGAAATTCTCGTTAATATAATTGATTAGCTTTTCCTTATCGTTCTTAATGTCCATATACTTTAGGTTATCCAACAAGTCGACTTCCCACTGAATTTGAAAATCCATTCCGTCAATTTTGGCGGGCGTATGATGATTGCCTATGATAAAGCAGATCCGATCAATTGCATCCGGTCTGTATCCGATGGCTTCCAGTATTCCTCTTGCCACTGCAGGTCCCTCTTGTTCTTGATATTGCGCCTCCATGGAGCCATATCTCCGCTGGGCTTCAATAGCGCCGATGTCGTGAAGAATTGCCACAATCGCGATGATCTCGCGCTGGCTTTCAGCCAGATTTTCGCCAGCCATAATTTCTTCGGCATAGCTCAAAACTCTAAGCGTATGTTCAACCCCATAGGGAACTTCGTGGAATACTTTCTTCATCTCATCAATGACTTTACTTTTATACAACGGCTTAACAACCTCCATGAACACGCTTTATATCGTGATGGTTTAAGGCACCTATCTTGGTGTGGTTTGCAAACTTACCAGTCCAATTCAGGCTTTCTTTTTTGTACCATGGGGACAGACAGCCACACAGACACCACAGACAAGACCATCAAATTGAGGGTAGTGCTCTATTTTCCAAACATCGCATTTCTTTACATCAACCAAGTCTTCTCTAGATACCCCTTTCGACCATGCATTGCCCACAATGGCCTGAGCTGGGCAGGCCTCAACACATCGATTGCATTTGCCGCAAGAATTTGTTGTGGCAAAATCATTAGTCAAAAGTGGCATGTCAGTTAAGATAGTAGAAATACGAATCCTTGGGCCGAACTTTTTGGTGATCAACAGAGAACTTCTGCCTAGCCAGCCTAAGCCGCTCTTGACTGCAGACGTTTTATGAGGAAAATCACCGGCGATATTGACAAAATCAGTTCTTTTTGAAGAGGCAATGGCACAGGCATGATAACCCAATTGTTCGATTGCCTGTTGAATCTGTTCGCCAAGCACATCAAGCTGCTCATTGACGCTATTATAGGTATCATAATAAGCTTGATTGGGCCCAGCGATGATCGGATCAATAATGTCATCATGAAGTGGTATGCCGATCGAGACGGCGTAAGGAAGCTGTTTTAGCTCAAAAGGAAGGTCATCCCCGACATCAGCAAACCCATATACCATATCAGGTATCCCATTCAGCATACTGATGATACGATTTTGTTTTTCTAAATCCAATTGCATGAAAATAGCCTCCCCAGTTGTTTTAAATCCTATTATACCGGGATAGTCTTTAGAAGCTGAAATTGAAATCCCTAATGAAACCATAGTCATCTTTTATATCAAAAGTTAGTGTTCTTGCAACAGTTTGAGCAGTGATTTTACAGAAGGCGAAAGGCATTTATCCTGCCTGGTGATGGCATAAAGGGTGATTTTGGTATCCGTACATTCGTCCAAAATGATTATCTCTTTTTCAATCTTGGCAACAACACGCGGCAATAAGGCAATCCCTAGCCCCTCAGACATGGCACTTTTTACGGCATCAAAATCACTGTATTCAAATGTGGAAGTTAAGCCATTCTTTTGCAGCAATGCATCACACAACCGGCGAAAGGTACAGCCCTGCCGGAAATTGACGATCGGATAATCGGTAATCTTTAAACAGCCGCGCTTGGCTAAAATACTTTTATGCCCACACCAAACAAGATCGTCCGAACGAATGGCTACGGTATCGAGATATTTCTCAGCAATATGGTCATGGACAAGACCGATATCATATTGATTATTATTTAAGCCATGGAGCACAGCTTTGGAGTTGGCACAAATCTCCACACGGATTGTTCCGGCCGCATGAATGGCTTGCAGTTTTAACAAGGCTGGCGATAGGATGTAATTGATATAATTGGTTGATAGCCCAATTCTGGTGTTTGATCCTTCGGTGATACTGCCAAGCTGGTTGACTGTTTCACTATAAATGGCCAGCATTTTTTCTGCCGGTTCAACTAAATATTTACCGGCTTCGGTTATGTAGAGTTTTTTGCCAATCCGTTCAAATAATTGCACGCCAAAATGTTCTTCTAATGTACGGATTTGAGCCGACACGGTAGGCTGAGTAAAGTTCAGCAATTCAGCCGCTTGCGTAATATTCTCCAGTCTGGCAACAACGCTAAAAGTTTTTAATAATTGAATGTCCATATACACCTCAGACTCGCTGAATTAAGCTTTACACTATATCATTTACACAACAACATGAATAATCCTTCGAATCGGAATACTCATTCAAAAAACCATGCATGACCGTAAATAACAAAACAGGTTCTGAGGCAAATCTCAGAACCTGCTTTGTTATTTTTGTTCTCTCTATAACACCCGCTTAGCTCCGTAATAACGCTGCACAAAATAGCTGTCATACAGATCGCCAATAGCGACGACTCCCTGAGAAAAGGAGGTATGGATAAACTTATTGCCGCCTATGTAGATACCAACATGAGACGCTCCTGGCGCATAAGTAGTGAAGTAAACCAGATCACCAGCTTGCAGTGCATTAGGCGATACCGAGCGTCCGACCAGGAACTGAAGATCAGCAGTACGCGGCAAACTGATCCCGGCTTGCCGGTACACATACTGCACCAAACCAGAACAGTCAAAGCCCATCGCCGGTGATGCTCCGCCCCAGACTACCTGCTGGCCCAGCAGATTTTGAGCTGCCGCAAGCACCTGTGATACCTGGCCATTCGACCAGGCAGCAGTGCGGACGAGTGGCTGCGGTTCATCGACAATTGGCATGACGGCTTCAGCCAAAATAGTGTCTAACGACTGCATAAACTGACTATACCCGGAAGCCGGAGCGGCGGCAGCTGTGCTTACGCCGCTCAACAGCAGTCCAGTTAACAGAAACCTTATGACTTTCTTTTTCACAGACCGCCCCTCCTTCTTCCACAAATTAATGGCTCATGCTTTGGAGATGAGTGGTAGTTTGCTTCATCAGCTCTTGCATGGCTTTAGCTTGATTTTCAAGCACAGTAAGATCTGTTCCTGAATTGACACTATCTTTAATATCCACTGCGGCTTTACGCAAGTTCTCTTTAAGGACATTGTCCATCATGTGCGGGCCTACTTTACCAGTAGTACTAACCAGTTGGGCTGCACTCTTTTGGGCATCCATGGTTTGCCCTGCCTTGACTTGCTTAAGCACATCCTGCAGTGCTTTATCCATGTCTTTCATAAACGGCATCGGATCTTCTTTTGGCATAGCCGCACTATGTGCTTCATGGCTTGATGCCTGCTGCTGACTTGCCGGAGCTTGTGCTGCTGGTTTTTCACTGGAACCGCAGCCAGCTACAAAAACCAATATGACTCCAAGAGCTAATAATCCTATTAATACTTTGCTTTTTTTCATCCCTTGTTAACCTCCAAAATAGTTATTAATGTTACTGCCAGGAGAGGCGGCTCACAAGCACCTCTCCTCCCTTTATAATATTAGTCGATCGTGTGTGATTTGCTGGTTGTCTTGGCTTGATTTCGTCCATCAAGCCAGCGGTTCCATACCAGATAAATGCAAGGCAGCACCAGCAGGGTCAGAATGGTCGAGGTCACAAGTCCGCCAACTACCACGGTTGCCATTGGCCGCTGTACTTCAGCCCCGGTACCGGTAGCAAAAATCAAGGGGAACAAGCCCAGGCTGGCTACCAATGCTGTAATCATAACCGGCCGTAAGCGGGTAAAGGCACCTTCAATAATGGCTTCTTCCAAGGAGCGCTGTTCGCGCAGATGTTTAATATAGGTGACCATGATAACCCCGTTTTGTACGGCAATGCCAAAGAGGGCAATGAAGCCGACTGCTGCTGCCACGGTCAAGTACGTACTGGTGGCATACATGGCCACAATACCGCCGACCAGCGAAAACGGAATGTTCATGAGGATGAGAAAGGCATCACTCGCCGATTTAAACGTCATATATAACAGGAAGAAGGTAAGCACAATAACGGCAGGCACCACGAGCGCTAAACGGTCTTTAGCCCGCTGCTGATTTTCATATTGGCCTGCCCATTTGAACGAATAGCCTGCTGGGATGTCGACTTTTTCTTTGATGACCTGATTGGCCTCATTGACGAAACTAACCACATCCCGCCCCCGGGTATTCATTTGAATAATCATGCGATAGACACCATTTTCACTGCTAATCATCGACGGGCCCTCAACGATCTGGAAGCGGGCTACAGCGCCTAATGGCACATAGGCTCCGCTGGCTGGCCCTGCGGCCATTGCAGCACTACTGCCACCCATGCCGCCCATACCACCAGCGCTTTTTGCAGTTGGCGCGGCTGCGCCGCTGGCGGCTGCAGGAACAAGAATGTTCTGCATGGCATCAATGCTTTCCCGATTCTCCCGGTTATAGCGCACCAGGACATCAAAACGTTTGCGGCCTTCGATAGTCGTGGTCGCGGTCTTACCGCCGACAGCTAACTCAATAGCGTCTTCGACATCGGCAATGTTGAGGCCATAGCGGGCTGCCTGCTCACGATCAACGGCAATCTCCAAATAAGGAGCGCCAAATACCCGCTCAGCTAACAAATCACTAACACCAGGCACAGAGCCTAGCGCTTTTTCAATTTCGAAAGCTTTTTGCTGCAAGACTTGCAGGTCTTCACCATAGAGTTTAATACCAAGTTCGGTACGAACTCCGGTGGTGAGCATAGACAGTCTGCCGGCAATAGGCTGCGTAAATGCCAGATTCAAGCCGGGAATATTGGCGAGCCTGGTCATCATTTCTTGTTCAATCAGCTCTTTGGTCATGCCAGGGCGCCATTGATCTTTGGGTTTAAGGGTAACAATGGTTTCAATCATGCTGATTGGCGCCGGGTCCATGGCCGATTCGGCCCGGCCAACCTTACCGACCGACATGTCGATCTCGGGTATTTCCATAATGACTTTGTCCATAGTTTTCGCTGCTGCCACAGCTTCAGTCAAGGAAACACTGGGCAGCATGGTAGGCATGACCAGGAAGGAGCCTTCATCCAAAGCCGGCATAAAGGTCGTTCCGATCAGCGGCAGCAATGAAAACCCGGCAATCATGACAACAATGGCTATCATAATGGTGGCTTTGCTATACTTAAGCACTGTTTTCAAGGTAGGCACATACCACTGATGCAGTCTGGCAACAATCCAGGTATCTTTCTCCTGAATCTTGCCCTTAAGCAGTAAGGTGCACAGGACAGGCACCAGCGTAAAGGCTAACAAGAGTGATCCGCTCATGGCAAAGGTTTTGGCCCAGGCCATCGGCGTATACAGCTTGCCTTCAGTACCAGTCATGGTGAATACCGGCAGGAAGGTAACGATGATAATCACGATCGAGAAGAATATGGGTGCAGCCACCTCTTTGGCTGCTTCCAGGGTAACATCGACAATATTGCGCCGGCCGCCATCTTCAGCTAAATGCCGGTAGATGTTTTCCACCATCACAATGGCGGCATCGGTCATCACCCCGATCCCAATCGCGATCCCCCCAAGCGACATCAAATTGGCGGATAAGTGGATGCCCTTCATGGCAATCAACGCAATGAGGATACCAATTGGAATGGCGCTGGTGACAATTAAACTGGAACGGACATTGCCCAAAAAGGCAATAACAATGATGGATACCAGGATAAACTCTTCGATGAGTGCCCGGTTCAGGGTGCTCACGGCTTTTTTCACTAAGTCGGTTTGATCATAAAACGGCACAATCTTCATGCCTTCAGGCAATGTTGGCTGAATTTCAGCCATTTTCACTTTGACCTGATCAATGACATTTAGCGTATTGACACCCATCTGTTGAATGACAATCCCCCCGGCCGCCTCATAACCGGCTTTGGTCAGTACCCCACGGCGGAAATCCGGCCCCGTACTGACGCTGGCGATATCTTTAACATAAACAGGTACATTATTGTTTTGGGTAATAACAATGTTTTTGATATCGTCAATGGATTGAATAAGCCCCAGGCCACGGATAATAAATTCCTGACCATTTTGTTCAACAACCTTGGCGCCGATATTGGCGTTGTTGGCACCGATTGCGGTAAATACCTGGCTTAACGTCACCCGGTAGCTCTGCAGCAGCTGTGGATCAAGATTGATCTGATACTGCATGACATACCCGCCCACACTGGCGACTTCAGCCACCCCAGGAACGGCGCTGAGCTGTGGTTTTATGACGAAATCTTCTACGGTACGTAAATCAGCCAGATTATGACGGTCACTTTCGACTGTGTACATAAAGACTTGGCCCATCGGCGTGCTAACCGGCCCTAAGGATGGCTGCACCCCTTGTGGCAATTGCGGAGTGGCCTGCTGAACCTTCTCATTCACTACTTGGCGGGCAAAATAGGGATCAACACCGTCTTCAAAAATGACGGTAATCAGCGACATGCCAAACGACGACGCTGAACGCACTTCTTTGACTTTCGGCAGACCGCGTAAGGCCGTTTCTAACGGATAGGTCACCTGATCCTGAATTTCCTGAGGGCCGCGCCCCATCCAGTCAGCAGCTACCAGCACCTGGTTTTCACTCAGATCTGGGAAGGCATCAATAGGTGTATCGCGTACAACAAAGATCCCCCAAATAATGACCAGTGCCGCCAGGGTCAGGATAATAACGCGGTTTTTTAAGGAAAACTCAATAATTTTGTTTAACATATTGCTCCCCCTTAATGACCGCTATGGCCACTGTGTTCTCCACCAGCAGCCGAAGCTGGCGCAGCGCTTCCGCTGCTTGGGTTGCTAGCTGGCGGAACTGCCGGAGCACCGCCCCCCTTAGCAGCACCACCATGACCGGCATGACTGCCGAAGTTACCCAGCTTGGTTTGGGAATCGATTAAGAAGGTGGCTGCAGTCACGACAGTTTCGTCCGCCTTCAGACCGGACAGCACCTGTATATATCCTTCTGCCTGCTGACCGGTAACAATTTCCCGTTTAACGAAGGTATTCTCATCCTGCGCTACATAAACAATTTTATGACTGCCAGTATCCAGAATGCTGGATTCGGGAATGACCAGTGTTTCCCCTAACGGAATTTGGACTTGGGTATTCACAAACATATTGGGCTTTAGTTTTCCAGCTAAATTGGCCATCTCAATACGAACTTTAACCGTTCTGGTTGCATCATCAAGCACCGGATTAATAAAGGTGACCTGGCCGTTAAAGGTTTCCCCCGGGTAGGCCGTGCTGGTCGCAGTCACGGACTGACCCATCGTGATGTTTGCCAGATCTTTTTCGTAAACGTCGGCATACAGCCAAACGGTCGATAAATCAGATAAGCTGTAGAGTTTATCGCCAGGCATGATATAGGCTCCTGGCAGCAGCTGTTTTTCTAGCACGGTTCCGCCAAATTGAGCGTAAATAATCATTTGGTCTTTGGGCTGGCGGGTATGTTCGAGATGAGCAATCTCAGCATCCGGCACATTGAGCAATTGGAGCTTGCGCCGGGCAGCCTCGCGCAGACGATTATTGATCTGGACAACATCTTTGCCGGCATTTTTGAGTTTCTGGACATTGTCCAGCGTTAACAGATATTCTTCTTGAGCGGCAATATAGGTCGGGCTGTATACAGCCGCAATAGCCTGCCCTGGCGCGATATATTCCCCATCGGCCGATACATAGAGTTCATCGACCCTGCCTTCAATCCGGGAAGTCAAATACGTCCGGCCACTCTCGTTCATGGCAATTTTCCCGGTAGTTTTTATATCTTTCGTCAGCGGCTTAACCACCGCCTTAGTTGTCTGTACACCAGCCAATTGTCTGGCCTTAGCATCCAGCGTAACGACATCCCCCATGGCCATAACCGGGGCATTCATCTGGTGGCCGCTATGATCAACCGCTGCTGGTTTAGCCTGTTGGTGTGTATAGTAGTAGCCAGCACCACCAAGCGCCAGAACTCCAGCGGTAACGCCAATGATGATCTTTTGCTTTGCCCGTATTTTTTCACTCATACTGTTCGCTCCTTTTACCTGGTTTCATGATAACTGCACGCCACTGACAAAGAGTGGCTTTCCAATGGCTTTTTCCAAATTAGCGGCCGCTTTTTCATAATCGACACGTGCTTTATAGTAATCCAGTTTTGCATTGCGCAACGCGTTCAGGCTATCCAAAACGGCCATAAAATCGACTTTGCCATTGGTGTAACTCACCACTCCGGCTTGATAGGTTTGCTCAGCCTGAGGAATGACGGTGTTTTTATAGAGTTCAATGCGCCGCCAGCTTGATTGTGCTTCAGTCAGCGCCATTTGTAAATCCAAGCCTGCCATGTTCTGCATATTGGCCAAAGCAGCCTGGGATGCAGCTAAGTTGGCATCAGCACTACGGATTTCAGCTTTATTCTTACTTTGCCACAGTGGCAGCATGACCATTACTTCGACAGCCCAGGTGTCTGGTTCCATTGACATTTCAGTTTGTTTTTTATCTTTATAGGACAAGGTGAACTGATAATCAGGCAATTGCTGCTTGCGTGCTAAGGTTACGCCATTCTTGGCCATCTCAACCTGACGTTCCATACCGACAACAGCAGGCTTATCCGTTTGGGCCGACTGCTGCAAATTAGCCAGATTAAAGTTAGGCGGCGGGGCATTAAACTCTTCCTTGACTGTTAAGGGGGTATCGGCTGCCTGGCCAAGAATGGTATTGACTTTGGCTTTTGCGACCGCTCCCATGGCAGCCATACTCAATAAATCGCTTGTCATACTGGAAAACTCGGTCTGAGCCCGCAGTGTATCCTGCAACGGCACCATACCGGTCGAGTAATTGACCTGGGCAATTTGCACCAGCTGTCCCATCAGCTGCTGATTCTCCCGGCCAATTTCTAAGGCTTTTTCGGCATAAAGCAAGTCATAATAGGCTTCCTTTGCTGCAGTATAAACTTCCATTTGTTTATCCTGGAGATTATAGCGAGCCATTTGAGCATCACTGTCAGCCATTTTGCCCATTGCTTTTAATTTAGACGGATTCATAATATCCTGTGTGAAGCTATATTCGGTCATCATCGCATTAGCAGGATTTAAGCTTGTATTGGGAATGTCATCTTTCATAATGCCGAATTGTGGATTGGACCAGGCTGTTGCCAACGGAATGCGGGCTTGCTTCTCTTCCCAACGTTTTTGACTTTCAATCACTGCCGGATTATTTTTCACCGCAGTATTGACCACTTGCTGCAGCGACAACGGCTCTGGGTTTGCTGCCGCTACCGCCGGGATGGTAACCAGCATGGTCATAAAGGCTGCCAGAATCAAGGTTTTATTACTGAGCCAATTTTTCTTTACCATAGTGCCTCCTTTGATCGAGCAAACGTATTTGCTTTAACTATACCGATTGATTATGAAGACAGTATGAACAGATTGTGAAGAAGTTGTGAACGGCTGCCATTAATTTATCAATTTGAAATTTTAGCCAAAGTATAAATGCAGATGAGTAAGAAACACTATAATTGTTTGTTACTCTTTGGTGTTTTCGCCATGACCAAATTTAAGGAGGACAATTCTTCATGAAAAAGTATACCTTTTACCGTTCAGTGACACTCATCATGATCTTAATTATTGGGCTGATGCTGGCAGGCTGCTCTCAACCACAGAAGAAACCGGATGAGCCAGCCACTCCACAACAGCAAACAAACATGATGAATCCCGGCGACATGATGAAAAACAACCTCGAAGACATGCGTAACGCCATGGCTTCAGCGGACAACCGGCAAGCCATGATGGGAATCATGAGTTCTCCGCAAATGCAGCCGGTAATGGTTGATATGATGAAAAATCCGGCCATGCAGCAAAAAATGGTCGAAAACATGAGCAATCCAGAACTTAGGCCCTCGATGGTGACTATGCTGTCCAATCCTACTATGCGCCAGCCGTTAACGGACATCATGGCAGATCCTGCGATGAAAGACACCTTTATGGCTATGGTCAAAGATCCTCGCCTAGCCCCGATTGCCCGCGAAGCACTGAAACAGAAATAAATCTGCGCATAACAAAAAAACTACCACATTGGTGGTAGTTTTTTTTATAAGCTTCTGTCTAATCTCTCGACAATCCCAGTCCGCCGTCAACACGCACCCGATCACCAGTTTTTAGTAAGGTCGATTTTTACATTAAGAACAGTTTCAAATCCACCAGCAAATGAAGCCTGCGCCGAATCCTCATTTCAGAGCGCACGGCAAACAGTTCCTGCCCATAGCGTTGTCTCAATGCCAGCAGATAACCGCAAATTCGTTGGCTAGCCTGCTGAGTGAGTGCTTCTTCCTGAAAGGCCGCTGGGAATACGACAAAGCCGTTGGCACAGAATACCCGCGCTGAAACAACTTGGCCAGCATTCCCCCCTTGCCACCGGCAAGCGTCAGCTTGGCTGGCTCAATATCTTCAAAAACCAGCACCGACTTGTTCATCAAAACTCCTTTCTTCCGGGTAAGTGAACAGAACCCATAGAAGCCTTTGTATCATTTAGATTATGAACCTTAGCATGACACGCTTTGATGAAATTTATGACAGCTGCATCAGGAAAAAATTATATCAGCCTGGAAACACCCATTCCCAGCCAAGCCGCCAGGAAGCCGAGTACGACATTAAGTCCTACATTGTAAAATGCCCGCAAAAAGTCTGCATCCTGCATAAGCCTAAGTGTTTCATAACTAAACGACGAGAAGGTGGTCAGCCCGCCTAAGAAGCCCACAGCAACCAACAGCCGCCAATAGGGACTGACATTCAGTTTTTCGGTAGTCAGCACCATAAATGCACCAATGAAAAAACAGCCTACAACATTGACAATTAGCGTTCCGTAAGGAAAATCAGCACCAAACCGCTGCATGGCCCAGTTGGAAGCCAAATAGCGACTCACAGATCCAATTCCGCCCCCAACAAGCACCAAAAGAATTTCCATCATATCCTTATCACCTCTCTAGTTCAACCCTTGCTTCAGCGTACTGGCGGTTTACGACCATACTTAATGACCTCAACATCATCAATAATCACCATGCCTTCTTCCACCATTTCATCCAGAAAAGGCAGCAATTTGGCCATATACTCCTCACTGTCAATGATTTCAACCAGAATTGGCAAATCACTGGACAAATCTACAATGCTGGCAGTATGAATCCGACTGTTGGCCCCATAGCCCATCAGGCCCCTAAATACGGTAGCGCCTGCCATATCAAGCGCTTTAGCCTTCTCCACAATGGCTTGATACAGGGATCGCCGTTTCCAATGGTCACTTTCTCCGATATAAATTCGCAGCCGTTTGGCTTTACTGGCAATTTTAGGCATTATTTGCCCTCCTCAACTTAATTTTTAGCTTGTGATCGACCATTAGGTTGATATTATTATCCCCTAGTTACGCCTTAAGTAAGTCCGTCTGATCCGGCTCCGGATAAAAAGATAGACTCCTACCACCAAGGTGGTAGGAGTCATTACCGTTTTTACACGGGGTTCAAGGCGAACTCCATCGCCGCATTTATTTATTGTTATTATACCAGTCTGCCTGATTTATCGTCAATAAGGAACTGAGAGGCCAGACACCCATCAAACAATTGCAGCGCGTTGCCTAATGCTTATAAAAAAGCAACTTCCAGGGGATTTCTTTCTGGCAGACGCTGATAGCGATATTTAGGAACTCCGACCATGACTGCACCAGTAATCTTCTTTCCTTCCGGTATTGGGAATAAGTTTAGCAACGGCTCGTGGCCTCTGAAGGCACATAGCTCAAAAATCCCTGCCCAGCAAGACCCTAATCCCAGTGCTGGCGCAAACAGCTCCAGGTAGGCCAGCGAGAAGACTGAATTCTCCCGTCCCCGCGGAAAATCGGCATTGGCCAGGGCTAACACAAGATGCGGAGCATCACGGAGAACGGTATCAATGCCTTTTTCCCGAAAAGCTTGCAGCATAACGCTAAAATATTGCGATATGGGAATATCCTCTAACCAATCCACGACGATCTTAGCAGCTTCTTCAATAATCTTTTTATCTTCGACAATCAAGAAAGAAACTCCCTGACCATTGCTGCCAGTAGGAGCCAACCGGGCCATATCGACAAGTTCCAGTAATGTTTCCCGCGGTACAGGGGTATTTTTAAAAGAGCGGATGGAACGGCGTGACCGGAGAAACCGTGCAGCACTTTCTTTATCCAGTACGGGTAAGCCCTGAATATCAACCTGCCGCTCAAGCGGGGTTAGTTCATGATCGAGCGCTGCATGCGGACAGACGGCCACACAATGCCCACAGGCAATACATTGCTCACTATGCACCGCTTCTGGCCCATTGGTGTTCATGCTCAATACCAGAGTCGGGCATTCTGCTACACAAATCCCACAGCGGATGCATTGGCTTTCATTCACACAGATTAAACTCATTATTCAGTCACTCTCCTCCTGATGTTATGGTATCTTAAGTAAATATTATTCGGGCAGCCTTTCGAGATGGCACCTCCTTACAAACCATGCCCGAGCAAAATCTTTAATTCATTATACACTGCATGTATATGCATGCATATACTCAAAAAATTTATTCAACAATCTTTTCGATTTGTTTTAGCAGCCTTAGAAAGTTTTGCATGTCCTTTTCACCAAGCCCTTGTTCGATCTTGGCTTGTGCCTGCTGCAGAAGCGGCATGGCCTGCATCAGCTTTTGTGCGCCGCTGTCTGTGATAGCAATGGACTTGCGCCGTGCATCCTGCTCGTCCTTGCTCACAGACACATAGCCATGCTTTCTTAATATCTCAATATTTCTCGTTACGGTAGTCTGGTCCATTAGCAAGTGGTCTCCTAATTCACTAACAGAAAGACTACCCTGCAAGGAAACAGCCAGCAGCAGCGAACATTGTGTGCTGCGCAAACCGATTGGCTGAAGATGGCGATCAAAAAATTGCGTAATCGCCCGCGTCGTTTTTCGCAAACTACCGCAAGCGCAACATTGGGCATGCGATAGATTTGAGCAATCCATAATCCTACACTCCCTGTATTCTAAATAAGCTTAACAAAGCACACCGGATAAACAATTAATTTGTACTGCCATGCAAGGTAAACAGACTAATCTCCGGTGGACAGCCCAGCCGGAAGGGGAACCAATGTCCTGCCCCGCAGCTGACATAACCGTATACACCATTTTCCTGATACAAGCCTCGCATGTAGACATGCTGATCTAACAAGGATTTACCGCCAATGACAACTTGACCCCCATGGGTATGGCCGGCAAGCGTCAGCGGAATCTGAGCAGCAAAACCATCAAACAGAAAATCGGGATGATGTGCCAGCAAGATTTTAAAGGCCTTCTCCGGAATGTTTTCATTTGCAGCTGCAAAGAACTGCTGGCGCCGGCTGACACTGATATCCAATGCGGATCTGGAAACATCAGACCCTGGATAATCAACACCTAACAGATAAAGCGGCTGCTCACCCGGCACAATCATCTGGCTGCTATTTTCCAGCAGCACCAAGCGGCTATTAGCAAGTTCAGCACGAAAACGTGCTATATCCCGAATATATTCATGGTTGCCAAAGCAGAAATAGATTCCCTGAGGAATGAATGGCACCAGCGCATCCAACCGACTGAGTGCCGGTCTCAGCAATTGCAGGTCATCAGCCAAATCGCCGGTAATCACCACCACATCAGGCTGCTCTTCCTTCAGCAATTGAATGACAGTATCCAGCCGTTCCAAGCTGAAATACGGGCCAAGATGGGTATCACTAATCTGTCCGATTTTATAACCATTCAGATTGGCTGGCAAATCCGGAAAAGTCAGATTGTATTTCCTGACAGCCATCTCCACTTGAGCCTGATAGATGCCGCGGGCACCTGTCCCTACCGAGACAAGCGGCAGTACAGTTGCCGCACCCTGTAAAAACTTCCGGCGCGTGATGGCAGTGCCACTGTATTCGGCAGGCCGAGCCAGCTTTGCTGCAAAAAACAGGACTCTTTCTGCAATATAGAAGATGGCTTGAAACAAAATAAGGGCAAGCTGTCCACAGATCCAGGCCAGTGCGGCATACAACAACCAGTAAAAAAACTCATCCGCTGGCCTGACTGATGATGGCGGCTTTATACGGCTGTAATAGGTGACAGCCAAAGCACCTGCTGAAACCAGCCAGTAGGCATAGCGTACCCCTTGCTGACGGTAAAAATCAAATTGGCGTGCTAATACGATATAGTTGAGCCAACTGATCAAGCCGGTCAGTCCCAATACCATAAGCACCATATAAGTAAAACGCATTGCTCTCCCCCAAAACCGCATCCAAGTTGCATCTGTATCTAGTTTCTATTTCTCTCTTTATACTTCGCCACAGAGAAAAAACTTCCTAGCAGTTATCCGCAAATTTTGCGCTTCAGCCTTGCAAGCGATACCCTGCGCCTCCTTTTAGCAGAAAAAATCCTACTTCGTTAACCGCTTAAACGCCGTGTGCGGCCAGGTATTCCGCTCAGACATAGTGTTGACCGAACGCGTAAAATTTTGAATGACAGTATCATACCGTTTCCAGTCTGCAAAAACGGCACTGACATGCTCGGCCTGCGGAAAAGTATAAATTTGCCGCGGCCCTTTGGTTGCTTGATACAATTCCTGCGACATAGAAGCCGGTACAAGATGATCCGCCTCGCCATGAATATAAAGAATGGGAGTGGTAACCTTGCGAACTGCCCGGATGGGTGAAGCCTGATAAAAGGTAAACCGAGAATCAATATAAGCGACAACATTGGCATATTGCAATAAAATTTTGGGCAGAATTTTACCCGGTAAGTGCAGGCGCTGCTCCATTTGCTGCATCAGTAATGTTTCAAAATCCGAATAAGCACTATCGGCAATATAGAATGCTACCCGTTTATGCTCTTCGTTAAGCTCAGCATGCAATAGTGCAGTTGCCGCCCCCATGGATATTCCATGAACCCCAATTTTACCTGCAGGAAAGCGTTCTTGAACCCAATCCACCCATTGATCCAAATCATATTTCTCATAATTGCCCCAAGTCACTGAACTGCCGCCGCTTTCTCCGTGCGCCCGCGAATCAACGAGCAGAAGATTAAAGCCGGCATCCAAATAGATGTTCAGATACGTCAAGCCAACTAATCGATTTTCAGTAAAACCGTGAAGAAAAATGAGCGTTTTATTGGTGGGTTGTGAATTCGGAATATAGGTTCCTTGTAATGGATAGCCGAAGCGGGATGAAATAACAACATCCTGCCACTGCTTTTCTTGCTTGCCAAATTCTAAAATTCGTTTCAGTTTATCTGAATTGTGGATATTGAGGCGGGAATGCAGAATGCTTGTTTCTTGGTAGATGATCGTGCCCGCATAAAGACCGGCACCATTGATACAAAGTAACAGAACCAACATACTGATCAAAAACCAGCGCCGCCAGCTTCTTTTATTGATGGATTGAATACCAGGATGTAATTTCATAACCATACCTCACAGCAATAGAACATCTCTATGAACACGCTCTTGGACTTTAATAAAGTGATTCAAAATCACCTGTGTAAAAAAGGCATAAAGCCCCGGGCGTATCTTACCCGGAGATTTATGCCTTTATGCAAATTGCAGCCACAATGATTGACTATCTTTTTATTACATGTTATATTTTTTGTAATATATAATCTACAGCAGCTTGTTTTGCTTATACTCTAGAGGACGCATCGCAAAAAGTAATGAGCGTCTTTTATGTTGCTTCATACAAACAGCAAGTTATTAAAAATTGGTGGTGAAATCAATGCCGAAAACCGGATTGACCTCAGAAGAGCTGAAAGAAAAAGCGTTGCAAATTGCTGAAGATAAACTTCGTTATTATGGCTTTGAGAAGTTTCGCTTAACTGATATTGCGAAAGAACTTCATGTAAGCCACGCCGCTCTTTATAACCATTTCCCTGACAAAGCAGCCTTGCTTGATGCTATCTCTGAACGCTGGCTCAATCGAATGGACTGTATCTTAGTCGCCATAACCCAACAAAAAGCTTCCCCCAGTCAGCTGATTATCGAATGGTTTCTTACTTATCACGAGTTAAAAAAAGAAAAGGTTCTAACCGATCCAGAACTTTTTAAATCCTTTAATATGGCGGCTGAACTACAAAAACCCTTCATTCTGCTGCATTTGCAAAACCTGCACAATCAACTGCTGCTCCTTGTCCAAAGGGCCATGGATGCTGGACAAATCCGCAGCCAATCTCCGCAGCCTGTAGTAAAGCTGCTGTTTGAGGCCACGGTATCCTTCCACCACCCGCGGATGGTTCTCGACCACAAGGATGAACAACGAGAAGGCTTACTGAAGGAACTCGTTTCCGTATTGCTGGAGGGTCTAAAATAGCCAGCGCAGCGGATTAAAATGAATTGGAATACACAGGACCATCGGGCAGCCCAAAATGAGGAGGTAATCAAAATGACTCAAGAGAAAAAGCTTGCAGGAAAAGTAGCCATTGTAACTGGCGCATCCAGAGGGATTGGCAAAACAATTGCCGAAGAGCTGGCGCTGCATGGAGCGAAAGTTGTCATCAATTATGCCAGCAGTCCGGAAAAAGCCGCTCAGGCAGTTGCGGGAATTCGGCAGCAAGGCGGCGAAGCCATTGCTGTGCAGGCAGACATCAGCCAGGTTGCCGAAGTACAGAAGCTGTTTCAGGCAGCACTGCAGGAATACGGTCAAGTTGATATCTTAGTCAATAATGCCGGGATCATGATTACCAAACTGATCTCAGCCATTACGGAAGAAGATTTTGACAAAATCTTTGCCATTAATGTGAAAGGCACCTTCTTTGCTTGTCAGCAGGCTGCAATACACATGAACAAGAACGGCCGGATTATTAACTTTTCCACTTCAGTGGCTGGCAATATGTTCCCTGCCTATAGCATTTACGCCGGTACCAAAGGAGCGGTTGAGCAAATGACCCGGCAGTTGGCAAAAGAGTTTGGCCCTAAGGGAATTACCATCAATGCAGTAGCTCCAGGCCCAGTAAACACTGAGCTTTTCACTGTAGGCAAAACCGCTGAACAAATTGATGCCCTCAGTAAAATGAATGCCTTTGGCCGTTTAGGTGAGCCGCAGGATATCGCCAAGACTGTATTATTCCTTACCAGTGAAGATGCTCAGTGGATAACAGGCCAAACCCTCCGTATTAACGGCGGATTCATTTAATCGACATTAAAAATATTTTAGTGATTTTTATAAAATTTTTATAAATGCTTTAAAGCATGTTTATATTCTCTTTTTATAATAACCTCATAACAAATTTAGGAGGTTATTTTTTATGAACAAATTGAAACTATTGTATGACGTTGTAACAACCATGAAGGCCAAAGAGGTCATCAGCGGTGTTTTGCAAGCCGAGGTTGAAAAAGATCAAGTCAGCCTATTCTCGATCCAAAATGAATTTGAAAAAAACTTATCAACCGGCAAAACTAAAGCTAAAGTGACCGCATCACTGGATTTTGAAGGCAGGACTGAACGTCCGGATCATCATAGCAGACTAGGCTTCGGTTCACATGAACATCCTCATGCTGATTTCAGCCGTCACGGCCATTTTTTCCATCGCGGTCATCACAGAGACTTACGCGGTGGATTTGCAAAGATGGCTTTCGCCCTAAGTATGCTCAATGCACTGCAGATTGATGAGCAGCCAGACCAAACCTTGGTGATGACCCTACAATCCAGCGATCTTCCTGCCGAAATGAAACAGCTGCTTGCCGAAAGAATAAACCATGGCGGCTTACACCACCATCCTAAGCATGCCATTATGAAAGAGTTATGCAGCTTAAAAGACTTTGACTCGACAACCACGCTAATCCTCAATAAAAATCGTGAGCTGGATAAAATTATCGTCACCGCCACCGGAACGCAGGCTGATCCCCAGGGAGCTTCACATGAGCTGAAAGCCAAAATCGAATGCTCCTTTGTCTGGTAATAAACCCATGCATCTCAAACAATATTTGATCGACTCCACTCATTGTACACACTGCCAGCGCTGCTTTGCGGTCTGCCCAACAGGAGCCATTAAGATTACCACCTCTGGTGCGCCGCAAATCGAAAATCAGCAAGAATGCAAACGTTGTGGAGCCTGCAAAAAAATATGTTCCCACAAGGCGATCTCCTATCGTGTCCGACTACAGTTTTAATGCAAAGGGTAAAGTAAGCAAGGCGCACCGATTTTGCGCCCTTGCTTACTTTACCCTATAATAAAGAAAAGACCGCTGACAGAAAGGTGATGTTCTGTTGAGAAATAATGACCGTAAGCATCCCCAGCACCAATCAGATCAATACGACCTGCGAAGCTTTCATGCAGACTGGCGGCACCTGCGCCCCCATCATAACCACCATCGGGAATTTCTGCGTCAATACAAATATTTCCGCTTTCTCCGTCCAGTGGGCATCTTATTCAGCCTGCTCATCCTCTATATAGCCTTTAGCTGGGCTGGCAGCAAGGAGCTCGGCCTGCTTTTTGCCGCATTGATTGTCATTAAGGAAATCATCCATTTTTTCTTTATGTGGCGTTTAGAAAAAAGAATATTCCGGCCCATGATCAGCTTAAAAAAAGGGTTGGATGAAGTTGCCAGAGGCAACTACACCATTAAAGTATCAAATGCAATGCCCGGCGATCTAGGTATCGTCATTGATGCGTTTAACGAAATGACGGAAAAGCTCTATGAAAGCGAAAAGCTCCAGGCTGAGTATGAAGAAAACCGCAAGGCATTGATTGCCAATATTTCGCATGACTTAAAAACACCGATAAGTGCCATCCAAGGTTATGTTGAAGCCCTTATGGAGGACTCATTCAGCTCAGCAGAAAGCAAAGCGAAGTATTTAAGAACAATCCACCATAATACACTCTACGTGAACAAATTGATTGATGATCTATTCTTGTTTGCAAAGCTAGATATGCAAAAGCTGGATTTCCAGTGCCAACACACCAATATCCAGGCCTTCATGGATGATCTTATCGAAGAATGCCGGTTCAATTTGACTGAGCAGCAGATCAAATTTTTCTATGACAGCCTGCTCAAAGAAGAGGTTTTTATCAACCTGGACGGAAAACGCTTTTATCAGGCTTTTAATAATATCATCACCAATGCCATCCAGCATGGTCCAGCATCAGGGCTTGTTGTAAGAGTAACCTTATATCAGCAAGAAGAGTTTGTCGGCATAGACATCCAGGACAATGGCCCAGGAATTCCTGCCGACAAACTGGACTTTGTTTTTGACCGGTTTTATCGCATTCATACTGAACGCCCGAAAGAAACAGCCGGAACGGGTCTGGGGCTGGCTATTGCCCGCGAATTGATTGAGGCGCACGGGGGCAAAATCACTGTACGCAATAATGAAAACCAAGGAAGCTGCTTTACCATTCTGCTGCCGGCTTGGCAGAATCACAATGAGGAGGCCGAGCATGAAACGCATCTTAATCATTGAAGATGATCTGGATATCGCAGAACTCGAACGCGATTATCTGCAGCTAAACGGCTATAAGGCTGAAATTGCGCAGGACGGGCTGATCGGGATGAAAAAGGCAGCTTCTGCCGCTTATGATGCTATACTTGTGGATCTGATGCTCCCTAATATGGACGGTTTTGAAATCATTAAAGAAATTCGTAAAAAGCAAGAAATCCCCATCATCGTCGTATCAGCAAAGATTGAAGATATTGATAAAATTAGAGGTCTTGCGGTTGGTGCGGATGATTATTTAATCAAACCATTCAGTCCGGCTGAACTGGTAGCCAGAATCAATGCTCACCTCAAGCGTTACCAGCGGCTAAAAGCCCCTTCATTAATCCAGGAGGTCATTCAGCATAAAGGCTTAGAGATCAATACCGCTTCCCATAAAGTTTATGTTAACAGCAATGAAATCCAACTGACCACTAAAGAATATGACTTGTTATTTTTTCTGGCTTCCAACCCGAATATCGTTTTCAGCAAAGAACATCTTTTTGATACCCTCTGGGGGAATGAAAACTTTGGCGAGGTGGCTACCGTGGCTGTGCATATTCAAAAAATACGCAAAAAGCTTGAGAGAGATCCGGCTAATCCTGAATTTATCGAAACACTATGGGGCACTGGCTATCGGTTCAATTCACACTAACCAGGAGAATAGCATACCGCTTACTTACATCTGCTGGAACAAGAACAATAAAAGGCTTTACGGTACTATAGCACCGTAAAGCCTTTTATTGTTCTTCAAAGCCGCTGAAAGCTCACTTCCTACATGCTCATTGCAGCACCTAACAGCTTCTTTCAACATAGTTAAAACAGGCCTTGCAGGCAGCAGAGTGTTTGTGAGCCTGACCATGATCTTCACTTTTCTCTTGACTTATTTAACAAACCTCCATATATTATATATATGAATATATACTCATATGTTAAACATTAGTTAAAGGAGTCTTACTATGCTGGCTATAGAATACCAAGAAGACCTGTGCGCACAAGCTTGTGAACATCAGGATGTTGTTGAGACCGCAAAAAAAGAAGCACTCCCCGACCAGGAGGCGCAGCAAGTGGCTCAGATCTTCAAGTTACTTGGAGACGCAACCAGAGTCAAAATATTGCAAAGTTTATCCCGCCGTGAGTTATGTGTCTGTGATATTGCGGCCATTGTCGAAATGGGTCAGTCAGCCGTATCGCATCAATTGCGCTTGCTGCGCAATGCACGTCTGGTCAAATATCGCCGCGAAGGAAAACTAGCCTGGTATTCCCTGGATGATAATCATGTAAACTCCTTATTAGCGCAAAGCATTGCCCATATTAAGCATGGATA
The DNA here is from genome assembly GCA_003990955.1 of Sporomusaceae bacterium FL31. Classification (GTDB taxonomy): domain Bacteria; phylum Bacillota; class Negativicutes; order DSM-1736; family Dendrosporobacteraceae; genus BIFV01. The sequence continues at coordinate 75,123 of BIFV01000010.1, forward strand.
GGAAGTGAAATAGAATGGCTTTTAAGAAACTATCAAATACTGCCTCAGCGAATCAACCAGCCTGCCAGAGCGCCTGCTGTGCACCAGAGAGCGAACCCAGCACCGAGTTGGAGAGCACAGCGCCTTGCGGCTGCTGCCCACCGGTAAATCCTGCAGCCGTTACCGAAATAGGCTGCAGTTGCTGCTCCGAAGAGCCGCCTGCCCAGCCGTTAGGCAATGTGGCTTGTGATTGTTGTACAGACACGAGTCAGACTCCTGCAGGCTGCGACTGCTGCACAGATGAAAGCACTGACCAGCCAAGCCACCAGATGGCTGCTGCCATCCAGACCAGCACTTTCACAATAGATGGCCTGGATTGTGCCGACTGCGCTGCCAAATTGGAAAAGGGCATTAGCAAACTGCCAGGTGTAACCGATGCTAAAGTTCATTTTGCCACTGCTAAAATGAAGGTCACCTACGACCAAGCTCAACTCCAACCAGCAAAAATTGAAAAGAAGGTCAGTGCCTTTGGCTATCAGGCTACCCTTATTCCGGCTGCAGGCGGCCCATCCGGACCGCAGCAATCGGTATTCCAGGTTTCCGGTCTGGACTGCGGCGACTGTGCTGCCAAACTGGAAAAACGTGTTGCTTCACTGGCCGGCGTACTATCAGCCCAAGTCAATTTCGCCGCTGGCAAGCTGACGGTAGAACATACCACCGCGATTGCCGATATCCTGCAGGCAGTTAAACAAGCCGGTTACCAGGCCGAGCGCCTGACTCCAGGCCCACGCCGTCAGGAGGCTAAAGCCGCCTGGTGGACCAACCAGCGTACTCAGGCAACCATTGTATCCGGTATACTCCTGGGGCTGGCTACCGTCCTGGAATGGCTAAGCTACAGCGACACCCCTCTCATTCCTTTATACGTTACCGCTGCCGTAATCGGCGGCTATAGCGCAGCCAAGAGTGGTTTATATGGCCTGAAATCCTTTAATTTTGATATGAATTTTCTCATGACTGTGGCCGTAATTGGCGCAGCAGCTATCGGCGAGTGGAGCGAAGGCGCAACGGTGGCTTTTCTATTCTCCTTTGGCAATACGCTGCAAACCTATACGATGGATAAAACCCGCCAATCCATCCGGGCGCTCATGGAGCTGGCTCCTCCCGAGGCACTGGTACAACGCAACGGTATGGAAGTACGGCTGCCGGTAGAAGAGATTGTCGTTGGTGACCTGGTCATTGTTAAACCAGGTGAACGGATAGCTATGGACGGCATAGTAAGAAGCGGCCTGTCAGCCGTCAACCAGGCCACCATTACGGGTGAATCACTGCCGGTAGAAAAAACGGCTGGTGATGGGGTTTATGCAGGAACAGTGAATGAACATGGTGCTTTGGAAATTGAAGTTACCCGGATTGCTGCCGATTCCACGTTAGCAAAAATTATGCACTTGGTGGAAGAAGCGCAGGCTCAGAAAGCACCTTCCCAGCAGTTTGTCGATGTCTTTGCCAAATACTACACCCCCGCCGTCTTACTCACTGCCGCTGCCATTATGATCCTTCCCTGGCTGCTGTTTAATCAGCCTTTTGCTCCCTGGTTCTACAAAGGGCTGGTGCTGCTGGTCATTTCCTGCCCCTGCGCGCTGGTCATTTCCACGCCAGTTTCAATCGTATCGGCAATTGGCAACTCTTCCCGCAACGGCGTCCTGATCAAAGGCGGCGCTTATTTGGAACAAATGGGCGGTATTCAGGCCATTGCCTTTGATAAAACCGGCACGCTAACCCACGGCCGCCCAGTGGTTACTGAAATCCTGCCGTTCGGTGAACACAACGAACAAGAACTGCTGTCCCTGGCAGCAGCAGTAGAGAAATGGTCTGAACACCCATTAGCGCTGGCCATTGTTGAAAAAGCCAAACAGATCCCGCTGCAGCCAGCCACCAACTTCCAGGCACTGGTTGGCCGTGGCGCTCAGGCTGATGTGAATGGGCAAACCGTCTATGTCGGCAACCTGAGGTTGTTTGAAGAACTGGGCCTAAGCCTTGAGCAGCATAAGGCTGCGATGATCAGCCTGGAAGAGCAAGGCAAAACAGTGATGCTTATTGGCTCTGCTGCAGCTATTTGGGGCTTGATCGCAGTAGCTGACACACTGCGGGATAACAGCAAAAATGCGATCAGGGCGCTGCGTCAGGCCGGCATGAAGCACATCGCTATGCTGACCGGAGATAACAGCCGGGTTGCTGCTTCCATTGCCAAAAACCTTAACCTTGATGCCTACTATAGCGATTTATTGCCACAGGATAAAGTAACGACCGTACAAAAACTGACGAAAGAGTATGGCACGGTTGTGATGGTCGGAGACGGCGTTAACGACGCACCCGCTCTGGCTGCCGCAAATATTGGTGTAGCCATGGGTGTAGCAGGCTCAGATACGGCGCTGGAAACAGCCGATATCGCGCTCATGGCTGATGACCTGGGCAAACTGGCTTATGTCATCAACCTAAGCCGCAAAACGGTCTCAGTCATTAAGCAAAACATTGGCTTTGCCGTATTGATTAAAGTCATCTTTGTCATCTTTACCTTCTTCGGCTACGTTGATTTGTGGCTGGCTGTATTGGCCGACATGGGATCATCCATTCTGGTAACACTCAATGGGATGCGACTTATGCAAAAAATACACTAATTGCGATGATTTGAATAAACAGCATGCAAAAGGACTGACGCAGTACGTCAGTCCTCTTTATTTATTCGCCGTTTTACTAAGGCAGTGTTCAGCAGTTTAAACAGGCATCCTCCTATTTAAACACACCTCATTTTTGCCGGATATGATTCATTCCATCTTGCAGCAGGGTAGCAACATGTTCATCATTGAGAGAATACCAGGCCAGTGTCCCTTCTTTGCGGTACTTTACGAGGCGGGCACCACGCAGCAAACGAAGCTGTTGCGAGACAGCTGATTGTGTCATCTGCAGCACTGCTGCAATATCGCAGACACATAACTCCCGCTTGGATAAGGCCTGCAAAATCTTAAACCGGTTCATATCACCCAATAACCGAAACATTTCCGTCACTTGCTGAACCTCCCCTTCCGGCGACAGTTCACTTTTCACTTGGCAGACTGTCTGGGGATGCTCACACAATTGTTCACACATATCAGAATCACAGGAACACTTTCTCATCACACACCGCCTGAATACGTAGTCATGTAAAATATATCGGTTCTTCTCGCTGCTGTCAAGAAATTGCCTCAAATCACATGGCAATCCAAGTGCCTCAATGCGAATTGCCCCCTGCGATAAAATGCAAAGAAGGCTTCACGGGTATCACCGTAAAGCCTTACAGCTTCTATATACCAAAACACGCTCACTCGCCAGCCAATAAAATACGTAACCTGTCAATCTTGTCTTCCTTGATGCTAAAATGAAAATCAAGCGAGACTGGACTGCCTTCAAAGTTACCAGCAACCAGCGCTGTAAGAACCGTTTCATGGTTATGTTCGACAAGCTTGGTCACTGTCAGCGTATCTTGATATTTTTCATTACTGGCTTCAATCCAGTTTTGGATGGCGGTTGTACCGCGTATCTCATTTCCTTCATCAAGGACTACGGCCTGCTCGCTAAAGCAGGCAACAAAGGCCGCCCTGTCATAAGCATTCTTTGCCTGTACAAACTTATCAAGCAACGGAGATAACTTTATATTCATCATAGGATCTTCTCCTTTACAATGTTCGTCTTTTTAAGTCAGATTTCCCGCAAGGTGCCGCCATCGATCACATGTTCACAACCGGTAATATAAGAAGCTCTGTCAGACACTAGAAAAGCAACCAGTTCCGCAACTTCTTCAGGACGTCCCGGCCGACCCAAAGGAATCCCACCAAGCGACTTTACCATGTCCCGTCTGGCGCTATCATAGTCGGTACCGGCATCGTCCGCCAGCCGCTGAATCAGTCTCGCGGCTGCCTGTGTTTCAATAAAGCCAGGTGAAACCGTATTCACCCGCACCCCGTATGGAGCTACCTGATTAGCAAGCCCCTTGCTATAGTTGGCCAAAGCAGCTTTCGCTGCCGAGTAGGCCATGGTTTCAGTAGCCGGCAAACGCCGTCTGATCGACGTAGTGTGAATAATAACACCCGACTTCTGTTCCATCATTTTCGGCAATAATGCCCTGTCCAAACGCACAGCAGAAAATAAGTTGGTGTTAAAAATCCTCTGCCAGTCGTCATCACTCATCGCAAGTGCTCCTCCTGTGGGAACCGAGCAGCCGCCCCCGACATTGTTTACGATAATATCGACTCCACCCCAATGTTCCTGTACCCCGCAAATCACTTGATCGACACCTTCTGGTGTACTAACATCGGCCTGAATAAATAAAATAGGGTCTAATGCTTCGCTAGGAATAGAACGTGCGATAGTAATCACTGTCGCTCCTGCAGCAGCAAGGCGTTTTACAATGGCTTCTCCCATACCACTTGTCCCACCTGTTACTAGCGCCCTCTTGCCCTTTAGTTCATTGCTGTCAACCGACTGAACTGTTAAATCGCTCATGATATCACCTGCCCCTAACCTTTTAAGAAGTCATTCTTTCCATTCGTTAGTATGCATCTCATTGTTAGCATTTACATATTTTGATCTGATTTATTTAGACTGCGGTAAAATGCAAGCTCCTGCCAAAAAGATAGTCTCGCCCCCTTGTCAATCGTATGCTTGCAATAGTACGCTATCACCCCCTGTTTTTCTTTATTGTACAGCAGCTAATATGACAACAGGTTGTCATATTTAAAATCACCATGAATAAAATTTTAACGTTTCTTTTATCTGTTAATACCGTGATATTCTGAACGCTAGCGAAAATCGCCCTTCCATTATCTCAGCGGTCATATTTCCATGAAAATAACAAAAGGCTTTACGGTTTAACCGTAAAGCCTTTTGTTATTTTTAAATGGCGACCTGGTATAATTCGAACCTGCGATCTTTTGATTCTATATGAAATGCAGACCCAGACTACAGCTCTTCCCTGATGTCTGACTGGCGGTTATTGAGAACATCCAGCTTTGCGCCAGTTGTAGTACGAATTGCGGCAGTTATATCTCCTAAAAGCCTGCTGACAAACGCTAATTCATCTTGACTATAGGCACTAAAGAAATTTATGAGAACTTCTTCCGCCTCCTTATGCAAGATTTCATGAAGCTCAAAAACTTTTCTCCCCAACGGCTTTAGCTGGTAGTAAATTTCTTTCTGGTTATTTGTCACACGATAAGCCTCAATCAGATTCTTTTTTATCAATTTCGTTGTTATCTTGGATATACCGCCTTTGGTTATATTGAGCCTTTTTGCAATAGCCGTTGTATTAGACATTGCATTGCGTTCAATACAATCAATGACATGACATTCCATCAAAGAAATACTCACATGACGCAGCTCTTCATGCCCCTGCTCGACCAGGACATTTTTCAAGGCTTGCTCCTCATATTCTTCCAGATCATTAAGCTGATATCTTAAGACCTCAAGCTCGCTAATTAAATTCTGAATTCTGTTCTCACTGTTTTGCATACGATCAACCTAACTTTTATTTATGTCATTCTTAAACATTTTTATTATACAGCATGTAAAGTTACAAAGCCAAATATAAATTGTTTCCACGTTAATAAAATTATAGTTGACGCGGAAACAATATCGTTTTATAATAAAATTGTTTCCACGGAAACTAACGATATTACAAGGAGCGATGCATCATGAAAATTGATCTGTCAGTCACTGTTACCGAAGAAATTCTAAATCTGATGTCGAGTATGACTGCTGCTGGTCAAATACCTCCTGTTGTTCAGTTCGGCCATATCGGCACGCACTTCGACGTTATGGACAAAAAATTCCCGCTGGAGAATACCGAAAGAAGAGGAATCCTGTTTGATGTCAGCCACGTCAAAGAAAGAGAAATTGAAGCAGACGATATCAATATCGACAAAATCACTGACCACGATTTTGTTATGTTTTATACCGGGTGCCTAAAAGAAAACAAGTTTGGAACTCCTGAATATCTTCAAACTCATCTCGAATTATCCAATGCGCTGATCACCGAGCTTTTAAATAAAAAAGTAAGCATGATTGGCATTGACTTTCCTGGTATCCGCAAACCTGCCGAACATCCCCAGGCTGATCAATATTGTGCCGACCACGGAGTCTTTGTCATTGAAAACCTGGCCAATCTGGATGAATTGCTTGCAACGGCGAAAGAGCAGCCGTTTCTAGTGCATACCTATCCGGTCAATTACGAAGGACTGACAGGGCTCCCCTGCCGGGTTGTTGCCGAAGTTTAACACCCAAGTTATCTGATTGATTACGATAGTCAGTTCAAAAAGCAATTTAACTATGTCGCTATAAAACTACTATGAAAATAACAAAAAAGGCTTTACGATCATGATCGTAAAGCCTTACAATTTCAAATGGCGACCCCGGCAGGATTCGAACCTGCGACCTTTTGATTCGTAGTCAAACGCTCTATCCAGCTGAGCTACGGAGTCATTGTTTATGATGTTGTCCATTGCCGACAAAAAATATAATATCATATCTTCTATTATAAAGTCAAGCTATTTCTTAAAAATCCTGACTAATCGCTTAGACTATTTTTGCTAATAAAGTACTTTATAGTCAGCCTTAAACAATTAGACAAATTTTTCTATTTTTCGGCTAAATTCCATAACATTCATCATTTATCCACAAGACCAAACAAGAATCCAAACAAAAATCCACACCGCAAACAGCTGATTTTATCAGGCAAATCACAAAGTTATCCACAAAATCAAGCTCATTGTGAATAACTTTGTGGATAACTTAAGATTATATGTAACAAAAGAGACCAATCCCGAATAGGATTGGTCTTTCAACAGCAGACACTAACGATATTTTTCTCCATTTTAGCTTTATATAAAGCCTTGTCAGCCAGTTCCACTAACCCTTCGGCCCCAATGTATTTATCCACAGCAGCCACACCAAGGCTAATCGTCACTTGTAACCGGCGGCCTTTATACACAAATTCTTGTTTTTCCACATGCCGCCGCAATCTTTCAGCTAACAGATGAGCACCTTCGGTGGTTGTTCCCGGAAGCACAATCGCAAATTCTTCGCCGCCCCATCGCACAGCAACATCACTGGCTCGAATATGCTTGCGGAAAACGTCGGCCACCATTCTTAAGACTTTATCGCCTGCAATATGACCATGGCGGTCATTTACTTGTTTAAAATCGTCTATATCAATCATAATTAAAGCCGTTTGACTCGCATTCTTTCTTGTCTTGGTCAGCTGTTCCCGCAAAAACAAATAGAAAAACTCCCGATTGTTTAAGCCTGTTAAGCTATCTTTGAACCGGCCCCGATATAATTCCTGAATTAAACGCCCGCTTTTAAAACCAAATACTAAATCAATAATCGCAACAACTAGCCATATCCATATCGAAGCAGTTTGAATAAAATATTTCTCGGCTATAAAGCCGATCAAATGAATCCCAACTACTGCAGCAATGATAATGGCTGGCGCATTTCTAATAAAAAATTTACTTTGCATGTCATACCTCCTTTGCAAAGTGTGAACCAAACAAAAAGCCTGCCTTCATTTTAGATAGGATTTGTGAACTTTCTACTTACATAACCCCAAATCCTTTTTTTCTTCGCTAGTATAAAATACCATATTCAACTAGGGATGAACAGCATCTTTTTAAAGAAAAAGTCTAATCCCTATTGTAAGGAATTAGACTTTTTTCGATATTAAGCCGGTCTACTCCAATCTACGTGGACGCCGGTATTCTGCCACAAGCGTGTAAGAGCAAGTTTTAGGTTCGATAGACTGTCAATTGGCTTAATCAGACATTTTTTGAAATCCTGAATAGTATGAACTGGTGCGTTAATTTCATGCTCGGCAGTTAAAAACTGCTCGACTTCACGCTTTTTAGCTTCTGCAGCCAAGATGACATTCAACTGCTTGCTGCCAGGATCATATTCAATAAAACCATTATCATTTTCGTAGTGAACGGCAACGCGGTATAAGTCTTCCAAATTCGTCAACGCCCTTCTGTTATTTTATTTTAATGATGCTTGCAAAATCGGCACCGTATTGGCGGCATGCGGCATCACAATGACCTTGTAGTCGGTGCGACCCAGCTTCTGTTCTGCTAGCGTCAGCGCTTCTTCAATGGTTGTGACTGGAATCATACCAGCTTTTTTGATGAATGCCGCATTTTGCGGCAAAGTAACAACAATATGCGGAATTTTTTTCGCCATGATGCCCAGCTTTAGGGCCACAAAGCCTGGAACAGTAAAGCCTTTGCGCAGCGCCTGTTCCCTTTCCTGCAGATCTTCATAATTAAACCAATCGCTAAAATCAGGCGGTTCAGCAATATCCGCACATTCCAGCAAGAGAATGACCACGCCATCGTCTTTGCACGCCAGCACAGCATTATCAATGGTTTTAGCGCCTTGATATAAGTTGATATCCTTTGGAAATCCGCCAGCCGAAGCAATAACCAGATCAGCTTTCTCGGCGATCGGCACACCAAAAATCTCGGCAACGGTCTTGCAGCCGTCTTCCCACGCTTCCAGCCAATGCCCAGCCACAAAACGGGCAAAATTGCCTTCCGCATCTAAAACAACATTAAACAAGAAATCTGGCTTGACCATCTCAGCCATTTCGATCATATCGGCATGCATGGGATTATTCGCAACACTGCCCGATCCACACAATGGATTAAAGCCTTGACCGGCTTGCTCATGCAAACAAAAACTATGATTGCCCTGGATGGTGGGATAACTGGCTACACCAGGAATAATGCCTTTACGTCCGCCGCCAAAACCAGCCATCAAATGATAGACAATGCCACCAGTTAAAATGACCCGGTCAGCATGAACAACGGCTTTATGAATCTTCACCGGAACACCGCCGGTTGTTGTTCCAAGTGAAACAAAGTCTTCTTCAACCAGCGCATGACTTTGAATAATGTTGATCCTGTCAACAACTTGCTGCCCATAAACACTGATATTTTCTGCATCAGTATGGTAGCGATGCGCTCCCAGGGCTACGACTAAAGAAATATCGCAATCCGGAATACCGGCTTCATTCAGCTCATCAAGAATAAACACCAAGAATTTATCATGTTTTAACCAGGCCCGAGTGATATCACTAGCAACAATGACCACTTTTTCGCCTGCTTGCACAACTTGTTTAAGCGGCGGCGTGCCAATTGGCTGCCGGAGCACTTCCTGTGCGGCAGCTTTAATATCACGAATAGCGGCATACGGTCTGCCTTCAATAACTTCAATAATTTGTTCCTCAGCCACAGAAACACTGACTGTCTCTTTGCCAAGACCAAGTTCAAGATTAACCACGGAACATCCCCCTTTGTTCAATCCTGCTGCATATACATATTAAACTGGCAGATTATACAACCTGCCGTTGAATCAGTATCTGAATTTTTTTGCCTGTATTATATCATTATAACAAGCAGGAAATACCCAAATCAAGGGGAAGATACATATAATATTTGAGCCAAACCGATTGCTTACTTCTGTTCTATTCAGACCGATTGTGTTTTGTACGAACTATCATCTCATATGAGCCAGTGTAAAAACAACTGTTTTGGCACCATACAAACTAGGAAGGTGAACCCATGTCTTCGGATCTTTTACCGCTATTGATTATCCTGATATTAGGCGTACTTGCTAACAATACGTCTGTCGGAATTGCGGCCGCGACCTTGCTGCTGCTGAAACTGCTTGGTTTGTCAAACTGGTTTGATGCCATCGAAAGCAAAGGACTCTCTATTGGCATTACGATCCTGACCATTGCCATTTTAACTCCAGTTGCGAGTGGACGCATTACCTTACTCAACATGGTTGAGTCTTTTAAGACTCCGGTAGGTTTAGTGGCCGTTGCTGCCGGCGTATTTGCCGCTTGGGCCGGGGGACGCGGCATACCCTTTATGAACAATTCCCCTGAAATTATTACATCCATTATCATTGGCACAATCGCCGGAGTCTGCTTCCTGGACGGAGTGCCGGTCGGGCCACTGATTGCTGGCGGCTTGGTCTATTTGGCCATGTCCATTACCAAGCTATGGAACTAGCCCTTACTCTTGTTTCCGGTACAAGGGCTTCATAATCTGATTGAACGAGCAATCACTATGATTGGTGATGGAGTGAATAAAGCCATATAACTCTTCCTGACTATTGACAGCTTTGCCCCGCTTATCTACCCTGCGGTAACTGCCGTCACTTTTCATCAGATAGGCTTTCTGATTGTCTTTTAGCATAATATTTAAAGTCTCTTTAATCCGGCTGATATGCTCAGCATCATCGATTGGAAACATCAATTCAACCCGTTCATTAAGGTTGCGCGGCATCCAGTCTGCACTGGATAAGTACACTTTTTCATCACCGCCATTACCAAAAAAGAAAATGCGATGATGTTCCAGAAACCGCCCAACAATGCTGCGCACGGTAATATTCTCACTTACACCCTCAAGGCCCGGCCTTAACCCACAGATCCCGCGTACAATCAGGTCTATTTTTACCCCTTTGCTTGAGGCCTCGTACAGTTTCGTAATAATGGCTTTATCAATAAGCGAATTCATTTTGGCAATGATATAGCCCGATTTTCCGGTACGCGCAAATTCGATTTCCCGCTCAATCAGCTCAATCAGCCGTTCCCGCAGGCCAATCGGCGCAACAACAAATTTATTCCATACAGGCGGGTCAGAGTAACCGGACAATGTATTAAAAAAAGCAGACGCGTCAGCACCAAACTGATCGTTGGCTGTCAATAACCCCATGTCAGTATAAATTTTAGCTGTGGCATCATTGTAATTCCCGGTTCCCATATGAACATACCGCTTAATTCCGGTACTTTCCTGCCGAACCACCAAGGCAATCTTCGCATGAGTCTTAAGACCGACCAAGCCATAAACGACATGGCAGCCGGCTTCCTCCAGCCGCCTGGCCCATTGGATATTATTCTCTTCATCAAATCTGGCTTTGACTTCCACAATAACGGTCACTTGCTTGCCATTCTCGGCAGCCTGGGCTAAGGCCCGCACGATCGAAGAATTGCCGCTTACCCGGTATAAGGTCTGTTTAATGGCCAATACGGCCGGATCTGCGGCCGCCTGACGAATAAACTCAACAACCGGTTCAAAGGATTCGTAAGGATGATGCAGCAGGATATCCGCTTGCCTAATCAGCGCAAAGAGGTCTTCCTGTTCTTCCAGATAAGCTGCACGGTGTGGTACAAAAGGCCGGTACCGCAAATGATCGTAACCCTGCAAATCCACATATTTCATCATACAAGTGAGATCTAACGGGCCGGCTATTTCGTAAACGTCGGCCTCCGTAATCTTTAATTCTTTCATCAGAAAGGATTTGGTGGCTTCCGAGTGTTTTTTGCCGATCTCCAAACGAACAGCCTGCCCCCGTTTACGTTGGCGCAGCGATTTTTCAACTTCCACCAGCAAATCCTTAGCCTCTTCTTCATCTATGGATAAATCGGCATTGCGGGTAATCCGAAACGGCACAATGGTTTTTATTTGATGACCCCGAAATAAGCTGGAACAATATTTCGCAATGATATCTTCCAGAAACACAAACACTTTCTTACGACTATAGACCGGCACTTCAATAATCCGCGGTAAAACACTAGGCACCTGAACTACGGCAATGCTTTCGTCACAAGCCTGACCTTGCAGCGTAATGGCCAGGTTGATGGTTCTATTAGCCAAAAACGGAAATGGGTGGCTGGCATCCAGCCCCATCGGCGTAACAACCGGATAGATGGTGTGATGAAAATAGTTTTCGACCCATTCCTGGCCTTTTTCAGATAGAGCGTCAAGATCACTGAAATATAAATCATGGTCTTCCAACTCTGCAATAATGGCTTTGAAATAGCGATACTGCGATTTCACCATTGCTTGAGTCGAATCACCGATTTGCTGAAGCTGCTGAGCTGCCGTAAGACCGGCAATATCAAGCTTATTGACGCCGCTGTCATCCTGGTGCTTAAGACCAGCTACCCGGATCATAAAAAATTCATCAAGATTTGAACTTGTAATAGCAATAAAGCGCAGCCGCTCCAATATAGGAGTGTTTTTTTCTGCTGCCTCATTTAAAACCCGGATGTTGAATTTCAGCCAGCTTAATTCACGGTTAATAAAATACTCGTTTTTATCAAACACCGGAGTCACCTCGTTTCCCTTACCAAAGTGGCACGAATCCCAAACACACTTTCAAAGAAACTAACTTTATCCAGGAAAGTCCATTCTTCAAGCGACATATCTACTTTTGCTGCAACAGTAATAATCATCTCATCGCCTTTAATCACAACATCAAGGCTGGAGTTTTTTTGACGATGCGCCCGATCGATAGCGTCAGCCAATCGCACGATAGCGGCTAGCTTGCCCACCGTAACTTTCTGTTCATTCGTTAGTTCAGCCATTTTCGGATCACCGCTTGCCGGTATCCCCTTTGAATGATATTGCGCGACATTGGCGATAATGGCTTTTTCAATATCTGAGAATCCAATAATATCCGAAGACTTTATCAACTGATAGGAATAGAAATAGTGTTGCCGCAAGCTCACAAATTTACCAATGTCATGCAAAATACAGGCTACCTGGATCATCATGCGCTCACGCTTGCCAAGCCCATGCACTTTGGCCATGCGGTCAAACAGACACAAGGCATGACTTTCTACAGCCGCTGCATGCTGGGCATCATATTGATATTTCTCTCCCAGCGCACATGCCAACCCAATCACTTGTTTATCAATCATATTGAACCATTTGGCTTGAGTTTTTTCAGTAATATGGATAATACTAATTCCATCAATAAATTGATCGGCTGGAATAACAATCTCAGCAATGTCAGTCAAACCAAGTATTTGTTTATATAATACAATGGTGGGCAATACCATCTCGGCTTTTGCCTCATTCAAGCTAAACTCTTTCATGATCTGCGGTAAATTAAGCACCTTCACCTTTTCATATAACCGGTAAAAATCAGCCAGGCTCACAAAAGCCAAGCGTCCACCACTACTACAGCCCAGCATATTCAGCAGTAATCTTGTCTCGGTACCGGACAGCACCAGATATTTGATTGCATGTTTCACAAGCTCTTGTTTAACCGGCTCAATTGAGCAATAAATATATTCGGCCAATGCCTGTTGAAAATACAGCGACTCCCGCTGTGATTTATCAAAGCTTTCCTTAATGCGCAGGATACCAATATGAATATTCTGCTGATATTTGATCAGTCCATCTTTGTAGATGGTAATGCCTAAGCCACCTGATGAAATATCAACAAACAGAATGCCTTCCTGATGATCAGCCAATCCATGATCCTGGATGTTTTTAAAAATTGAAACATATTTATAGAATATTTCTTGCGGCATATCGACAATCTCAACCACAAGACCAGTTTTTACCTTGATTTGATCGAGGATATAGTTGCGGTTTTCAGCCTCACGGACGGCTGTTGTGGCAATCAAGCGATAATCACGAACGCCATACTCGGCGAACATCCGCCGATAGCCTTTCAATAACTCACAGATTTCGTTAAGCGCCGTAAAGCTAATCCGGCCTGTTTTAAATGCTTCTTCCCCTAAAACGACCTGGCGGCTTGCCTGATCAATGATTTTAAATTCATCCACATCTTTGTATTGGACAATTTGAACACTGACCTGTTCTGACCCCAGGTGGATAGCAGCAAAAATATTTAAGCTTGCATTTTTCGCCATTATTTTCACCTCTTTCTCTTTCTTCGCCAGAAAGGTGCAAAGTCCCTCGACGCATTGCCACTACAAATGTTAAGTTATTGTTAATTTTTTAGAAAAATCGATTTATTTATTCATGCGGCTAAGAGAGAAGCCAGCAATTGCAATCTTAAGACGAATTTGAGCCTGCTGTCATTCCTGTAACAAAGGTTACCCGAGAACAAGTCTGCTTATGATGAAAAAGGATTTTGACATAAATAGCGAATATTAGTGTAGCAAAGGAGAGATGGCACGAATGACAGAACGGATTGCAATCATTGATTTAGGCTCTAATTCCGCCCGGCTGATTGTCATGCATATTTACGAGAATGGCGCTTATAATCTGGTCTATAACCAAAAAGAACCTGTTCGCTTAAGCGAGGGTATGGCAAGCAGCGGCTTGCTTCAGCCGGCAGCCATGCAGCGGGCTATTGATATGTTAACAATATTTGCCCATATGATCGAACTTCTTGCAGTGGATAGAACCTTGGCTGTGGCCACCGCGGCAGTGCGCAATGCTGCCAATGGTCCGGAATTCATTGAGCTGGTCAAACAAAAGACCGGGATTAGTGTTCAGATCATCAATGGCGAAACCGAGGCTACCCTTGGATATTTAGGGGTTATAAACACCATCGATGTTGACGACGCCGTCTTATTTGACCTCGGCGGCGGCAGTATTGAACTTACCCTGATCCGCAACCGCCAAGCCGAAAAAACGGTAAGCTTACCCTTCGGTTCGGTCAATCTGACTGAGCAATTTAATTTGCAAGATAAAGTCAGCGAAGAGCAGCTTGCTGAAGCTTATCAGTTCATTATGCAGCAGTTTGATCAGCTTGACTGGCTAAAGAACATTGCTGTCCCCTTGATTGGAACAGGGGGAACGGCGCGGAACATTGCCAAAATGGATCAAAAACGCAAAAATTACCCTGTATCACGCGTTCATAACTACCGCTTAGGCTGGCTGTCCTTTGATGATTTGTGGAAAGAGCTTTCCAATACTGCATTGCCTCAGCGCCGCAAAACACCTGGACTGAGCAGCGGCCGTGCCGATATCATTCTTGGCGGTTTAAGCATTGTTAAAAGTCTGTTTGATACGACCCAAAGCAGCCGGCTCATTATCAGCGGCTGCGGGGTAAGGGAAGGACTGTTTTTCCAGCATTATCTGGCCCGTTCCGGACATCATACTGTATTCCCGGACATCTTAGAACACAGCACTCAGAACATGCTGCTATTCTACAAAGGAAACACCAGTCATGCCCATCATATTGCCACACTGGCCGAAGCCATGTTCACCGGCTGGCAGGAATTACTCGCCTTAGAGCCGCGGCATCTGAAACTGCTTAAAGTAGCGGCTTTGCTGCATGATATCGGCATCACCATCAATTATTATGACCACCCCCGCCATAGTGCCTATATGGTGGAGAACGCCCGGCTTTTTGGTTTGACCCACCGCGAGCAGCTCTTAGCTGCTGTTGTTGTTGGCTGGCATGACGGGGTGACAACCAAATTCAGCCATCTCAAAATCTACCACGAATTCTTGGACGAAACCGATTGGCAAACCGCCCGCAAACTGGCATTACTGCTTACCATTGCTGAAAATATGGACATTAGTCACATTGCTCTGGTCAAAGAGGTTGAGGCAACTGTTGCTGAGGGCTTAGCCCATTTACTGCTGGTTGGGCCTGAGCCCATCATGATCGCCCCGCAGACTTTGGCCAAACTGGAAAAATGGTTTAAGAAAGAAACAGGCTATAAGCTTGCTGTTCGATATACCCAGGGATAATCAAATAGCGGATATAAAAACGAGACCACAATGGTCTCGTTTTTATATCCGCTATCTTAACGCTTTGCGAACCTCTTCAACATCGGGTCGAATTAAAATAGGCTGCCCCGCTGCTTTAATCGCACTTTGAATATCTTTTAGCCCATTGCCGGTAATCATGATGGCTACACTTTCGGCAGGATGAATAATGCCTTCTTTAATAGCCTGCCGGACACCCGCTACACCAGCCACCCCGGCTGGTTCGCCGAAAACGCCTGCCTTACGTGCCAACAGATTAATCGAGGCTAAAATCTCTTCATCGGCTACGGTCACAAAAGCACCCGACGATTCGGTTACCCCGCGAAGGCCTTTGCAGAAATTCCGTGGATGGCCGACAGCAATGGAATCGGCAATGGTATTGGCGGCACAAGGCACTAACTCCCCTTGGCTCTGCCAGGCCTGCCAGAAAGGCTTACAGCCATCTGCCTGAACGCCTAATACTTTCGGCAGCTTAGGAATAAAACCTAAGCGGTGCATTTCCCACAGCCCTTTCCAAACTCCGCCGATGGTACAGCCATCACCGACTGATACGACGACCCAATCCGGAAAGGCACCAGCCCCCAATTCCAGAAACTGTTCAACCAGTTCCAGTGCCACTGTTTTCTTGCCTTCAATCAGATAAGGATTGATGGCACAATTGCGGTTATACCAGCCAAATTCGGCGCTGGCTTGCATGCATAACTCCCAAGCTTGGTCATAAGTTCCCTGTACGGAAAATACCTGTGCACCATAGACCAATAATTGAGCAACTTTGGCTTCCGGCGCCCGCTGCGGCACAAAAATAGTGGCTGGCAATCCTACTGCCGCCGAAAATCCAGCCAACGAAGACGCCGCATTGCCGGTAGAAGCGCAGGTGATTCGCGAAGCTTTGTTTTCCAGGGCCTTGACTACGCCCATAGCACTGGCACGGTCTTTAAAGGATGCTGTCGGATTACGGCCTTCATCTTTGACCCAGCAGCGGGCAACACCTAAGTCAGCAGCCAGCCTTGGGGCAGCATACAGCGGTGTCCAGCCAACTTGCAGGTGAGGAATCAAGTCTGGATTATCAACAGGCAGCAAGGGAAGATAACGCCACATGGAGCGCTCGCTGTTTGCAGCCAAGGTCTTGGGATTCAGCTTTTTCTCAACTGCATCATAATCATAAATCACATCAAGTATGCCTTCGTTAAATCCACACGCTTCACAATAATAATCCACTTGATTGGACTGATAAGTACTGCCACATTTTACGCACGTTAAATTTGAAATAGATCCGCTCATATCCAGCCTCCCTGTTACTTGTTATCCACACCTTCATATCAGACGTTTAGCTGCCTTGCGATAAAACGTATTTTGCATCGGCAACTGCTGACGCAACTGCCCATCCAAGCGATAATAAGCCGAAACTACGGCTGGAGCTGTTGGAATGGTAGCAATCTCACCAACCCCTTTAGCACCATAGGCTAATTCCGAAGGATTTTTCTCAATAATCATGACCTCAATAGCCGGCATGTCAATGGAACGGAACAGCCCCAGCGTACCAAACTTGGCAGTCGGTACTCCGGCTCTTAACGGAAAATCCTCTGTCAGCGCATAGCCTAATCCCATAGCAACAGCCCCTTCAATCTGCCCTTCGATGGCTGTAGGATTCAAGGCTTTGCCGACATCATGGGCGGCAACCACCCTGGTCACCTTACCCTGATCATTGAGGATAACCACCTGGGTCGCATAACCGAATGCCACATGATTGACAGGCTGTTCCTTGGGCGAGTTCAACGCATCGGTAATCCCGCTGTATTCGCCGTAAAACTCCTGCCCTTCCAAATCAGCCAGACACTTCCCATTCAAGGCCTCACACAAAGCAAGAGCAGCCTGGCGAATGGCTTCGCCGGTAAACAAGGTTTGACGTGACGCAGTGGTAGTCCCGGCATCAGGAGTAACATCGGTATCTGGTGCATGAACTCTGACAATTTCAGGCTCAAGCCCAATGGTCTCACAGACAATTTGGGTCATGACAGTGGCTAATCCCTGACCAATACAGGCAGCACTGGTTAGTACCAGTGCTTTTCCCTGGCTGATCCGGATTTTAGCCCGGCCGACATCAGGCACGCCAACACCAATACCGGTGTTTTTCATCGCACAGGCAATACCGGTATAGGGATGTTGTTCATAAACTGGTTTTACGGCCAGCAGGGTTTCTTTGATCGCCGTACCCGCATCGGCAATCTGGCCACTTGCCATGGCCATTCCCGGTTCCAGAGCATTGCGGTAACGAATTTCCCACGGACTTATCCCCACCTGCTCAGCCAGTAAATCAAGGTTTGTTTCACTCGCAAAAACCGACTGCGGCACACCAAAGCCGCGGAAGGCTCCTCCAGGCGGATTGTTGGTATAGACAGCCAACCCGTGAATCTCAACATTCGGCACCCGGTATGGGCCAGCCAGATGCGTACAGGCACGCTGTAAAACCGGACCGCCCAATGAAGCGTAGGCCCCTGTATCAGCAACAATATCGGCCTTAATCGCTAGGATTTTTCCAGTCTGATCGCACGCTGTCGTTACTTCAATTTCCATGGCATGGCGTTTGGGATGGACCAACAGACTATCCTTCCGAGATAATGTCACTTTAACCGGCCGTTTGGTATGCCATGCTAAAAGAGCAGCATGATGCTGGACACTTAAATCCTCTTTACCGCCAAAACCGCCGCCAACCAGCTTGCTGATCACCCGGACATGATGATGGGGCAGGCCTAGTACTCCGGCAATGCCATGCTGATCTTCATAAACACTTTGACTGCCCACGAACACGGTCAGGCGTCCATTTTGCTCGGGTACTGCCAGAGCACTTTCCGGCTCCATGAAGGCATGCTCGGTTGGAGGAGTAGCATAGCGCTTGGTAACGCAGAATGCGGCTGAGGCAATGGCTTCTGAAGTATTGCCACGCTGCAGCTTGGTTGTACTCAAAATATTCCCTTTGGGGTGAAGCTTAGGGGCATCAGGACTTAATGCTGCCGCTGGCGTAATCACTGGCGGTAATTCTTCATATTCAAGAACAACATGCTGGAGGGCAGCTTTAGCCGCCGCTCTGGTAGTCGCCGCAATCAAAACCAGCGCATCACCAACATAGTGAGTTTCTTCGCCTTCTGCGACCAAAGCAGGCCAATCTTGTGCCAAAAAACCGACAAAACGTTCACCAGGAATATCAGCAGCTGTTAATACGGCCTGAACCTCTGGCTGTATTTTCGCCTTAGTAATATCAATGTTAATAATCTTAACACGGGGTGCCGGAGAGCGCAGAACAGCACCATACAACATGCCGTCTACTTTAAGATCGTCAACATATTGGCCTGTTCCCAGTACTTTTTCCTGAGCATCGACCCGGTTAAAGCGATCACCAACCCGCCCTTGACTTGCCTGCTCAGCAACATTCATTTCGCCGCGCAGGGCTGCTGCAGCCAGCTGAATGGCCGCAACGATCTTAACATAGCCGGTACAGCGGCAAATATTGCCGCGAATGGCTTTTTTAATTTCTTCTTCGGTGGGTTTGCTGTGAACATCCAATAATGCTTTAGCACTCATGACCATCCCCGGAATGCAAAAGCCGCATTGTACCGCCCCGGCTTTGGCAAAAGCCTCTGCATAGATGGTCTGCTCCTGCTTGGAAAGGCCTTCAACCGTTAGCACCGATTTGCCTGCTACTTTAGCAGTAGACAGCAAACAAGCTCTGATTGCTTTCCCGTCAACCAAGACCATGCAGGAACCGCAGGCTCCTTCACTGCAGCCTTCTTTCACTGAAGTCAGGCGAGCTTCTTCGCGCAAATAATGCAGTAAATTGCTATCCTGACCTGCAGTCACACCCTGACCGTTTAGAATAAAATTAAACACGTCCAGCGCCTCCTTGTCTAAGAAATAGGCTGTCGCTTGATGTACCGGCCGCTTGGCTCAGCAGCAATCAGGCGGCCCTCTTCAACAATTTGCTGGCCACGCAAGTATACCGCCCGGGGCTTACCGACCTGCGAAAATCCCTCATAGGCATTATAATCCACTCTTTGCACCTGAGTTTGAGCGGTGATAGTTGTACGAATTACTGGGTCCCACACCACAATATCGGCATCACTGCCAACTTCAATGGTGCCCTTGGCCGGAAAGAGGCCAAATAGCTTAGCCGCATTAGTAGAAGTAATGGCAACAAACTCCTTGAGTGTAAGTTTATCGGCACAAACCCCATAGGTATACAGTAGACCAAAGCGATTCTCCACGCCAGGTGCGCCATTGGGGATTTTGTTGAAAGCATGACGCCCCAATGCTTTTTGCTGTAAAAAATTAAAGGAACAATGATCAGATGCTGTTGTGGCCAGGTGTTTATTTTTTAGACCCTGCCATAATACTGGCTGATTTTCTTTGGCTCTGAGCGGGGGTGAGATGACAAACTTGGCTGCCTCAAAATCTTGTCCTTGATATTTTGATTCATCCAATAATAAGTATTGCGGACAAGTCTCCCCATAAACCGGCCAGCCCTGCTGTTGGGCGCGCTGAATCACAGCAAGCGCATCAGCGCAGCTGACATGGACGACGTACAATGGCGCCTCAGCGATGTGTGCCAAACAAATGGCCCGGTTTACCGCTTCACCCTCCAAAATTGCCGGTCTGGTCAAGGCATGAAATTTAGGCTCAGTACACTCTTGCGCCAATGCTTCCTGAACCAGGGCAGCAATGACATCACCATTTTCACAGTGCAGGCAGATTAACGCGCCATTGGCCTTGGCTGCCTGCATGGCCGCCAGCAATACTCCATCGTCCACTTGCAATACATCTTTATAGGCCATATAGAGTTTGAAGGAAGTCACACCAGCTTGAACGGCTTGTGTCATCTCCGCTTGTACAGCCTCATTCCAGTCACTGATGGCCAGGTGAAAGCCATAATCAATATAACACTTGCCATCCGCCTTATCATGCCAGTTGGCTAACGCCTCCAGCAGACTTTCACCCTTGTTTTGCGTGGCAAAATCAAGAATGGTCGTTGTTCCGCCCACAGCCGCAGCCGCTGTCCCGCTAGCGAAATCATCAGCCGTTATTGTTTGCCCCACAGGCAAATCAAAATGGGTATGGGGGTCTATTCCCCCGGGAAATAAGTAACAGCCCGCAGCATCAAGGACAATATCCTCAGCCGCTGCGATATCCACTCCAATTGCTGCAATACGTCCATTATCCAGTCGAACATCAGCCCGGTAACAGTCTACGGAGGTCACCACTGTTCCACCTACCAGCACCGTTGCCATCATGCATCGCCCCTAACCGGTTTACCGCAGATTCCGGATTTTATCGTTATATTGAGTCACTTTAGCATATTGATTATCCCAGAAACTTTGCTCACGCATAGAATCCATAAATTCTTTGCTGTAGCCAAATTTCAGCCAGTCATTTTCTTTCTGTTGGAAGAGCTGTTCTTTGACACTGGCTTTACGGAAATCAAATACATGCTCGGTGTCGGCACCGAGGAAGATGTCTTTGGCCCAGCGATCCAATACAAATGAGGCTGTTTCCAAATAACGCTGATCCAGTTCATCCATGACCGAGTGATAGCGGTCAAAACCGTCGGTTGCCACAGTCACAACATTATCACCAGGTCCCAAGCGCAAGAACTT
Organism: Sporomusaceae bacterium FL31; assembly: GCA_003990955.1. Lineage (GTDB taxonomy): Bacteria > Bacillota > Negativicutes > DSM-1736 > Dendrosporobacteraceae > BIFV01. The sequence continues at coordinate 96,322 of BIFV01000010.1, forward strand.
GGCCAGCTTAATCGCTCCCAGTACATTACAAATACCGGAAGGTCCGAAACTATCCTGTAAGCTTAAGGCAAAATCGCGGTCCATGCCAAGGTTTACTAAAGCATCCACACCATCACGGAATATTTTCAGTCCCTGAACCGTCTCTTCATCTTTAATCAGAATAACAAAGTCCGTTGTCAGCACATTGTGGATCAAGGTGCACATTTTATCACCAATGCCCTCAATGCGATGCTGGCCGCGGCCGCCATTGGCCAGGGTTGAGCATTCATAAGGCTCCAGTGCAGCAATTTTTGCTTCCGGGAAGGCTGCTTTAATTTGATCGCCTGCAGCAATCGTGCCCGCCGATCCTGGTGCAGATGTAAATCCGGCAATCCGGCCATTACCCACACCTTGAACAGCCTCAATCGCACTATTTCCGGTTACATGACGATGGAAACGATAATTAGGAAATAGTTCAAATTGAGCTAAGGCTTTATTTTTTGGATTTTTCATCATCTCATGGGTTTTTTCCAGTGTCAGGATAACATCGGATTCCGAACCAGGTGTAAGCTCCAGCTCACCGCCGTACTTTTTAATACGCTCATAACGTTCTTTACTCATATTGTCCGGCATGATCACAATGGCCTTAAAGCCTAGCAGCTTGGAAATATAAGCTGTGCCAATACCAAAGTTGCCGGTCGACGGACCCAAGATGGTGTGTTCGCCGGGAATAATTTCGCCATCCACTAAGCCTTCAACCAGAGTACTGTACGCTGGACCTACTTTATGAGATCCAGAAGGGAATCCGCAGCCTAACAGCACCACCACATTGGCATCAACACCCGTAAGTTCAGGCGGCAGTACCACCTTGCGCACGTTATTCTCAGCATTTTTCCAGGTGATATTAAATAAATTAATCGGATCAAGCTCATTTTCATTAAAAGCCTTTAGCGCTTTTGCCCGTACCGACTCATCCAGAAGCGCTGGATTGAGCATTTCATCATAGGTTGGACCAAAAGGGATTTTCGCCATATTGTTCGACCTCCGGTATATTTTTTATTTTCTCATTGATTTCAGACAAAATTTTGCTGCTATGGCCTGATAACCGGCAGCAGCACCAAATAATTGCTCAAGCTCAATGTTCTCATCAACCACATGAGCGCCATCCTCGCGGCCAGGCCCAAAGCCAATGGTGGGTATTCCGGCCAACCCTGCCGAATTGCTGCCATTGGTGCAGAAACTATATTTTGTAATGGCCGGATCAAGCCCTGTTTGGCGTAAGCTCTGCAGTGCACCGGCAACCAATTCATGATCCTCTGCTAACTCCCAGGCCGGAAAAAACCGTTTACCACTGATTGCTGCGCCCGTATAGCAGCATTGACTGGCTTGAACCAGCTCAACTTCAGCGTTGAATTCCGGATCTTGAGCCGCCAGCACGGCAACAGCCTGGCGAATTGGCGCCAAAACTGTCTCTTCGGTTTCACCAACCAAAGTACGACGGTCAAACGTAACCCGGCAGCGGTTTGGAACCACCGAGGCCCCCGGATAAGGATTAGAAATGATATCAGTAAGTTCTAAAATCCCCTCCCCCAAAAAACTGTCCGTTGGATTAGGCTGCTTATGAATCAGCTCGACAAGCTGCATCATCATAGTGACAGCATTTTTTCCGACCGATGGATTGGAGGAATGGGCTGATTTGCCGAGTGTCGTCACTGCAATTTCAGCCCGTCCGCGCTGCCCCCGCTTCAGACTAAGTCCGGAAGCTTCACCAATAACAACATATTCCGGCTGAACGGCTTCAATGACTTTTCCTAAAGCCAAGCCTTCAAAAGTTTCTTCACATACCGTCCCTGAAACAAAAACCGAACCAGCCAGCCGATCTTTATGCTTGGTCAATGGAGCCAGCCCATAGAGCATGGCCGCTACCGAGCACTTCATGTCGGTGGCACCGCGTCCGTAAATTTTACCGTCTTTTATTTCGCCCGCAAAAGGATCAACCGTCCATTTATCGCGATCACTGACTTCGACGGTGTCAATATGACCGTCAAATAAGATGCGTGGCCCTGACTGAGTACCCCGAATCTCCCCGATCACATTGCCAACACTGTCGATCCACACCCGGTCAAAACCAAGCTCGCTCATGGCTGTTTTAAGTACTTGGGCAACGGCCCCTTCCTGCCCGGTATAGCTCGGAGTTTGAATGACTTGCTGACATAGCCGCTGCAGTCCGTCCTGGTCGACTGCAGCTACCGGAGCCTGTATGACTCTAGAATTCATCTCATCGCCTCGCTCTTTATGTTCTCTGCCGCCAGGCTTTCAAGCTGATTATGCCGGAGTACTTTCCCGGACAGCCGGCCAGTTTCTTGACCTGCCGCCAACGCCGCAATGCCGTTTACCCATACATACTCAAATCCCTGCGGGTGCTGGCACGGCTCGGTGTAAGTTGCCACATCCTGCACTTTCTTGGCATCAAACAAAACCAAATCAGCTTTCATCCCAGGCCGGACAATCCCTCGTTTATATAAACCCAAACGGGCTGCAGGCCGTGAAGTCATCCTGGCCACAGCCTGCTCCAAGCTGAGCACACCCTCTTCGCGGACATACTTTTGGAGTATTCGCGCGGTTGAGCTATAAGCTCGCGGGTGAGGCTTTCCGCCCAGCAAGCCATCTGTTCCCAGCATGCCCTGCGGATGGCGCATGATTGCTGCAACATCGTTTTGATGCATACTGAAGTTGACCATGGAAACCTGGAGACGTTCTTCGACCAACAAATCAAACACCACTTCCTGCGGCGAACGGCTGCTCGCTTGTGCAATGGCAGCCAAGCTAAGACCTTCCCACTTTTTATTCGGACCTTCGGCTATACCGGTGATGAGGATTCCATCCCACCCCGCAGCGGTTGCAATGTTCTCCCAGCCAGGCAACCCTTCGGCCATCTGCTGCGCCAAGGTCACCCGCAGGTGAGGATCTTCAAGCCGGTTGAGCAGCGCCTTACTGCCGCCCGCATGAGCATAAGCGGGAATTAAGATACTCAGCATGGTACTGCCAGCCGGATACGGATATTGGTCAAAGCCAGCTTCCAATCCTTTACTCCGTGCTTCTTCAAACAGAGCCAGCACTTCCTTTGCTTTGCCCCAATTTTCCTTACCCATGATTTTAAGATGGGAAATATGCGGTGTTACCCCAGTCTGATAGCCAACACTGAAAATTTCCTGGATGGATTCCTTCACGGTATCCCGCTCATTGCGAACATGAGCCACGAAGATTCCACCAGCTGCTGCTGTGACTTCACCAAAGGCCAGCAATTCCGGATAGTCAGCAAAAGCACAAGGCGGATAAATCAGCCCTGTAGAAAAGCCAAAGGCTCCTTCGGCAAACGCTTGCGCCGCCAGTTTGCTCATCTGCGCCAGTTCACTTGCTGTCGCAGGCCTTTCCTCCATCCCAATCACCATCAGCCTAAGCGGCCCATGACCAACTAATGCCGCCAAATTGGTCGCCGAACCAGCCTGTTCCAAACGGGAGAGATAATCAGCAAACGTTTTCCAAGACCAGTCAATGGCCGGATCGCCATCCAATCCGGATAAATATTGCCGATAACGCTCAACTTGATCGGCGCGCATCGGCGCAACTCCCAGACCGTCTTGCCCCAGCAGTTCAGTCGTAATCCCTTGCCGGATTTTTTGTGAAGCTTGAGGCACTTCAAGCTGCATCAAGTCAGAATGACTGTGCATATCGATAAATCCAGGAGTTAAGGTAAGACCTTCCGCGTCAATCATTTCTTTATGGTTACGGCGTGAGTAGGGGAGTCGCCCTACCGCCGTAATGGTATCACCAGTAACGGCAACATCTGCTTTGAACCAGGGAGTTCCAGTACCATCAACAATTCGCGCATTACGGATCAACAAATCAGCCATGCCGTCACCACCTTCTTTTCTTTAATCCATCGTCAGTGCTTTCTGACGACAGCGGCTAACACATAAACTACAACCAAAACACTTTTGGGGATCAATGGCTAATGTATCGGTTTTGGTAATCGCATCATAGACACAGCTTGTCTGGCAAAGACCGCATAAGATGCATTTATCATGATGAATCTTAGGTACTGCCGGAGTCATATTCAAAGATCGCTCAGCCGTTTTTCTCAGGGTTAGACCTTTAATTTCATTAACCGACTGATAACCATGGCTATCAAGAAAATCATTCATGGTTTTTACAATTTTGCCATAGACACTAGGTCCCTTTAAGATGGCTTCAGTACAAACCTGTACGGCTGAGGCACCAGCCATCATCATTTCAATGGCATCATAACCATTGGTAATACCGCCTACACCGATAATTGGGATTTTCACAACCCGGGCTGCATCATAAATACAACGGATTGCCAGTGGTTTAATGGCTGCCCCGGACAGCCAGCCATAGCCTTCTTTACTCCCCATCAGTGGAAGACCGGTCTCAATATCAATACCCATACAGGGTCCAAACGAATTAATCATGACCAGTCCGTCCGCACCAGCAGCTTCTGCCGCCAAAGCAATCTCTTGAATGTTGGGGTGAGGACTCATTTTGACAAACACCGGTATATCAACAACAGCCTTGGCCGCTTGAACGGCATGAATAATTGGTGATAAATCATTCCCTACATAATGAGTGGACAGCTCCAAGGCGTCCGCATAGGGTTGTACCAATTTAGCCAATTCATGAATTTGTTCAGCCGTATAGCCTAACCCGATAATTAAAGGCAGTCCGGTTTGCTTGGCAAGCTGATATTCATGTTCCATCCATTGTTCTTTTGGCAGCTCTGACCACAGTTCAGTGTTGAGAAAGCCACCTTTTATTTCAGCCATACATGGCCTTGGCACTTCGGCTGGACAAACTGAAATGGTCTTGGTCACAAGCCCACCAGCGCCGCCGCGGGCTGCCGCCTGGCACATCGCACCATCTTTAACAGGCGGGCCAGCTGCAGGCATCACCGGATTTACAAAATCAATACCGCATAGATTTATCCGTAAGTCAGCCATAATCTCCTCCTGAATCTTTCTGATGAATCCCAATAAACTCTCAATATTCAAAATTATTCATGTTTTCAGTTTACAGCATTTAGACCAATCTGTTAACACTGGCATAAACTTTTCGCCGCTTGGCAAGCAATATTATTTTGCCGGCTTATTCCAAAAAAGCGCCCTAAAACGAGTAACTTCGTTCTAGAGCGCCGCTGCCCTCATTCTCAAATTGAGACGTTTATTGTACATAAATTTATTATAGAATAGACATGCAAGATTTGTCTACAGCATGAAACCGACTATTTTAAGCATTATGAAGTAAATTATACTCTTTTAGCTTGCGGTACAAGGTTGCCCGGCTAATTCCCAGCAGCTCCGCAGCCCGCTCCTTGCTATGCGTATTGCCTGAAACCTCAGACAGCGCTTTGATAATGGCCTTCTTTTCAAGCTCATCTAAATTGAGAGTACGCCGGGAAACTGACTGAGCATTGGGCTTCTGCAGCATTCCGGCAATCAGTTCCGCCATTTTGGCAATAAACCGCAGCATCCACTCCCGTCTGGCCAGCAGCCGCTGTGTTTGTTCGCTGTCCAAACTAACCAAACCAATCACGCCTACCGGGCCGCCATCAATCATGATGGGAGCAGCAATTTCAGCATCCTCCTGACAATTGCCGTTACGCGGGCACGGCTTACAAAGTTCATGCTGTCCTGGATGTTCAATCACTATGGTCTTGCCGGATTTTAGTACATATTGATAAATAAACCCATCCGTCATGGGCTGACCACACTGCTGCTGATAGGTTCCAGTACCTGCAATCCGCACCAGATTTAAATCGGCAATTTCCACTTCAATTTTTAAAACATCCGCGATTGCCTCGGCTGTTTTTTGAACATCTTCTTTAATATTCTGCAGACTACTCATAATGACTCCTTTGCAAAGTTTTATCTAAGTCGGTCATAACGTATTAAGTAATTTCAGCATTCCAGAATGCCCGTATCAGTAAGAACACCCTTCCCCTTATTCCATGGCAAATTGACCTGAGTCTTGGTTGAGTGATAAAAAAACTCCGAACGTTTTTCGTTCGGAGCATCATTGCTTCAATCACAAACTTTATAGTAGAAAACTCCTACTACCCACCAGCATAGCCAGTTTTTATTTTATGACAATATTTTATCCTAAAACAGTTCACAAGTCCAGGGGCGATTCATTCCTTCCTTTCAAGTGCATTAAATGCCAACAAAAACGCCTTCTACAAACCAATCACCGCAAACTACAATGGAAATAAACGCAAGAATCAACTATACTGTTATTAGTTTCATTTGGGAATAATAGCTAAAATACCGCTAGGAGGTTGCATATGTTAAAAACTCTTGGCCAAACCATAGCCAGTCTCAAGCTTGTAACCAAGTTCGTCAAAAACATACTCCCGCTTGTTAATACTGAACTTGCCTCTTGGCGTCAGCTTGCCAGCCAGATCCCTTGTGATGAACTTAGGTCACAGGCATTGAGCAGTATCAGAGATAAAAAGTTTCATTGCCAGGGTGGCAGCGTTTATAGTTTGCACGATGGAGTACAACCACAAAATTTCGTTAAATTCGTGGTAACACTGCAAACCATCAGCGATTATCTGGACAACCTGTGTGACCGGGCTGGAATAGCTGATGAAGCCGCGTTTCGCCAATTGCATTTGGCTATGACGGATGCGCTTGATCCTGCTGCAGATTGCCAGGATTATTATCAATACTATCCTTTTAAGCAAGACGGCGGCTACCTGCAGTCACTGGTAAAAACCTGCCAAGCTGAACTTGCCAAACTGCCAGCTTATCGGCACGCCCAGCCTGAAGCCATTAAGCTGGCAGCACTCTACAGCAGCCTCCAAACCTACAAGCATCTGGACCCAGCCATCCGGGAAGCCAAAATGCTTGATTGGATTACGGCCAGTCAGGTTGATTGTCCTGACATTACAGCCTGGGAATTTGCCGCAGCAACCGGTTCAACGCTTGGAATGTTTATGCTAGCTGCAGCAGCCCACAATCCAAGCCTGACAGCAGAAAAAGCCCAGCATATTTCCAGGGCTTATTTTCCCTGGATTAGCGGACTCCATATCCTGTTGGATTATTTTATTGATGGAGCCGAAGACCGCGCCAATGGTGATCTCAATTTTATCTTTTACTATGAAAATGATCTGCAAATTGTCGATCGGCTGAAATTTTTCAGTCAACAGGCACGGCTGCAAACAGCTTTTACCCCCAATCCCATTTTTACCCGCACAGTAGTGTGCGGTTTGCTGGCCCTGTACTTGTCTGATCCAAAAGTACAAGCCCCTAAAGAACGGGCAATCAGCAAAAAACTGCTGAATGCTGCTGGATTTTACACAAGATTTCTTTATTTTATTTGCTGGTTATTACGGCGTAAAAAAACGTTATCATAATAAGAGAAGCTGGTGTCTTTTATGCTTTTTGCATAGGAAGACACCAGCTTTTAAATTTGATACTTTAGATGCTGCGCAAAGCCAGCATCACAGCAATGCCAGCCCCCATGGTAGCAATAGGCGGCTGACGCCGGTAGGCAACAAAAGCCGCTACAATTCCGGCAATGAGATAGTGGTTAGCGAAAGTCAGCGCAACACTGCCTTGCGGAGCCACCAGCGCTGGCGCAATCAACGCGGTTAGCATAGCTGTCGGCACATGCTTTAACAGCCGTTCAAACCAGCCTGGCAGCTTAATGTTCCCCAAAACTGCCGGACTAATAAAGCGGGTTAGAAACGTCGCCGCCGCCATAGCCACTATGGTAAGCATAATTTCAGTTCTCACTCGACTCCCCCCTCTCCATCAATCCGCCAGCTGCAACGGCAACCAAACAGGCGATAATAATATACCATTTGCCGGGCAGCACAATGGAGGCAGTCACACTGACCACTGCAGCAACCAAACAGACACCCACACTCACCTTATCCACTAAACGAGGGATTAACAGCGCTAAAAAAGTGGCTGGCATGGCAAAATCCAGGCCCCACGAAAGCGGATCATGGATCTGGCTGCCAAGAACAACGCCCATAAGCGTCGAAGTAAACCAAGTCACGTATCCGGTCATGTTGCTGCCCAGCTGATAGGACGGATGATAGCCTACAGCATAGGCACGACTGATCGTGACAGCATATGTCTCATCTGCCATCCCAAAAGACAGCAGAGCTTTCTTAGACAACGATAAACCCGACATATAGGGAGCCAGCGAAGCCCCCATAAGCAAATGACGTAAGTTGATGAGCAAAGCAGTCAAGCTGATCATAACCAACCCAGCTCCCTCAGCGAACATCGGCAAGCTGACAAATTGAGCTGCTCCTGCAAAAACCAATAAGGACATACTAATAATTTCGCCTGGAGTTAATCCTACCGACTGCCCAAAGATTCCATAAGCCAGCCCGAAAGGAAAGACCCCAAGCATGACTGGCATGGTATCACGAACGCCTGCAAAAAATTCTTTCTTGCTCATACCTTCACCCCGAAATGAATCAAATTTAAAACTTATTGACTATCATCATAATAGGCAGGATTTCCGATGTAAATATCCAATCTAAGAATATGTAAATACCAATTTAATATCCAATCGCGTAAAATCGATAAATTTTTAATAATATCTAGTAAATTTGAGTGGTGATATAAAAATGGATACTTCCAAAATTCTTTCCAAAATAATGATGGATGCCCACAGCACGCTCCCGATGTACTTGCAGATCGCCAACTGTCTGACAACCAACATTATGAATGCACAAATTCCCGCAAATTCCAAACTGCCGCCCGAGCGCCAACTGGCTCAATTGCTGAATGTAAGCCGAACAACCGCAATTAGCGCCTACAGACTGCTTGAAGAACGCGGTTTGGTAGCCACCCGGATTGGCAGCGGCACATACGTCACGCCGCCAACGATGAGCGACCAGCCGGAAGTCCCTTGGGAACAGCTATTTATTCCCCAGTACAACTCCCCCTTGGCATCACTCCTGCGTACACTCATTGCAAGCCCAACCGCGGATGACGTCATATCCATGGCTGCCGGAATGCCTGACCCTACCCTCTATCCACTGGATCTTATTGAATTGACACTTGGTAAAAACGCACCTCAACCTGACCGCACAGATTTCGGCTACATTTCTACCGAGGGATATCTTCCATTAAGACGTTCCTTGACAAACTGGCTGAAGAAAACCAGCATGGCAGCCCTGCCGGAAAATCTGCTGATTGTCTCAGGCTCACAACAAGGATTATATCTGGTTGTGAAAACCTTCCTTGAGCCGCGTGACTATGTCATCGTCGAATCCCCTACTTATCTGGGCGCCATTCAAATCTTTGAGTCGGCCGGAGCACGCATTTTGTGCCTGCCTCAGACTGGCAGCTATGATTTTGGACTGTTGGAGGATTATTTGATTCGATACCGGCCAAAACTTTTCTACACCATTCCGACCTTTCAAAATCCTACCGGGAGAGTCACTTCCCTGCGCGAACGTCAGGAACTCATTCGCCTGGCCGCCCGCCATCGACTGGTCATTGTCGAAGACGACCCCTACAGTCAGCTTTACTATGATCAGCAGCCGCCGCCAAATTTAAAGTCCTTAGATACGTATGGGGGCGTCATTTATTTGGGCACATTTTCGAAAATCTTATTTCCCGGCCTGCGAACAGGTTGGGTCAATGCCCCTGTACCGGTCATTAACCGTATGGCCATGGAAAAGCAGTATGTTGACCTGCACAGTAATAATTTATCACAGCAAATTATCCACCGTTGTCTGGAAGAGGATTATTTACCAAGCCACCTGCGTACTATTCGCTCAGAATATAAAAAAAGACGCGATGCCATGGCCCGCGCCCTCAATCAATACTGCCGCAATCATATCAAATTTGAACTTGCCGAAGGCGGCTTTTACTTGTGGTGTAAAGTGGACGCTTCCGTCAATCCTGCTGAATTACTGCGTCAGGCCACCGCGGGCGGGATATCCTTCGTTCCGGGTGAAGCTTTCTATACCAATGGTTCTACCAGCCAGGAAATACGCTTAAGCTTTTCCACACATGACCCATCCCGCCTTACCGAGGGCATTCGCGTGCTAGGTAAAATACTGGGCACCAGTGCAGCCAGCACACCCAGACCGCTCCCTTCTGCCGGCCGCCCCATCATTTAATGGATGATATAAAAAAGCTGTCCCGACGATTTCTTTAGAAATCCGCTCAGGACAGCTTTAACCTTGTATAAACCAGCTAAATCATTAAGATTTTTCACTTGACCAGCTAACAATTAATGAACTCTGGTAACTGGTCCTGTTTCCTCAAGCTGATCAATATCAACATGAATGGTGTTGCGTTTTTCCAGATACGTAACATGAGCAGTATTACGCCCTTTATCAATATCTTCAATCCAAACATAGTTATTGCGATACTGAACACCGATAATATCTAATGATTTCATGATTTCTTCAGCTCGATTAGCGTGCATGATAACTCCCCTTTTTTTAAGCATAGTATTTGTAGCGCATGCTATTCTCATACTAACCCTGTTTGTGGGGATTGCAAGACTCAACGCTGGCTATTGCAATGGAGTTTTTTTATTTTCAACTGTAATTTGTCTAAAGTAACGGCCATTAATCTGAATTACATCGCAAACACCATCATCCACAATTTTCACCCGGCCGCTGCCAATATATTTCGTAACATTGGGTGGACATTCCACCTCTTGCCATTTAAAACTGCGTTCTTCAGCAGTTCCCACCCCTTCGGTGTAAATCTCCGCACTTGGATCAGGCTTTTCATCACCCTTACACCGAGGCAAGCTTTTATCTAAATTCTCCATGAAAAAGGTGCAGATATCTTCAGGAATATCAATTGCGCCTTGTTCATCACCAGTCTCATCATCCAGCGCCAGAAAGATCGCATTCCCAAAGATAATCTCATGATCATCCGGTGCAGGAAAACGGCGATTGGCAGGTAGCCCGAGCGGTACAGCCAAATCGTTTACGAATATATGTAAAGAAATCCCGTTGCCGACATTAAAAAGCCTGGAGCTGGCAAAATTCCCATCCAGTATGGTCGCAATTTCTTCAATTTGTTTATCAATATCAGCCGATAGCTTACAAATGACCGGCTCTTTTCCAGGTTCAATCAGTATTGCATTAATTGTTGACATATACTTCTCTCCTTAAGTTCGCAGCCTTTCCTAACTGAATCAAATTCTATTTCAAGTTAATTCCGGCTCATATTTTGTGCAGTGATTTAAAATTCGCCAAACATGCTTAAAACCCTTTGTTCAAAACCCACTACGTAAAAAACAGCAGTTTTACGCACCGACTAATATTTTTTGCTGCAATATCTCATATTTACGTTAACAATCATACAATAAAGTAAGATTTAGTTCACAGCAATTGCCTCCGGCATATGCTCCTGAATCATACCCGTCAACAGTCAGCCGTGCTATCCCGGCTGACTACAAGTCTTATTTATGAGTTTTTGAGGAGTGATCTTAGGTGGAAAACATCATCGGAGAGAAAACCATGGTTTTCAGAATTTCCGAACTCTGTCAAATCATCAATACCTGCCGTTCTACCGGTGGAAATCCTAATCAATATTATGATGAGCTAGAAGAACTTTTAGAATGCTACCAGCAATCTAAAACAAAAAAAACGCCTAAACAGAACACTGATTCTGATTACCTGCTGGCCAGCTTGCGCTAATTATTCTTTATACTTATAAGCCCACTTGAATCAAATACGCCATCAGACCGATTGGGACTGATGGCGTATTTTTCAGTTCAGCGATTTGGCTGCTGAAGTAATAATGGCGGCCACAAGTTCAGCAGCGTTGTAAAGATCTTCTTCCGTAATACTTTCCTCTGTTGTATGAACTTTGGTCATTCCAACCCCGAGTACTGCCGTTGGGACACCATAGCTGTTAAAGAAATTGGCATCACTTCCGCCGCCAGTGGCTTGTAAGGCAACTGGTAAATCAATACTGCGTGCCGCCGCAGCCGCTAAAGCTACAACAGGCGAATGATCCGCTAACACAAAAGGATCATAGGCATGATGAATATGTACTTCAGCCCGGGCACCACAAGAACCGGCTGTTTGTTCAAAAGTTTTTCTCATATGCTCGGTCTGAGCCGCTAACTTCTCAACATTCCGGCTGCGAGCCTCACACTTTAATTCCACCCGGTCAGGAACAATATTGGTCGCATGCCCACCTGCGATAATTCCTACGTTTGCGGTGGTTTCCTCATCAATACGGCCTTGCTTTAGTTCTGCAAGCGCCTTGCCCGCAACAACAATGGCATTAAGGCCTTCTTCCGGTGCAACTCCGGCATGTGCTGTTTTACCGTGTATCACCACTTCGATGCTGTTTTGCCCCGGCGCTTTGGTAATAATCTGGCCTGGTGATCCTCCCGAATCCAGCGCATAACCAAAATCAGCTTTTAAATGGTCACGTTGAATATTTTTAGAACCGTCCAGGCCACCTTCTTCAGACACGGTGAAAACGACTTGAATATCACCATGCGGCAGCTTTTGTTCAATAATCGTCCTAATTCCTTCGAGAATAGCCGCAACACCGGCTTTATCATCAGAACCTAAGATTGTATTGCCAGCAGACTTGATAATGCCATCTTGCACAATTGGCTCAATGCCACCACAGGGTTCAACACAATCCATATGGGCACTCAGCATAATAACCGGAGCGGTTGGAACTTCACCAGTCAAATAGGCAATGATATTGCCGCAATTGCCGCCAATTTTCTCCCCGACCGAATCCTCAAACACCGTCAAACCCAATTGTTCCAAGCGTTGCTTTAATAAATCACCGACTTGCCGTTCAGCTTTCGTTGAGCACCGGATTTTTATTAACTCTAAAAACTCGGCCAGCATCCGCTGTTTATTAATCATGTTATCACCATCCCTTATCAATAAAATTGGCTGAATCCTTACGCAATCCTGCTTATCAGGATCAGCCTGATTCTCACACTGTCATCCTTCTTAGTTTAGCCGAATTTTCAATAATCATTGCAGCTGCTTTAGATCACTTCGTTTTTAAACAAATGCAATAAATTTTCCAGCTATGTTAGCCATAATCTCGGGTAGACTAATAAATGGAGGTGATTATGTATGAAAAAAGATTGCCGCATCAATCAATCATGTTCGAAAAAAGAACAGGTTAACCTGGAGTTTGCCCGGGAGCTAGACGCTAAAAATCAGCTCCAGCACAATAAAGGGTGTAAGGATGGCTGCAGCAAGCGCTAATCATCATCATTCCTCCACTTAAGAAAACGACGGCTTTGCCGTCGTTTTTTCTAGCTCTCAGCGTAACAACTGCGCTTTCGTAATAATATCTTCGCCAAAGCGTGCTTTTAAGTTATCCAGCGTATGATAGAGTGCCTTGCGTTTATCGTCTTCATCAAATAATGCCAACTGATTGCCCAACTGCAAGTTACTGACCGTAATCCCCAGAAGTCTAATTCCCTCTTTACTGCTGCAGCTTTTGAAAAGCTCACCCGCAATTTGATAAATGACTTCATCAAAATTAGTAGACTCTGCTATCGTTCGGCTGCGAGTAATGGTCCGAAAGGAACCATAGCGTACTTTCAGTGTAATAGTCCGGCCGCTATACCCCAGACAGCGCAGCCGCCAGCCCACCTTTTCCGCCAGACTCAAGAGCTGTGCCTGGATCTCGTCGGCGGCATGCAAATCGGCCAGAAAAGTGAGTTCTTTCCCAACTGACTGCGGCGGCCTTTCCGGAGTAACAGGACGGTCATCCTGACCATTGGCTAAAGCATGCAAGGTATAGGCCGAATTACCACAATGCTTGACCAGCATGACTAGATCGGCCTCAGCTAACTCGCCAATCGTCGTAATCCCTAGTTGCTGCAGCACTTGTATCGTTGCAGCCCCCACACCCCACACTCTGCCAACTGTCATCGGAGCTAATAGCGGTTTGGCCTGTTCTGGTTTAATCAGCAGCAGTCCATCCGGCTTATTGAGATCTGAAGCCAGTTTAGCTAAAAATTTGTTTGCTGCAACGCCTACCGAGGCTGTCAGACCAACTTCTTGCCTAATCCGAGCTTTAATTTGCTGCGCGAGCTGGGTCAAATCAGGATAAATATGTTCCATACCACTGACATCTAAAAATGCCTCATCCAGCGAGAGCGGCTCAACCAGTGGCGAAAAATCAGCCAACAGCATCATAATCTGCTTGGATACTTCGCGATAGCGATCATGATTGCCATTTAGAAAAATCCCCTCCGGACAGCGGCGGCGGGCTTCTGTCATTGGCATGGCTGAACGGACGCCAAACTTACGTGCCTCATAGGACGCCGTCGCAACAACCCCTCGGCTGCTTAATCCGCCTACAATAACCGGTTTTCCTGCAAACTCAGGATGATCATGCTGCTCGATTGCAGCATAAAAGGCATCCATATCCACATGAGCAATCCAACGTTCCATATCCCTCACACTTCTCTCAGCGCATTCAGTCGTTAGAAAACAAGCCTATTATATCACCATAATAGAACATGTGTTCCAAGTTGTAAAGTTTTAGTTTACGACTTACCACCAAGCAGCGAGGTATGAATAACTACCGGATCAAGCGGTTTAAACCGGGTATCTTCCAGCGCCTTTAAATCTTCGCGCAATTTAGCAAGCTGCTCACGCAGAATGCTTTTTGTGTAATTATATTCTTCAAGCCTTACAACTGCATCAGAAAGTTCTTCAATTTTATCTTCATATTCTTTGTGCAATCGAACAATCTCCAAGCCTGTCTTAATTACCATATCGATACTCCTTACAATATAATTGCCTGCATGGTAATTATGCCCCATTTTTTGCAATTTCATCGAAATATTAGCGCTCTTTTATATTCTATGCATAGAATATAAAACAATCATAAGATGACGCTGACAAAGCCAGCAATCAGTTTTGCTAAGCGATGAGGCTAAATTGAATAATAAAAAATGGTCTTACTCGAAAGTAAGACCATTACAATAATTAATTTATGGCGGAGTGGCAGGGATTTGAACCCTGGCGAGCCTCACGACCCCTAACGATTTAGCAAACCGTCCTCTTCAGCCACTTGAGTACCACTCCGTATGATAAACCTAGTGCGATTGCTGCCATTTAGTTAAATGGCGGAGGGGGTGGGATTCGAACCCACGGTCCCTTGCAGGATCACTGGTTTTCAAGACCAGCTCCATAAACCACTCGGACACCCCTCCGTGTCCGGCACATTTAGTATTATATCAAATCCCGGTTAGCTTTGTCAACAAGATTGCCACCGGTAAATATAGTCATTAATTTGAAGCAGCAACATTCTTTCTAACCCTTTAATATTATCCTAGAATGACGATTATAGCAAATTTTTATTAAATATTTTGTTTGTTAACTATAATTTACACAACTAACGTATTGACTATTATAAAACCGGGGAGTATATTTTTAATGTAAACTGAATTAAATGCTTAAGGTAGGTGAGAAAAATGGATGTAGACATACCTAGTTTACGCTGTTTCGCAAAAATCAATAAATATCGGGGAATACTCCATTTTTCTTGCTTTGATCGAAGCATTTAGCAAGATACATGGCTATATTCCTCATGCAAAGGGGAATATTTATGTTAAAAGTTTATAAAAGTGATTGTTACACTGGCAATCTGCGTGAATGTGCAGTTGAATCGCTCGAAAAGGGCGCTTGGTTCAATCTGATTAATCCGACTACCATGGAACTGACCACAGTCGCAACTGCAGTCAATGTGCCACTTGATATTTTAAAAGCCGCACTGGATGAAGAAGAACGTTCCCGTACTGAGATTGAAGATACCTGTACGCTGGTTATCACCAATGTTCCGATTATGCGTGATAAGGCTAGCTATGATACATTACCATTAGGCATCGTACTAACCAAGGATTATATTATTACGGTTTGCCTGGAAAACAACGAAGTTTTGTCTGAGTTCAATGGCTGCAACTCCAAACTGTTCAGCACGTTTAAGAAAACTCGCTTTCTATTTCAGATATTGTACAAATCAGCTACCCTGTATTTGCGATATTTGCGGCAAATCAGCCGCTTAACTGACGATATTGAGAAAGAATTACGCCGGTCCATGCGCAATGAAGGCTTGTTTCAATTATTAGAGCTGCAGAAAGGCTTAACTTATTTTAATGTATCCTTGCGGTCTAATGGTGTCGTCATGGAAAAATTGCTGCGCCTGCGCTCTAACAATAATTTGCAAAGCATTATCAAGATGTTTGAAGAAGACGAGGATCTTCTTGAGGATGTCATCATTGAAAATAAACAGGCCCAGGAAATGGTTGAAATGTATAGCCGGATATTGACTGGCATGGTGGATACCTTTGCCTCGATTATTTCTAACAACCTGAACTTAGTGATGAAATTTTTAGCTTCCATGACCATTATTTTAGCCATTCCGACTATGATTTCCAGCTTCTTTGGTATGAACGTCGATGTACCGTTTGGTACTGACCACGGATTTATGTATACATCACTGATTGCATTAAGCTGTACGGCCATTAGTGCCTTCGTATTATGGAAGAAAAATATGTTTTAATAAAAGAAGAACTGGATTTGAGACACCTCAAACTCCAGTTCTTTTTGTTAACACCATATTTGTATTAATAGGCGTGTTTGTTCAAAACCGAAATAATATTGCCATCATAGTTAAATACAGGAATACGCCTAAGTTCAAAGTATTCTGCACTGCGGGAGCAAGTGCCATATGTAGTCGTAAAGGCTCCTAAATAGCCGTTTTCTTTGGCTACTTTAATGGTATCTGCACTATAGCTTCCCTGTGGATAAGCTAAAGTTTGTACCGGCTTTCCTAAAATGCTTTCCATCGTCGAGCGGGAACTGTTTAGTTCTTCCTGAATGTCCGCACTCGCCAGCTTTCCCAACTGGCGGTGAGTCACCGTATGGGAACCAAAGGACATTCCAGCTTGTGCCATTTCACTAATATGCTCCGGCTTAAGCCGGTCTTGTTCCCAAAGCAAACCGGTAATGACAAAAAAGGCACCCACCATACCATATCGTCTAAGCAGTGGATAAGCATATTCGTAGTTATCTAAATACCCGTCATCAAAGGTAATCAAAAGCGGATTTTCAGGCAGTTCTCCGGTCTTGTTCAGTAAATAGTTCTGAAATTTCTCTAAAGAAATGCTATTATAGCCATAATCCCGCAGCAGCCGCATATCGTTGTCAAAGCGTTCTGGTGTGATTGTCAGCTGGCCGGCTGTATAGCCGATCCGGTGATAAAGGACAACTGGAATTTTGCGGAATGCTGCACTTAAGGCCAGCATATTCCAGGGTTGATTGCAGCCTGCAGCCAGCAACGAGCTGGCACATAGTTTAAGAAACCGGCGTCTGTTCATGATCAGACCGCCTCCTTCTATCAAAGGTCTATGCAATAGTTGCGGCAAATATGATGGCAAGAATTAGCAAAAATGACTCTAATAGAAATAGTAACAGAAACTCATCGGTTTCGCCAGAACAGACCACTGAGTCATTGAATGTTTCGATATGTTTTTTATGTGAGACATGCCTGACATTTATGCTATAATAGATTACACTGATACTAGCAAACTGCACCTTACGGTGTCGATTCATAAAATTTTAGTGAATGTAGGGATTATATGAGCGTAATGGTAGCCGCACAACTAAAAGCCGGTTTCATCTTTGGCGATAATATGACTCAGGAATACGTTTATATGCCAGGTGGAGAAATAGGGCTGGAAAACCCCATGTGCGTACTTGAGACAATGCACAATCGTCAAGATGTCGAATTTTCCCGGGCTGTTCAACTGGTACAAAAACTAAGCTTAAAGCTGGTCAATCATCCACGCCTGGGCAGTAAATCGTGTTAAATGAGTAAAAGAAGCTCCGCAGAACGGAGCTTCTTTTGTTTTTTATTCGTCTAAAATACACGCATATACGTACTTGGAGCCATGGACGCCAATCGTCAAATCCATTTCAATATCAGACGTCCTGCTAGGTCCGGTAATAAAGGTTGTCGTGGTTGGCAAATTGGTTCCATAGCGGTTTTTCAGCAGTTTCATGACCGAATAAAACCCATCAACTAATTGAGCGGTTGTGAAAATAGCAATAAGCGTAATGGGAAGAATACAGACTGTCGTAGCTCTTTCATGCGAACCAGGCAATACTAAGGTGCCTGATTCGGCCATCGCGATATCACTCCAAACCACCCCTGCCTCCATGGCTTCAGCCTGATCTATCCAATCATTATAGTTTGAGGCTAACGGCCATTTTGATAAACTGGCCTGAGCCTGTAAGAACACCTCATCCAAACTAAGTTTTTCAAGCTCCGGATGAGCCCAGCGTATGGCCTGCTTGATATTTCGCTCCTTAATAATCTCAGTAAGCTTGGCTGCCAGCTCGCTGCGGTCCTTTAAGCCAAAAGCATGTCCGCCTAGCGCTGTCCACTCCTGAATAAACCGATCCCGTAAAACTTGTCGTTCCTCAACAGTAGTTTCTCGCTGAGTAAACAAACCTTCCATCGGATTCTCAACCCGCTTGGCTTTGCCGCCAGGCGGGGTTTTGATATTCGTACGAATTGTAGAAAAGAAAGCTTGACGATCACCAGTTAACGTTCCTTGTGCCATTGACTATTCCTCCTCCCTGCCCTTACTCAGTTCTGGCCATATTTCATGGAAAAATTTATCAGGCAGTGACGGCATATCACGATACTTCAGCCATTCTGATATTGGCGGCGGCCCAAAGGCAATTTTCCCTGCTTTGACCAGTGGGAATTGAAAGCGCCGTGCCATTCGGATCGAGAAGCGATAGCGGCTCATGGTTGCCCATGCCGCACTCCAGCCTTGGAAAGCGATATCTTCCACCAACTCGCCTTTTTTCTCAAGCTCAACTTTATCATTCCGCAATGCATACAGCATGTCATGTAATGGGATTTTTACCGGACAGGCGACGTGGCACGCACCGCATAATGTACTCGCATAGGCCAGTTCTCCGTATTTGTCCATCCCCTGATATAACGGCGATAATACGGCACCAATAGGTCCTGGATATACCCAGCCATAAGCATGTCCGCCAATATTTCGATATACCGGACAGGCGTTTAAGCAAGAACCACAACGAATACAATTAAGTACCTTTTCGTATTTCGAGCCCAATAATTTTGAACGGCCATTATCGACAATAACCAGGTGGAATTCCTGAGGCCCGTCTAACTCCTGCTCGGTCCGGACACCGGTTGACAGCGTGTTATAAACCGTTAATTTCTGACCAGTAGCACTGCGGGCTAATAACGAAAGCATGACTGCGAGTTCTTCAACACTTGGCAGTATTCGTTCCATGCCCATAATCGTAACCAGGGTAGGAGCTAACGCGGAAACAATTCTGGCATTGCCTTCATTGGTGCAGATGGTAACAGCACCCGAATCAGCAATCGCAAAATTACACCCAGTAATGCCAATATCAATATTCAAAAATTGCTTACGTAGATAGCCACGGGCAAATGCACAAAGATCAGCGGTCTCGGCTGGAATTTTTTCTGGCCCATTATTCACCGAATTGAAAAGATCAGCGACTTGGAAACGATTTTTATGCATGGCTGGCACAATAATATGAGAGGGGGTTTCGTCAGCAAGTTGAATGATCCACTCACCCAAGTCTGATTCGATGACTTTGCAGCCAAGTTTCTCTAAGGCAGGATTTAAATGAATCTCTTCGGAAACCATTGATTTTGACTTAACAATGGACTTAGCATTTTTCTTTTTAGCCAGATTCTCAATATATTGAACAGCTTCTTCACCTGTTTTGGCTAAGCACACATGACCGCCTTTTTTTAGTACATTATCAACAAGCTGCTCCAGATATTGGTCCAAGTGCTGGATGACATGCAAACGAATGGCTTCTGCCCGGTCACGAAAAGCCATCCACCGTTCTGGGCCGACTCCCTCAATAGCCTCAGCCCGTTTGCCTCTTAAACGCCCTGTACCCAATTTTACGGCTTTGATCATAACTTTGTCATTAATGGCTTTATGATACCGCTTGCGAAAACTAGGCTCAATATGCATATTTCCTCACACTCCTTGATCCAGCACTTGCGCTAGATGCATGACTTTAACCGGAGCACCACGACGCGTTAACCGTCCATTGATATTCATTAAGCAAGTCAAATCACAACCAGCCAAAACCTCAGCGCCAGTCTCAATAACATGATCAACCTTTTCATCCACAATAGCGCCCGATATATCAGCAAGCTTCATGGAAAAAGTTCCGCCAAAGCCACAGCAGTCATAAGAGTACGGAAGCTCAATAAAATCAATACCCTTTACTTGCCGCAAGAGTGCTTTAGGCTGTTCTTCAACCCCTAACAAACGTGACATATGGCAGCTCGAGTGATAGGTTACCTTTTTACGAAAGGTAGCACCTACATCGGTAATGCCCAATACGTCCACAATGAATTGGGAAAACTCATAGGTTTTATGGACAAATTCTTCAGCCCGTTTTTCCCATACCGGATCACCTGCGAAAAGTGTCGGATAACCATGGTGGACCATCGAGGCACACGAGCCTGATGGCATAATAATCCGTTCACTTTTTTCAAACACTTCGATCATTTTTTTTGCTACATGTGCCGTTTCCCGATGATAACCGCACGAATAAGCAGGCTGACCGCAACAGGTTTGCCCCTCAGGAAAATCGAGATCTACACCAAGCCGCCGTAGGACGCGAACGACACTCTCGCCGACTTCCGCATACATCATATCGGCAATACAGGTTACAAATAATGATGCTTTCAAATTGACCCCCCCATATTCCATCACTTGATAGCTAAAATAGCAAATTCTTATTGTTATGTTGGGCATTAACATCAAATTTATTCATCGGCTTAAAAATATACTCAGCAATTCTGTAATTTCCCAAAATTACGTATCCCCGCAAAATAATTTCACAGATGGCTGCTGTTGAATAGACAAAAAGACTGCTCATCCCTATGACAAGGGCATGAACAGTCTTGAACGAGAACTACTATAGCCAATAATTAGGGTAGCTGCGCTTGGAAATAACGTTATAAAAATCCCGCGGCTGCTGTGATGAAAACTACATACGGATGACTTCACCTGTGCTGAATATATACAAATATTTTTCTTTAACAGGCTGCTTAAAGATCGTCTGTACGGCTTCTGCATACAACTCCAATTGCACAGCGTATTTTGCGGCCAGCTCAGCGGCACTCTGCCCTTTATCGGTTTTATAATCAACCAGCACCAACCCGTCCGGCTCCTCAAACAGCGTATCAATAACGCCTTGCACAAAAATCTTTTCATTCATACCCGCAAGCTCAGGATAGAAGCGTTCAGCCGGCAGCATGAGACTAAAAGGCAGCTCACGCCTAACCTTTGACGAATGGCAGATACGTTGGCCAAGTTCTGCCGTATAAAACTGAACCACTCCGGCAATATCGACCGCGGCAGCTTGCTCGGTCAGTAATATTTCCCGGTCAACCAATGACTGAACCTGCGCCTGTAATCCAGCTTCAGTCAAATCACCCGTTGTATCAACATGCTGCATAACGGTATGCATAATGGTACCGTATTCGGCAGCTGTCAGCTTTCCGGCCGCTTGAATAAACCGTGGTCTGGTAATAATCGGCGGCCGTTCAAACATTTTTTCACCATGATCAGAATCCACTAATTCAAACCGGCGCTTGATTTCACTAACCGACAATTTCGCTGGTTTGCCAACAACCTCAGTTTGCGGATATTTCCAATCTAACAGCCGCTCAACCCAATCAGTCCCTGCACCGGCTGTGATAGGCGCAAGCTGCTCAAGCTCTGACAAAAACGGCACTTCGCCCTCGGCCTGCTGTCCAGCATTCGATAATTCGTCTCGCGAATAAATTCTTACCAGCCATTCAGAATCATTCTGGGCTAACGAACTGCAAGGCTGATCACAGCCGTCAATAGAATCGCGTAATACTTGACCGTCAGCATGCCGGGCAATGGCTGGGCACAGCCAATCCAGATAGCTTTTTGCACCAGCAATCAACGAATCAGGCAATGTTTGCTGCGAATGCCCGCTGCTTTGGCACCAGTTTGCTATCTTTTGGTCTATTTTGCTGGCAGAGCCTACTAGAATGAGTTTTTCCCTTGCTCTGGTCAATGCGACATAGAGAATCCGCAATTCTTCGGCCCGTGTTTCCATATTTAACTTATAGGCAATCCCATAACGGGCCAGCGTAGGATAACGAAATCGCAAGGCCGGATTCGTAACATACGGACCCACTCCAAGTTTCTTGTGGGTCAGCACCAGGGCTTTACTATCAGCAAGATTAATATTTTTGCCCAAATCAGCAACAAACACAACCGGAAATTCTAGTCCTTTGCTTTTATGAATACTCATGATTCGAACCACATCTTCGCTTTCACCCAACGCACGGGCAACTGCTAAATCAGTTCCTTTGCTTTGCATGCGTTCAATAAAACGCAAAAACCGAAAGAGTCCACGAAAGTTTGTTGCCTCATATTGACGCGACCGGTCATACAAGGCTCGCAAATTGGCCTGCCGCAGCGTACCACCCGGCATACCGCCAACATAATCATAATAGCCGGTATCGCGATAGAGCTGCCAGATCAACTCCGGCACTCCTTTACGTCGTGAAAAACTCCGCCATTTGGTTAATTGCGAAACAAATTGAGCCACTTTCGTCTGCAGTTCAGCCTCTTCGGTCATGTAATCGGCACAGGCTACCAGTGCGCTCCATAAATCGCCGCCACGCTGAATGAGTCTGATTTTCGCTAACTCGACAGCCGATAATCCTACCAAAGGGGACCGCAGTACTCCGGCCAAATGAATATCCTGTCTGGGATTATCAATGATACTCAGTAAGGACAGCATGATCTGGACTTCAATTTCCCGGAAATAACCGGAATCAATTTCCGCATACACCGGGATATTAACCTGACGCAATACCTCCAGCAAAACATTGGCTTTATTCTTGACTGAACGCAATAAAATCACAATATCACGCCAAGCCAACTGCCGGTATTGTTTGGTTTCTTTATCGAAAACCACATAACCGCTGCTCATTAATTCATTAATTCGTGCGGCAATCAGCCGTGCCTCCAGTTCAAAACCACTGCATTCAAGGATACTTGTTTCGCCTTCACTCTCACAATCGTCACTTGCACCGTCAGATTGCTCTTGGCCTTTGCCCACACTATCACGGTCTACAATACACAGCTCAATCGGACCGGCAACTGTTTTTTTGTCAGTAGCCGGATAATCCGGACCGGGATTGAGCCGTTCAGCTTCTCCGTACTCCAGTTCGGCCACCCTTGGCGCCATAAGCTGGCTAAATAAAAAATTAATCCCCTGCAGGACTCCAGCCCGGCTGCGAAAGTTACGGGCCAAATCAACGCGGGCATAACCTTGCCCCCGCAGCGGATACTGCCGATATTTTTCCAGAAACAATTCCGGCTCAGCTAACCGAAAGCGGTAAATACTTTGCTTGATATCTCCCACTAGAAATAAATTAGGCTGATCTGGTTTAGCCACCAACGCAAGAATGGTTTCTTGCACACCATTGGTATCCTGATATTCATCCACCATAATCTCGGCATACTTACGCTGCAACGCTGCCGCTACCGGAGATGGCTTTATTTCACCAGGAGCAGCCGATTCATCGAGTAAAATCTTTAGACAAAAATGTTCCAAATCATTAAAGTCTAGCAGGCTTTTCGTTAACTTGGCTTTGGTAAAAGCGGCTGCAAACGCATGAACCAGACTGCCCAGTTCACTTACTACCGGCGCTGTTAAGCGCATATCTGCCAGCAATTCGGCTGCCGGTCGATTAAAGAACACCTGTTGAAAATCACTGACCTTGTCCTTGACTGTTTGCCGACCTTTTTGAAAGTATTTTTTAGCCGCTTCATCAAGCCCCTTCACCGGCGGCAGCTTAGCAAATGTACAAGCTTCTAAGGCTTGACAAAGTTTTTCCCACGAGCAGGATGCTGCTTCAATTAAACTGTCAATCAGCCCTCTATCAGCCTGAAACACATCAATATAGGCATCCGGGTTTCCCGGCAAGGCCGCTTCCCGGCTCAATTTAGTCAGCAATAATCTGGCCTGATCCAGCTCCAGAATAATTTTGTCGCGAATGAGGCCCGACCAGGGAGTGTCATCAATGCTCATCCTTTCAGGCACTTGAAAGGATTGCTGCAACCCAGCCAGCCAGTGCTCAGGCCAAGGATGACTGCGCGAAAAGCTGTAAAGATTCAGCACTAAATCATAAAGCACCTGATCATTATGATCATCACCATAATGTTCCACAAAACTCAGAAAGTCTGCATCACCACTGTTATACTTTTCCTCAAACAGATTTTCCAGCACTTCATGTTTGATTAAATTGACCTCTGCTTCGCCAGCTACCCGGAAATTAGGATCTAAATCCAGTAAATGAAAGTTTTGACGAACAATATTTTGACAAAACGCATGAATGGTGGAAATGGAAGCTGAATTCAGCAGCACCAATTGGCGTTCCAAATGCCGGGTATTGGGCTTGGTTTTCAAAGCCTGTGCCAATGCATTGGCAATCCGTTCACGCATTTCAGCAGCTGCCGCATTCGTAAATGTCGCAACCAGCAGTTTGTCTACATCCAGCGGGTTTTTCTCATCCAGCACCCGCCGGATAATCCGCTCAACCAATACCGAAGTCTTCCCTGAGCCGGCAGCTGCTGCGACCAGCAAATTCTTATCGCGCAGTTCTATCGCCTGCAATTGTTCATTTGACCAACTCACACGGTCGCCTCCTTTCGGGCCAGCGCTTGTAAAATCACGTCATCAGCAAGATCGGCCAGTTCCCGATATTGGTTTTCCGGCAATAAGTGGTCAAATTGACACACCGGCAGATAACGGCAATACGTACACGCCTGAGCCTGCTGCAGCGAAGATGGATTGATCGCAATTTCTCCGGTCAATATTCGCTGTCCGGTCTCAGCCAGAACCACTTCCACATGTTCCAGCAAACTTGAAAACTCATCCTTGGTCTTGATATATGCCAAGCTGTGACTATAAAACGTATCATCTTTTTTCAAGGCGATCTTTAAAAATTCAGATTTACTTTCCATAGCCGAATCCAGTAAACGGACAATCTCCTGATCGGCTAATACCCAGCCTGGCATTTTAAGTTGATTATTAATGGCTTTGTGGATTTCTTCAGTACTTAATCGTATGGTTGATGCCACACTGGGGTTTTTTAAGAAATAATACAACACGCCGGCAGGCAGGCACTCCTCAGTACCAAATAATTGCTGTGCCGCTTTTTGAACAACCAGCAAATAGGTGAGCAGCTGCAATTTCAAGCCATAATATACGTCAACCAGTTTCAGCCAGGCCCCGCCTGATTTATAATCAATGACTAAAATATACCGGCGGCCATTATATTCGACCTGATCGATCCGGTCAATCTGACCAGCCAGCTCCAGCGTATAGCCATCCGCCAACGGATAAACCAAAGGTGGCAGAGCCGCATCACCCCGGCCAAAGTTTTGTTCAAAGGCCAGTGGCTTAAACTTTGTAGCGCGGTCAAATTCAATCAGCCGCTGTACTGACCGCTCGACAGTCCGTTGTATTCTGCCCAGCAAGTGTTTATGCTGCTCGGTGCTGAGCAGGATTTCGTTTTGCAGCTTGGGTGCCAATGCATTGACGACTTCGCTGCATATTTGTCCATATTCAGACTGGCTTACACTGCCCCAATCCCGGCCGGCTGCTTTCATACGCTCACCAAATTCTTTTAGCGCAGCATGCAAAAACTGCCCTAAATCAGGCGCCTGCAGTCGGAATATTGCCCGTTCTTTCAAACTAAGTCCATATTGGGCAAAATGCTTAAATGGGCAGGCCTGAAAACTCTCAAACCGGGTCACACTTCCGCGCAGCCTTTTATTGCCGGCGTAAAGTTTTCCAGCCAATTCCGGCGGCAGCAATCCGGCCGAATTCCCATGAAACAGACCAGCGATCACTTGCTTAAGCTGATTGCGATACGATGCAGACTGGCGGCTCCAGTTATAGACATCCCACCAAAGCGGCTGTATCGGCTGCCCGGCCTTATATTGACGCAAATTAGCAGCCAATCCGGCCAAAGCACGGCGTGGATGAACCAGCATGATGGGTTCACTGCCTGCCGAAATCTCTAACGGTAAACTTCTGCTTACCCCCACCCCGGCGATTTCTTTTAACCGCTTCACGACAATCGAAGGACTCAGACCTTTTCCTTCCTCATCCGCCAGCGGAAAGCTGACCCAAAGAAAATGAGCACTGCGGGTTAAGGCCGTATAGACCAGAAATCGCTCGGCAAAATTATCGGCTGCAGCACCTGGAGCTAGTTCCAGTCCCGAGCTTGCCATATAAGCACGCTCTTCATCAGTCAACAAGCCCTCGCCCCGGCCACGCTTTGGTAGCACGCCATCATTAACTCCGAGTAAATAAACGGCCTTACTGTTGGTAACACTATTTTGTTCCAAGCTGCTGATGGTGACATAATCCAAGCCAGGTGGAATTAAACTAAGCTTGAGTCCTTCCAGCCCATCGGCAACAATGGCTGAGTATTCTTCCAAATCAAGCTGCTGATCGCCGCAGGTTTCCACCAGCTGCTCCAACAGTTGAATGATACTATCCCAAATCTGCCGGTGCTCACGGGCCTGATCCAATTCCCCGTCCTGTTCAGCAGTGATGGCCCATTGTTCCAGCTTCTCGGGTACACCTAGCACCTCTAACAAGGTATACAAGGCAATTGTACGTTCAGTGACATTGGCAGCCGCCCGGAATTGAACGCTGAATTCCAATAACGGACCTATTGCCAGTTGTCTTAGTTCATTGATATAGTCTAAAACTTGTTGTTGTTCATCATTCACTTCATCACTTTCACCCAAGGAAAGACGGCGAACAAAAGTCCACGGCTCTGGTTTGGACCAGCGTGTCCCCCGGATACCGAATTCCAGAACATAGTTTTCTAAATCGTCAATTTGTCCGCGCGTAAGCGGAAAAAAATCAGTTTTAAAACAGCGAAACAAGGGCTCATAACTCCAGCGCTCAATACTCTCAAGGGCTGAGCGCAATAACTCGGCTAACGGGTGATGAACAGGCTGACGCTTACTGTCACTAAAAAACGGAATATCATAATCAGCCAGCACGGTTTCAATAAGCTCACCATAGCTGGCTGTATCCCGTAATAAAATAGCGACATCACGCCAACGATAACCCTCATCCCTGCATAAGCGAAGGATATCGGCGGCAATTCCTTCAATTTCAACCCGCCGGTTCGCTGCTTCCACTACAGCCAGGCTTTTGCTCCCGGCACCAGTAAAGGCTTGGGGCGGAAAGCAAAAAAAGTTTTGCTCAATATGGTGCAATACGGGGGCCTGATCAAAGCGCCTGGCATCAGTCAGCTCGATTTCCTCGATGGCTACACCCAGATTTTGTGCCATTAGGGTAAGTTTGCGCCAGGTATTCCATTGCCGGTGAAACAGCGCTGTCTCGGTTTGGTGCTGATCATTGCCAGCATCACTGAGACATAACGTTACGGTTACGTTAGCCGCTGTTGTAAGCAGCGTACTTAATACCATGGCTTCCTGGGGATTAAACCAGCTAAAGCCATCAACCCAGACTTCAGCCTGCTGCAGCAAATTGGATTGCGGCAGTTTCTCGGCCAATAAAGTTAGACAATCCTCGGGATCGGTATACTGTCCGGCCAACAGCAGATTAAACTCGCGGTACAGCAGTGCCAAATCGCTGAGTTTATCACGCAAACTGGCCTGCTCGGCAGTTTCAGCGGTTTGCTGCAAAAGTTCTGGTGTAACCGCGTAGCTTTTGAACTCCTGAATCATCCCGGCCAGTGTTTCTGTAAAATTCCGCTGATTAGCAGCCCGCCCCAGCACTTTTAGCTGCTGGCGGTTGTCCCTCAGCAGCTTGCCTAATACCAAGCGCTTTCCTAATTCAGTAATTTGAGGCCGGACCGCTCCCCCGGTATCTAAGAGAACCCGGTGGGCCAGCCGGCGAAAGCCAAATACCGAGGCCCTGGTAAACCCCTCAATACCAGGAGTTGCTGCCAATTCCCGCTCAACCTGAAAAGTCGCATGCTCTGGCAGAATGAGCACCAAAGGGCTGCCTTCCGGTGACTGCCGCAGCTGTTCCCGGATTTCCTCAAGACAATGGCGGGTTTTTCCTGAACCCGTTCTGCCTAAAATCAACCTTAATGCCATTAAAGTAGCAGCCTCCTATCCTACCCGAAAATAAGCTGTACTGCCATATTGGCTGGTACACACTTCTAATCTGGCATCAATACGTTCCTTAAGTTCCGGGACATGTGAAATAATCCCCACCAGTCGGCCGCCTTTTTGCAAGTCAATCAAGGCTCGAATGGCAAAGTCCAGTGACTCGGGATCAAGAGTACCAAAACCCTCATCCACTAAGATAGTATCTAAATGAATGCCTCCGGCATAAGACTGCACAACGTCCGCCAGTCCCAATGCCAAAGACAGCGATGCTAAAAATGTTTCCCCGCCGGACAGCGTCCCGACACCGCGGGCTGAGCCGGTGTATTGATCAAACACCTCTAAATCCAAGCCGCCGGCGGCATTTTTCCGCGCTCTCTCATCGGTAGTCTGCAAATTATAGCGGCCGCGACTCATGGTTCTAAGTCGTTGATTTGCTGCATCTGCTACATCAGCAAGTAAGCTCCTCAGCACAAACCGTTGGAAAGTTAGTCTTTGTTCATTGCCGCCATTAGCTACTTCAGCCAGACGGCCAATGACGCCAAAACGCTGCTCAATTTTTTCTATTTTACCGCTGAAATTTTGAAGTTTACTCAGCCACTGTCCTTGCTGAGTCACCAAACTGGTTAACCGGATCTGCTCGGTTAATACTGACTGATGGCTTGTCTCCAAAGTGACAACAACCTGCTCCAGTGCCGCAATATCTGGTTGCTTCACATTGGCAGCCGCTTCCTGAGCACGTTGCCAGCGTTCCTTAGCCACAACCAGCCTCTCATCAAAATTCTTGATCCGATCCGCCAATTTACTAAGGTAATCGGTTGATTTTTTAGCTTGAGTATAGTCACTTTGATCCCCAAAGCCAGCTTCTTGTAGACGGCTGATAAAATCATTCTTTGCAGTCAAACAGCGCACCTGACGATCCTTGATATTGCTTAAAGCATTTTCTAGCTGAGCCTGACTTTTGGTTGCTTGCTGGGCAGCCTCTTGCGCGGCCTTCTGGGCGTTTTCCAAGCTTTCTTTCAGCTGTTTCTGACGCTCTAAAGCTTGACTGTAAGCTTGACCTAGCGCGGTTGGATTGTGAAACTGAGCAGGAACAACAGACTGCCGCTCAGTTAGAATAGCCTCAGCCGCTTTCCAGGCACTATCAGACTTCAGCCACATGGTCTCGGCCGCTTCGAGCTGCAGAACTGCAGCCTTTTCGTTCTCACCAAGTTCCTGAAGCGCCTTTTGAATTACTGCAGCTTGCTTCTCAGCCGTTACGGCCTGGCTATATTCGGCTTTCAGCGTTTGCAGTTCTTCTAATAAGCTCCCGATAGCCACATGACGCTGTTCGCCTAATTCCTGCTCCAAATCTATGACCCGGTTGGCCATAGTACCGCATTCGGTCTGCTGATTACTAAGCCCAGTCCGCAGCACTTCCCGCTCCCGCTCTAATTGCTCAACAACAAGCTGCTGGGCTTTTAACTGCTGTTCGTCAGGTGCCTTCTCGGCCCCAACAGCCAGCTGGGGATGTTCCAATGAACCACATACCGGACAGGCAAGCCCTGGAGTTAGCTGACTGGCCATCACCGCAGCCTGACTACGCACCCAATCTTGCTGTAAGCTGGCTAGTTCTGCTCTGGCAGCATGATAACGCTTATCCAAGTCTTGTAATGCTTTCTCCGTCTCCGTTAACCGCTTGGCAGCAGCTACAAAGTCCCTTTGGGCAGCTGCCAAAGCTTGATGCCTGGTCACGATACGACTGCGATCATCAATCGCCGCTTGACAACTGACCGCTTTTGCCGCCTGCTCCAGCAAAGCTTGAACTTCTTGTGTTTTCTGTTGAGTGGCATGTTTAATGTTTTCAACCCGGGCTGCAACTGCGGTTTTATCGCTCAGTGCCTGTTCAGCAGTCTTGCGAGCCGTAACAACTGCCTGCTGAGCTTGCTCAATCCCGGCTATCTTTTCTTTTAACTGACCTAATTCAATCAGCTCATTCGTGGCAGCCTGACGTTCTGGCTCCCGTGCTGACTCAGCGGCTAACTTTTGGTCTGCATTCACTGAGCGCAGCTTTGCCTGCTCCAATTGCTGATCATGCTCTTTAGCTGCCTTTTCTAACAGGACAATTTCCTGATTGAGCTGCTTAATCAAGGCTTCCGCATCAAACAATGCTGCTGCCTTTTGAGCCCGCTGCAGCTCAATTCTTTTCTCTTCAACCAAGCCGGCCTTCTCTTGATATTGAGCCAAATCCTGCAGCGCATTGGCTTGTTCAGTCAATTTCTCTTGGTCTTTTCGCCCTTCATCTACAGCTTGTCGAGCTTGTTTTAACTGTAATGCCAACTCCGTCAATTGCGTGGTCACTTCAGCTAAGCTTTGCTGATTAGCCTGCAGTTTCTCGGCCAGATCCACTGTCGATTCCACACCAGCTTCACTTTGCACCCATAAACGCTCGCGATTTAGTTCTTCAAATTCTTTTTTGAGTTCCTGAGCCTTGCCTTTAAGATTTTCTTCAATATACCGATAGAATTCAGTTTTGAATAAGGTCTGCATAATCTCCTGACGTTCACTGGAGTTGGCGGTTAATAACTTGCGAAAATCACCTTGGGGCAGCAAGACCACTTGCCGAAATTGACTGCTTTTAAAGCCCAGCAGTGTTTCTGCCTTTTTCGTTACATCACTCCAGCCAGACACCAGCAGCTTAGGCTCGGCCTCATGATCAAGTTTCCACAAAACAGCTTCGGCCGCCTTTACTGTTGTCCCGTCGCCACGCTTTTTAGGCCGCACTTGCTCCGGACTGCGGTGTATGCGGTAAGCGGCTGTGCCAATACTAAAATCAAACTCGATCTCGGTAGGCGTTTGCGAGGCAGCATGATCACTGCGCACACTTTTTGCATCCCGGGAAGTTCCGCTGGTGTCGCCGTAGAGGGCAAAACAAATGGCATCTAAAATAGTGGTTTTTCCTGAACCGGTTGGACCATGAATAAGAAAAAAAGACCGGCCTTTTAAATCAGCAAAATCAAGCTGCTGAACTCCGGCATAAGGACCAAAAGCACTGATTGTCAGCCTCAATGGTCTCATAGTTTAACCTCCCTCTGCTCACGATACAATTCTTCCAATACAGCGGCAAATTGTTCGGCCTGGACAGGACTTAACTCTTGTCCGGTCATCTGAGCAAAGAAGGCTCCGAACAACTCGGTTTCACTGAAGCGGCGATGGTCGGCCGCCGGCCCTTGCAAATTGCCTCTATTTGTTGGATAAGGCTTATCTACTTGCAGAATATTGGGGTAAAGCGGCTGCAGTTGAGCGCGTGCGTCCAGGATTGGCTCCACATCCCGTAATGTGACCATGATGTAGTCATCCGCACAACAATCAGGCTGCGGCCCTTTCATAATATCTTTAAAATAACCATCCAGACATCTTACATCACGGCGTGGTGTCAAGCTGACCAAATCAACCTTGACCTGGCCTTGTTCATCAATTTCAACCAGATTAATGCCTTTACGCTGGGTAGCCTCGGCAAAAGAATACTTTAATAAGGAACCGGAATAGCGGATATTTGACCCGCCAGCCTGCTGACTATTATGTAAATGTCCTAAGGCGGTATAATGAAAAGGCTTAAATATGCCGGCATTGACCATACTGCTGCCGCCCACGGATAGTGGCCGTTCAGATTCACTTTCCAGACTGCCCGCAATAAAGGCATGGGCAATGGCAACTTTACGCGCCTGACCGGGAATTTTGTTTAAGCTATGTGTCACCATAGCCTGCAGAGCCTGCTCATGATCGACCGCCGTTGTTTGCAGCCGCTCCCGTACCAGTGCTGGTTCAGCATAAGTCAGCGGCACAAAATATACGGGTCCAAAACGATCGGTGAGCACAATTGGCTCAAGCTGTGAAGGCAGTGATCCAACCACATGCAGCCCTTGCCGGGCCAGCAGCTTATTGCCAAACCCCAATCGTTCAGGGCTGTCATGATTGCCTGCAATGATAATAATCGGCGTCTGATGATCCATTAAAATTTTTGAAAGTACGTCGTCCAGCAGTTCCACCGCTTCAGTCGGGGGAACTGCCCGGTCATAAATATCTCCTGCTATCACCACGGCATCGGGCTTAGCATCACCAACAAAATCGACAAACTGATCTAAAATATAGGCCTGATCGGCTGTTAAATGCAATCCATGAAAAATCCGTCCTAAATGCCAGTCTGATGTATGAATAAACCGCATGTTGATTCCCTCCTGCTGCATACAGTCACTACCTGCTTTGTTCGTGATGCCTTCGGTAAAATCCTACATGTTTTCCCTTGGAGAAAATACCATAAACCCAATTCCAAGCATCTTGCAAAGCATTCACTAAAAAATTACCAAAACTTCTCTTAGTCAATTTTCGTAAATCGGGAAAACTAAGCGAACGGGAGGTGAATTCAACATGGCTAAAAATGATAAGAAACAAAGCAAACCACAAAATTCCGAGTCAACTAATTCGACTTCCAATCAAAACAAACCAGCAATGCCTTGCAAAAATTCACTACCTACCTGATTGTGAAAGCAACAAAGGACGTCCTAAACGGACGTCCTTTGTATTTGGGTTTATTGCAAGCCTTTATGATCCTTTAATTTCATCAATATCCAGACTGATATCCAAGGCTTGAACTGAATGAGTCAGAGCCCCAACCGAAATGATATCCACTCCGGTTGACGCCACAGCGGCAATGCTTTGCTCATGAATCCCGCCCGAGGCTTCGACCAGTGCTTTACCGCCAATCTGCTTGACCGCTTGACGCATTGTCGGCAAATCCATATTATCCAGCATGATGATATCGGCTCCGGCAGCCAGAGCTTCAGCAACGCCGGCCAGCGTCTCAACCTCAACTTCAATCTTAACGGTGTGGCTATTTGCGGAACGAGCCAATTGAATGGCGGCAGCAATTCCACCTGCAACCTTGATATGATTATCTTTGATCAATACAGCATCATATAAACCCAAGCGGTGATTGGCGCCCCCGCCAATTCGAACAGCGTATTTTTCAAATAACCGCAGCCCCGGGATGGTTTTCCGGGTATCGACAACCCGAACGGTATGCGGTTTGACCAGTTCCACCAAATTCGCTGTCTTGGTGGCAATACCGCTAAGGTGCTGTAAAAGATTCAGGGCCAGCCGCTCACCGGTTAGAATAGCCCTGGCATTTCCTGCCACCGTGGCAATAACAGTTTGCGGCTTAAGCTTAGCTCCATCCTGGACTGCTGCAATAAATTCAATGTCTGGCGCCAGATACCGGAATACTGCTTGAGCAGCCTCCATTCCGGCCAGGATTCCCGGCTGCTTAGCGTGGATAATTCCTTTGGTTACATAGGCTGCCGGCACGATACTATTGGTGGTAATATCGCCGCTGCCAACATCTTCCGCCAGCCATTGAGCAATGAAACGATGAAGCATGTGTTGAGAAAAAATCATGGCAACCTCCGGTTTAGCATTTTTGTAAAATATGTTTTTGCCAGCTCAATACAGGTTCTGGATAATCCAGCCGGAAGTGACCGCCGCGGCTTTCAGTTCTCATGGTGGCTGCTGAACAAATCAGACTGCCAGCCTCCAACATATTGAACACCTCCATCTGAGTGGTATGGACGGCCGCATAACGCTTAATCCGGCTTTGATCGGCAAAGAAATCCGCGGCTGCCGTTAAACCGGCTGCCGTTCTGGTCAATCCTACCTGATCACTCATAACTTGTTGAATTTTGACCCGCAATTCCAGGCCATCCGCAAAAGCCAGTACCGGCAAATGTTCTTGCTGCCAATGAATAGTCTGCTCTAGCGGCAACTGTCCGCTTGCCGCAATTTGGCGGGCAATTCTGGCTCCAAACACCAGCCCCTCCAAGAGCGAGTTGCTGGCCAAACGATTGGCACCGTGCACGCCGGAACAGCTTGCCTCACCACAACAGTAGAGCCGTTCAATGCTGGTTTCACCCAATAAGTTAATTTTAACTCCGCCCATCATATAGTGAGCCGCCGGAGCTACCGGAATAGGCTGTTTCGCAATATCCAGGCCATAATGGGCACAAGTGGCTGTGATATTGGGAAAGCGTTTCTCTATGTGATGTCGCCCAATCGGGCTGAGATCCAAATACACCTGATCACTTGCAGCATTCACCATTTCGCGGTGAATAGCCCTGGCTACTACATCCCGGGGGGCCAATTCGGCCAATTCATGATACTCCGGCATAAACCGTCTGCCCTTATGATCAAGCAAAAGTCCGCCTTCACCCCGCACCGCTTCTGAGATCAAAAAACTTGGAGCATTGGCCAGCGCCAGCGCTGTAGGATGAAACTGAATAAATTCAGCATCCATGATTTCAGCACCAGCCCGGTAGGCCAGTGCAATTCCGTCGGCAGTCGCTACACCGGGATTGGTGGTGTGGCGATAGAGCTGCCCGGCACCACCTGTCGCCAGCACGACGGCATGGCTGCGGAAAACCTCATATTGTCCAGTTACTTGATTGAGCACTAACGCGCCATAGCAGCACTGATCCTCTACCAGTAAATCCACCGCATAACGCGATTCCAGAATTTCAATATTTCGATCAGCCCTGACTTGCTGGTGCAGTGCCCGGACAATCTCCGCACCGGTTGCATCGCCATGTGCGTGCAAGACGCGACGACGGCTATGGCAGCCTTCACGCGTCATACTTAGCCCGTTCTGATCGTGGTCAAATTCTACACCCAGTTTCAAAAGCAGCTTGACCTGCTCACGGCCTTCGTTTACCAGAATTTGTACCGCTTCCTCGTCACACAAACCGGCTCCGGCTGTTAATGTATCCTGAAAATGAAGCTGTGGCGAATCATCGGCTGCCAAGGCTGCAGCAATGCCGCCCTGGGCCTTTTGGCTGTTACTTTCTGTCAACTCATGTTTGGTGATCATGATCACCTTTGCCCCTGCCCGGGCGGCATGCCAGGCTGTAAACAAACCGGCCACACCACCGCCGATGATCAAACAGTCGGTTTGCCGCTCTGGCAGCTTCCTGGTATCAAAGTTCACTAAATAACGACGTTTCATGGGTTTATGCTCCTTATTTAATGGCCAGCATGCGTTCCAGACAGCCTAACGCTTTGGCACGGATGAGCTCGGGAACGCTAATGCGCGGCTGCAGGTTTTCCAAAGCCTGCTTAACTTTTGGCAACGTGGTTAATTTCATATTGGGACAAACCAGCTTGCCGGTCGCCAAATAGAACTGCTTATCAGGACAATGTTTGCTCAGTTGATGCAAAATACCAGCCTCAGTGACAATGATAAACTGGTGGGCTTCACTCTCTTTAGCATACTGAATTAAGCGGGAAGTCCCTGATACAAAATCAGCCAGGGCAACGACCTCAGGCTGGCACTCCGGATGCGCCAAAACCAGCGCATTGGGATGCTCAGCTTTAGCTTCAGCCACATTGTCGGCGGTCACCCATTCGTGGGTATTGCACCAGCCCTGCCATAATTCCATCGGTCGGCCTGTTTGCTGAATAATATAAGAACCCAGGTTTCTGTCAGGCACAAAAATAATGGGCTTGTCCACTGGGACAGACTGTACCACCTTAACGGCATTGGCGGATGTACAGCAAATATCGCTCTCAGCCTTTACCTCAGCCGACGTATTAACATAAGCGACCACTACGGCATCCGGCAACTGGTTTTTCTTGGCTCTTAAATCATCGGCTGTGATCATATTGGCCATTGGACAGCCGGCCTGCTCGTCTGGAAGCAGCACAATTTTATCTGGTGATAAAATAAAAGCCGTCTCAGCCATAAAATGCACCCCGCAAAATACAATGACCGCAGCGTCAGTACTGGCAGCCTGTCGGGAAAGTTCAAGTGAGTCGCCGACAAAATCTGCAATCTCCTGGACTTCCGGTCTCTGGTACAGATGCGCCAGTATGACGGCGTTGCGTTCCTTTTTCAAGCGAGTTATTTCAGCAGATAACTGTGTTATATCCATTTGATCCATTTCATCACTCCTAGCTTGTTTTGTCATTACATCTGTCTTGTCATCTGTAAATAATTATAATGACACTAGCTTTATTTTACAAGGTTTCCCACCCAAATTTACCGGATACGACTAGTTTGCCTAGCCTATATCGGAAACATTCTTAACCGGGTAAGACACTTTCAGCCTGAATCTGACATTTTTTCAAGAATTTATTAGATAGAAAAGATAGTAACTGCATGTGTTCACGATGGTCCCTATTGCTTAGCTCCCCTTTTAGTAGGACTTTTGACCCACAGTAATTTGTCGGATTTTGTTATAATATTTATTATTAGATGCATCTGTAAAAATTAGTCAGAGAGGAAGGATTCGTTTTGTTAGCCAAGCTAAAAATCGGTACTAAAATCAGCCTGGGATTTGCCATTATGCTGCTTATTTTATTAATCTTAAGTGGGAACTCATTTTTTTCCCTCAAATCAGCTCAGAAACAGCTGGTCGAAATCGGTACAGCCAATGAACGTCTTGTAACGGCCTTAAAAATTGACTCGGCCTTTACCGAAGCGGTCAGCAACGTCCGAGCCTATATCGCCTACGGGGATGAAAAATACCTAGGATACGCTGAAGAACAGCTGCAAACTGCACTCATACTGGAAGCGGCTTTATTAGAAAAAGCCCGTGAAGAAAAAAAGCCGGAGGTCCGGCAGCTGTTAGAACAAACTGAACAATATAAAAACATGGCTTTTCGGGATCTTGCACCATTAGTACGCACTTATCATCAGAGATTTAATGCAGGTGATTATGCTCAGGCCAACCAGCTCAAAGAACAATATTCAAGTGTTCTGAAAACCATGATCCCCTTTGCGACCCAAATTAATACCCTGACAGGCAAATTTGCCGGCTATAACGAGGAAATTTTCAATAACAATTTGAATTTGTCATTAAAAGATTCTGAACAGATTGTCTTCTTATCGCTAATGATCAGCCTGCTGGCTCTAGCTGCCGGCATTGCCCTTAGCTTCTTTTTAACCCGCATCATTCGTAATCCAATTATCGAAATGCTGGCAGGAGCTAAAAAATACTCTGCCGGCGATTTAAGTGATGCCATCCAGGTTACAGCCAAAGATGAATTAGGCGAACTGGCTGATGCATTTAATCAAATGCGCCAAAGCTTTGTCGAGATGCTCCATAACATTGCCACATCGGCTGAACAGGTTGCAGCCGCTTCGGAGCAGCTTACGGCCAGTGCCGAACAATCAGCGCAAGCTGCCAACCAAGTCGCGGTAACTATCACCGCTGTTGCTCAGGGAAGTGAACAGCAGCTTTTATCGGTTCAGGAAAGTTCAACGGCAGTCCACGGAATGTCATCAAACTTTCAGCAAGTTTCTGTAAAAGCCAAAGAAGTCACCAATATTGCCGGTCAAACAGCGACTTCGGCTAAACAGGGCAGTGTCGTCGTTTCCGATGCCATCCGTCAAATGACTAATATTCAGGAGAATGTCATGACATCCGCTCAAGTGGTTGCCAAATTAGGTGATCGTTCGAAAGAAATTGGGCAAATTGTTAGCACCATTGCCAGTATTGCCGGACAAACCAATTTGTTAGCCCTCAATGCGGCAATCGAAGCCGCCCGTGCAGGTGAACAAGGGCGAGGCTTTGCTGTTGTTGCTGAAGAAGTCCGTAAGCTTGCCGAACAGTCAGAAGGTGCCGCCGATCAAATTGCCGCTATGATTCAGGAAGTACAGCACGATACCGATCAGGCCGTATATTCTATGGGTAATGGAACACGCGAAGTAAAAGCCGGTACTGAAGTCGTACAGCGAGCCGGACAGGCTTTTCATGAAATTGAAACACTGGTTAATGAAGTATTGAATCAAATCAACTCCATTACTGCTGCCATTCAGCAGGCCGCCAATAATACCAGACAAATTGTGGACTCGGTGCAAGCCATTGATCAGGTCAGCCGTACTACAGCCAGTCAAACCCAGACAGTCGCAGCCGCTACTCAGGAGCAATCGGCTTCGATGGAGGAAATTGCATCTTCCAGTCAAACCTTGGCAAAAATGGCCGAAGATCTGCAAATGGCCATTGGCCAATTTAAACTATAACAAAAAAACAGCCGGCATAAATGCCGGCTGTTTTTTTGTTATAAAGCAGTAACCATACGGTAAATGGGCAGCGCCAAGCTGAGTAAAATGAGGACATACACCCCAATAGCTCCCGTTTTATTCCCATTTTTCATTAGCCAGCGGCTGTAAGTCATAGCATGCAGAGCAGCAAAAACCACAAACAACAACATGTAATTCTGCATCTTTATTCCTCCCGCTTTTTGGGATTTACCGGGCTGGTTTTAATCATCAAGCCTGTACGCCGCACTTTGGTCACGACCTTGACACTAATTTCCGCATTCCGGTACAATTCAGGCCAGTCCAGCTGCAGCAATTCCTGATAAGAGCCGAGCTTAGGCCTCAAATAATAGCCCAGGCCGGCAATGTCACTGCCTAAAGGCTGAGTAACGGCCAGCATATCCTGGATATCCTTTTGAATGACCTTGGAGACTTCTTGTTCCAGCTGCTGACGGTAACCATCGCCTTCATAATTAATATCGCTGCCAATAGCAGTAATTTCGGCTTCCATAAAAACATCAATGGAAATCCTGGCCCGGCCGTCAATCAACTCAACGGTAATTCTTGGCTTTCGGCCTTCTTCCAGGTCGAGATTAATGGCTTTTTTCGGCACTGCCGGATCAGCCACAACAAAAAAGCCATGACCAAATTTGCCTTCCACGATGGCTAATCCCCGTGTTTGCTTATTATTTAAAATTCCCACCATCTTATCACCCTTGAATACGGCTACTCCCAGAAATTCGGCAGGATTGGTGACTAAGTCTCTTTCGCTTTCCCCCGCAATATACGCGTTGGTTCGGTCAAGCGCTTTTGGCTGTGAACTCGGATGGCCTTGTTGCTCTTTATTTCCTGGATTATTGGCTGCTAACGTTACATACGGAGAGGCACTGGAACTTTTTAGCCGGACAAAATATTCATGAATATTGGTGGCCAGAAAAGTACTGCTTTCTTTGGCTGATCCCATCATGGTTTCAATATACCGGGATGGTAAGACCTCCAGCTTAGGATTATTGCTGTTAATAAACTCTTTGGCTGTTCCGTTATTGATGACCATCAAAAACATGCTGCCACGATACTCCCGAAAACGAGGCAGTGCCGGCAAAGTGGCTGCGATTCCTTCCCGAGCCACCTTTTCACCAATGATAAAGCCCTTGACATGGGATAAGGTTAGCACCCTCGCTACCGTGCTATTGGCCAAATCACGGGCCTCAGCAAATGAATTGGCTGTAACAGCCAGCGTAACGACTGCTTCTTTAGCATCCTTGGGGCTGCTGCCGCTGCCGGCACCGAAACCGCGGGGAATAGCAATCTGAAAGGTATATTCAAGCTGATTCTGATCATCGCGATCCACACCGACCAGAAGGGCATAGGCGATACCGTCACTTTCTTTAGCGCCGTTACAGCCAGTCAGCAGCAGGCAAAGCATGATGAGCAATAACCCGATTTGTTGTCGCCGGTTCATAACCTGCCTCCTTTGGCGGTTCTCAAGCTACAGCCGCCTTGTTATGCTTTCGTTTTTTTAGATAGGCCATCACAAACAGCAGGACTGGGAAAACGTAAATTCCGCCATTATAGTAGGTCGACAAAAGCTCATAGTCCAAATTAATGGTTGTTGTAATATCATCCGGAATCATGGCCAGTTCAATCAAAATGAGCATGACCACTGGAATAAGCGGAGCCATGGTCGGCAGCTTTAACAAACGGGATATGAGATAAAGACCAATATAGACACTAATGGCAATACTGATGATTCCCACAATGACCCAGAGAAGAATAAAGACAGCCTCAATACGCTGCAGATAGCGGCTCAGATACACCAGTCTGGCTGTTTCAAAAAAAGGCAATGTTTTTTCCTGCGCTACAGCCACCCCAAACACCATGACATAAATGACGAAGAAAACACTTTTAATCAGGGCACTGCTGCCCAGCCCAAAAACCAAACAAGCATTCAGATTTCGATAATTCTGAAATGAAGAGGCCATGACGATTGCAACAATCGCCCCAATATTAATTCCGGCAGTCAGCATCCCGGCTTTTACGGTTGTGCCAAGGCCATTTCCCAGCCAGGGAGCTAAGTTATATAAATTGTACAAAGGACTCAACATAAGAAAAATAAGCAGCATGCTGCCAACAATAAATGGCATCAGCAAATACGAACTGCGGGCAATCGCCTCAATGCCTAAGTAGACCAGCACCCCGACAATCAAGCCATAAACGGTAATAACCAGGCTGAATTCCGCATCAGGCAAAGCTGTCAGCAGTGTGTTTTCGGCAAATTGTCTGAGCAGCAAAGCAGCATCGCTCAGAAATATCCCGATATAGAACAAGGCAATCAGCACTGCTCCCCAGCGCCCGCACAGTTTCCTGGTAATACTGTACAAATCGCCGGGAATCCATTTAAAAACAAAGTTGAGCAGCAAAACCGGAAGAAATGTAGCTGCTGCTGCAACAAGCGGGCTTAACCAGGACAGGCCGGCGCTGATTTCGGCAGCCCGGGCCGGTGTTGATAAAAATATTTTGGCAAATGTAATGACAAAAATTAACCCAATTCCTTCGGCTGTCCCCATGCGGCCAGGTTGAAAACTCATGGCTTATTCTCCTCTTCAGACTTAATTGTCCACTGTCGGCTGATATGAGGCTGCCGGCGATTATCTTGTGTGTTTAAGCCGTCTGGTCGCATTTCCTGCCGGAATACCGGCCCACGGATAATGACATCCAGCCCTGCCATGGTTTTCGGTGCAATCGGTACCATATAGGGAACACCGAAGGATTTCATGCTGGTTAATACAGCCGTAAGCACCAGCAGCCCCAAGGCAACCCCCACAAGTCCCAGCATATAAGCCAGTGCAATAAAGACAAAGCGCAGCAAGCGGCCCGCAGCGGCAAGCCGGTAATCAGGAATAGTAAAGGAAGCCAGACCTGTCAGCGCAATGACCACCACCGTGACCGGACTGACCAGATTGGCAGATACAGCGGCCTGACCTAAGATAATCGCCCCAACAATGCCAATGGTTGAACCCAATAAGCCAGGAATCCGTAAACCAGCCTCACGGATAAGCTCAAAAGCAAACTCCATCAATAATAATTCACCCACCGAAGGAAACGGCACCCGCTCCCGCGCTCCGGCGATGGCTAAAATCATTTCTGTTGGCAGCGCCTCAGGATGAAAATAAACAATGGAGAGATACACGGCTGGCAAGATCACCGCCAGCAACGTTCCTATAAGCCGGAGTAGCCTGGTCACACTGCCGATCGGAACTTTCAGACTGAAATCTTCGGCTGAATGAAAAAACGTAAAGAAACTAACAGGGACGACATGAGCAAAGGGTGTACCATTAAGTAAAATGGCCACCCGGCCTTCGGAAAGAGCAGCCACTGTCCGGTCAGGCCGCTCTGTTGACAACATTTGCGGCAAGGCAATACTCGGATGATCCTCAATGAATTGCTCCAAAACCCCCATATCAGAAATATAATCTGTCTTGATATTGAGAATGCGCCGCTTAATTTCGCCAATAAGCTTTGGATTGGCCACTGACTTTAAATACATAATGGCACATTTCGTCGGAATACGTTCACCAATCTCAAAAATCTCGGTTACCAAATCATTCGATGGCATCATGGTCCGGATCAGCCCGGTATTGACTCTCAGCGCCTCACTGAAAGCCACCTGCGAACCACGGACAGACTGCTCAATCTCTGGCTTTCCTACACTGCGATGTTCATAGCCTTTAGTCTCAATCAGTACGGCCTGATTGATGCCTTCCAAAAACAAGGCTGTATCGCCGGTATTTAATCCAGCAGCCACCTTGCCAAAATTATCAACTTCCTGAGCCTGATTGCTTGGTAAAAACAGGCTGATTAATTGCTTTAACAGATTATCGCCCTGCAAAGCCAGCTTTTCTTTATCAAGAATCATCAGCGGCTGCAAGACCGCCAAATTGATCAGTTCCTTATCAATCATTCCGTCCATAAAAACCAGCATAGCCTTGATGGGCTGTACACCGGGAATAATAAAATGACGAATAACAATATCTTTATTGATTTCAACGAAATAGAGCTGCTTGATGATTTTTTCGTTTTCCTCAATGCTGAAACTTAATTCTCTTTTCTTTAAATCGCCTTTATTGGTGTCATAGGCCAGCAATACAGGCTCAAGCTCTGTTTGCTGCTTCTCTAAAATCTTAAGTTGCGCGGCTAAATCAGCCTTTGCCGCCTGATCACTTTTGCTGAGCAGCTCCTGCGCTTCTTCCATTACTGTAGCCAGCCTGTTGCCGTAACGAATTAAAGCTTCCAATTCTTCCTTGGAGCTGGTCAGCCCATTAGGCGGGACAACCGAAGGAGCATCTCCCTTCTCTCCCTCTTTATATTCTCCCAGCACAAAGCGATGAGCAGTACGGGAAGGCGGTTTATAGACTAATAAATCTTTGAGATACCGGTAGGCCTTAAAAACCAGATTATCCTGCACCACAGTCACCCCCTGCCTGAAACTTGCAGTTATAGCATTACCTGGTTTAGGCGAACTTACTCATTTTTTCCTTATATGGAGAACGGTACTTATCCGCAAAGGACTCAAAGTCGCCAAGGGAGGGCGCGATGTTATCGCGCTGGGATGGATTTTTATTGAACCACAGAGTACGCAGATGACACAGAGGGTTATGGAGAGTTGGGGATTTATTTTGGGGCAGAACCAGGGCAGGCTGGTGGCAGAGATTTCTGCTGCGGGACTTGTGACCACAGTTGTCGGCAGCTTGGCTGCCGGTAACAACGTCGGGAACGTCCGTAGCAGCAGAAATCCCTGTCACCGGCTGGAGACCGGACTACTAAAGGAAATAACGGATGTTGAACCACAGAAGACACAGAGGATTACGGGAGGGTACGTGGGAAAACAAATGAAAACAAAAAAAGCCCCGGCATTTCTGCCGGAGCCATTTGTTGAGGAGAACTTAGTCCATCATTTCATTGAACATGTATTTGGCTGCCTGATAGACTGCAATACCCGCTACAACAACGGTTGCAAGCTTCTTGACATCTTTCATGTTGACATGATCCAAATCCATATCCATTCCCATGACAGAATAGTGTTTTTTTCTACGCCACATATAAACACCTCCTCAAGAATAATGTAACCAATCTTTAGCTATTAAAAACCAGTTAAATTTTTGGAATATCACCATTCATTTTTTTACAATCAATCGAGCCAGCGTACGACCACAAGCGCAAGGTGTCCGGTCTAATGCAGCGATGAGTCCTGTACGATATCGCAGAACCGGCATGGCTTCTTTACCGAGGGTTGTCAGCACCAGTTCACCCGTTTCATGTTCAGCCATTCCTTTCCCAGTGATCGGGTCGATAATTTCCGGATAAAAGTAATC
The DNA here is from genome assembly GCA_003990955.1 of Sporomusaceae bacterium FL31. Taxonomy (GTDB): domain Bacteria; phylum Bacillota; class Negativicutes; order DSM-1736; family Dendrosporobacteraceae; genus BIFV01. The sequence goes on from BIFV01000010.1 coordinate 140,020, forward strand.
TTCGTGAATATGCAGCCCATTTTGAGCCGAACAAGTTCCAGCGATACCAGGCCCGATCAATTCAGGCACCGAATAGATTTCGATAACAGCCGCATTGAATTGAGCCGCAAGCTCGGCATGATGCTGAGCATCGATTTCAGTGGTGATCACATAAATTGTTGAAATCGGCAGTGCACGCAAATCCAGTCCAAGTTGACCCGCACTGTCGGCTAACTGCTTTAACACCACTGAACTTGCCGCCAGTGAGGTAACGCCAAACTGTTCGAACAGCTTAAATTGTCGCGCTGGCTCCTGAATACCGGCCGGCAAAACGGTTGCGCCAATCGCTTCAGCCGCATAATGCAGCCCCAGTCCCTCAGGCTGTAAGCCATAATCAGCAGCAATTTGCAAAGTTCCGGTCGGATTTAAGCCACCTGCAACCAGTGTGCGAGCCAGCATTTCCAGCCATTTGCCGATGTCCCCGCTCGTATAAGCAACCGCCACCGGTGATTGCTGCCCAATAGTATGCACCCTGACTACTGAACTTAAAGGAAAGGTAAGCAGACCATAAGGATACTGATTGGTCAAGTCTTCACGGGTCGTAAACGGCATCCTGGCCAAGTCCGCCAATTCCATACTGTCAGGCTCAAGGGCGAGCTCGTCCAGCTTTGGACTATAAAACGTGCTTTTTTCATAAAGCCATTTCGTCAGTTTACGCAGCTTCTCAGTCTGCAGCTTTATGAGTCCGGCTCTGGTCATTGTCTCGATTTCCCGGTTACACAGCATCATCCATTACTCCTTTGCACACGATTGCATCATTCTCAAATATCGCTGAAAGTATAACAAGCTATCATCTGATTGTCAATCAAGGTAAAAAGGTTCTGTTCATATTTTTCAAAAAGCAGGGTAAACTAAGTCCGGAGGTGTCTATTATGGACGGAATAGTTTGTGCCGCATGTCATTCCTATTTAACCACAGAGCTATCGAACTGCCCAGGCTGTGGGAACACAGTCATCTTAGGGGGCGATGCCAAGAATGTTATTGATCAAGTACAACCCAATTGCCTCATCCACCGTTATGACGGTTCAGATTTACTGGAGCCGGCAGTCATTGTCAAAGAAGGTAAAAGCAACGTAAGAGTCGCTACAAAATTAAAAGATTATGCTAAGCCGATTGTAGTATCCAAACAAAAGGTATACTCATTTAACCAAAACATTCTCAGTTCCATTCAAGCACTGCGCAATGAGCGAACAGCCACCATCAGACGTTATGACCAGCTCATTCAGACTCACTGGCAAAGTCTAAAACCTTATAATCAGCCTTAGGGCTTAGCTTCATAGTATTTCAGCAATTCGCTCACTGTCACCAAACTGTAGCCTTCAGCCCGCAGCCGGTCAATAACAATTCCAATACCTTTTGAAGTTGCAATCGGGTATTGTCCATCATGAAGCAAAATGATACTCCCCGGCTTTACATTACTCATCACATTCTTGACTAGCTGATCAGTGCTAATCCCCTGCCAGTCACGAGTATCCAAGGACCATAATACCGTGCTATAGCCCATGCGTCTGGCCTCTGCAACAATAGCATCGTTATAACCGCCCCCCGGAGGCCTAAGCAGCGTTGGTTTGGGAGCAACCGCCATAATAAGTTTTTCGGTTTTCTCAATTTCTTCAGTTCGTTCAGCTTGGCTTATTCTATTTAGAAACCGGTGGCTATAGGCATGATTCCCTAACTCATGCCCATCTGCCGCGGCTTGAGCTAATATAGCTGGATTCTTTTCAGCATTTTTGCCTAAAATAAACAGCGTTACTTTAACCTGCTTTTGGCGAAGAGTTGCCAATAACTCTGGCGTTGCCTGTTCGTGCGGGCCATCATCAATCGTGAGTGCTACTACCTTTTGGGTGGTCGGCACTCTTTTTATGACCTGAACTTCTTCATCAAAACTGTTCTGACTTAAACTAATGACTGTAATAGTAAAAAAAACGGCGACACTCCAAAATACCCAAGAGAAGCATTTCATAGTGATGACCTCCCGCCTCCAGTTCCTCTAACCTCATAGTATTGCAGCAATTGGCCGATTGGCACAATTTCATAGCCTGCACCCCGCAGCTGATCAATGATGATCCCAACCGCCGCGGCGGTTGGCAGCGGATATTGGCCGTCATGCAGCAAGACAATGCCTCCTGGAGAAATGCCTTTGACTACCGTTGTCACTACCTTATCCACACTAGGCCGCTGCCAGTCATGCGGATCAACTGACCATAGGATGGTGGTATAACCGCGCTTGCGCGCCTCAGCTAAAACATTCTCATTATAAAGACCGCCTGGCGGACGAAACAGCGTTGGCTTCGTTGTTATGGCGGTAATGATTTTTTCAGTTTTATCAAGTTCTTCGCCGCATTGTGCTGCGGTCATCTCTGTCAAATTCTTATGACTGTAAGCATGGCTGGCTATTTCATGCCCATCAGCAACTGCCTGGGCAACAATTTCCGGATTGCGCATTGCATTTTCACCGAGAATAAATAATGTCACTTGAACATGCTTTTCCCTTAATACAGCTAAGAGTTCCGGAGTGGTCTTATAATGCGGGCCATCATCAATCGTTAACGCAATCACTTTATGAGTGGTCGGAACATTTTTTACTATTTTTATATCCTCGTGGACAATATGCTCAGCGAACGTACCCGCAAGCAATAAAAATAAAAAGGTAATTCCCAAAAACTTGCGCCTATCAAATTGAACCATAGCGATCGCCTCACCTTCTTTTGATTTTACGTGAAAAGAGATGAAGTTATACCATCAGCTAAGCAAAGAAAACGCATGAATCTTTATAATCAACAATATAATTTCTATGTATTGAGTGACTTAACCACTCGAAGGCTGGAGGAGATGGCATGCGCGTAATCATAAAACCCCTTTTATTACTCTGGTTGCTTGCGCTATTATTAACTAGCAGTATTGCACAAGCAGCACCACCAGATATCAAAGCAGGAGCCGCTGTACTCATTGACGCTAAAACCGGACAAATACTGTATGAGAAAAATGCTCATACCCGCCTCGCCCCCGCCAGTACGACTAAAATTCTTACTGCAATCATTGCCATTGAGAGCGGCCGTTTAGATGAAGAGGTCAAAGTCAGTGCCCGTGCTGCCGGAACAGCCGGTTCTTCCATGCACCTCCAAATTGGTCAGAAAATTTTATTACGGGAATTGGTCACTGGCTTAATGATGCGTTCCGGCAACGATGCAGCTGTTGCTATTGCGGAATATCTGGCTGGTTCAGTCGAAGACTTTGTGATCATGATGAATAGCAAGGCCCAAGCTCTTGGTGCCTATAACAGTCACTTTCGTAATCCTCATGGCCTTACTGCTGCCGGACACTACTCCAGTGCCTTTGATTTAGCCTGGTTAGCGCGTTATGCCATGCTCAACCCTTTATTTGCCGATATTGTCAGTACCCGCGAAACAAGTATCGACTGGTTTGATCAACGCGGCCATGAACATGACCAAAATTTAAGAAATACCAATAAGCTCTTATGGATGCTGGAGGAAGCGGATGGCGTAAAGACCGGTACTACAGGCGAAGCGGGTCCCTGTCTGGTGTCCAGTGCCACCCGTGATAATCAAAAACTCATTGCCGTAGTGCTCCACGACCACGCCCGGTGGTATGATTCCATGGTGTTGTTGAAATGGGGCTTTACTAACTTTAAATTATTTGATTATGCAGCTCAAGGCGATGTCGTAAACACCATCCCTGTTGAGCAGGGTCTAAGCACTGAGATTGATGCCATTGTTGCCGATCAGGCAGCGCTGGTGGTTGATGCCAGCAGCTACGGAACAGTTACCGTGGAAGTCGATTTACCGACAACAATAAAAGCCCCTGTATACCAGGGGCAAAAAATTGGTGAGATTGTATTTTTTGTTAAAGAAAAGGCAGTAAAAACAGTGGATATTATTGCCGCGCAGGATGTTGAAGAACGCACTCCGGTCCGCGTATTTCTCAACCATTTGACCAATTGGTTTCGCCAATTATCAGCTTGGGGATTACTCTAGAACGGCTTACGGTAAAAGAACGGCAGATAGCTTTGAAAGCCAATATCCCGAAAATTAAGAATAGCCTCAGTTCCACCAACAAACAGAACTCCGCCTGGCTTCAGAGCAGCAAAAAAACGGCGATACAGCGCATCCTTTGCTTCCTCAGTAAAATAGATAACGACATTACGACATAAGATCAAATCAAATCCTGTTTCAAATTTATCTAAAAGCAGATTATGCCGCTGAAATTCAACACGTGCTTTGATTTCCTCACTAATAATGAAGTTGTTTTCAACTTGTTTAAAATACTTTTTCTCCCTTGTTTGTGGAATATTCTTAAACTCATTGTTCGTGTAGACACCTTTTTTTGCCTTAGCCAATATTTCCACATCTAAATCAGTGGCCAAAATCCGATGCTTGGTATGTGGGGTAAGTTCGCTTAAGATAATGGCTAACGAATATGGCTCAGCGCCAATAGAACAGCCGGCACTCCAAATATTTAATTTAGGGCTCTTTGTGAGCAGGTCAGGCAAAACTTTCTTTTCCAGCTCACTAAATTTTTCAGGCGTGCGGAAAAATTCAGTCACATTAATGGTTAAGTAATCCACAAAGTCTTTATATAGTTGTTGATTCTTATCAATAAGTTCGAAAAAACCTAAATAGCTGCTTACGCCATGCCGTGTCATCAAATTGGTAATGCGCCGCTGCATCTGTGTAGGTTTATAATCATTTAAATTAATTCCTGATTTTGCATTGAATTTTTGTTTAAATGTTTCCCAGTCGCGTTCGTTGCTCACTATATTGTACCCTCCATCAACTATCTTTACCTTCGCTCGTTCTTAAATGGGTGCTTCATAACTGTATGAATAGCATTTATTCGACAACTACCCGCTGATTTCCTACCAGTATTCTTCGCGGTCACTGTTTGTCTCTACAATAAAATGACCGCACAGGCCACTCATGAAAAAGCTGCCGGAATTCGGCAAAAATAAAAAACGCTCACCGGTTGTGAGCGTTTTTTAAGTGGAATTATAATACTTGCTCCAGAGCAGTATAAGGAAGTTTTAAGGCATCGGCAACCGCTTGATAAGTCAGTTGTCCATTGATCACATTGACGCCTTTTGCCAAGCCAGGATTATCAAGGCAGGCTTGACGATACCCTTTATTAGCAATTTGCAAAGCGTAATCCAGCGTTACATTGGTAAGCGCCAGTGTCGAAGTACGGGCAACAGCGCCAGGCATGTTGGCTACGGCATAATGCACAACCCCAAATTTAGTGTATGTAGGTTCACTATGAGTAGTAACCCGGTCAATCGTTTCAACCGATCCACCTTGGTCAATTGCAACGTCAACAATTACCGAGCCAGCTTCCATGGTTTTAACCATTTCTTCTGTGACTAATTTAGGCGCCTTTGCACCAGGCAGCAATACTGCACCAACGACTAGATCAGCTTTTGTCACCCATTCGGCAATATTGTAGCTATTAGACATGACTGTAGTTACCCGGCCGCCAAAAATATCGTCTAAATAAGCCAAACGTTCTGCCGATTTGTCAATGATCGTAACACGAGCTCCCAGCCCAACTGCCATTTTAGCTGCATTGGTACCAACGATACCACCACCGACGATCACAACCTGAGCCGATGCCACTCCAGGTACACCGCCTAACAGGATACCTTTACCGCCATTTGGCTTTTCTAAAAATTGAGCCCCAATTTGAACAGCCATTCTGCCTGCTACTTCGCTCATTGGTGACAAGAGTGGCAAGCTGTTGTTACGGCCAACAATGGTCTCATAGGCAATACCGATCACTTTCTTGTCCAAAAGTGCTTTAGTCAATTCAGGCTCTGGCGCGAGATGCAAGTAAGTGAACAGAATCTGGCCTTCATGAAATAAGTCATATTCAGCAGCCAATGGTTCTTTTACTTTAATAATCATGTCTGATTTGTCAAATAGAGCCTTTTTGTCCGCAATAATTTGTGCGCCTGCTTTTTCGTAGCTTTCATTGGAAAAGCCGCTGCCAATACCAGCATTTTGTTCAACAAGAACAGTATGGCCAGCCTTACGCAGCGCCTCAGTTCCCGCAGGAGTTAAGCCTACCCGGTTTTCATTGTTTTTAATTTCTTTCACTACACCAATTATCATGATAAATCCCCCTTAATTTTTTAATAAAAAAAAGATAATACTATAACTAATTATTAACCCCATTGTTAATAATCATTAACTATTATCTTCTTTCAACACATTATACTTTATTTTATTCATATGAAATTATACGACAAAACGAATTACTTTCCTGCGAAAAAGCAACATGTATACAATATACATGTTGCTTTTATTAACCATAATTCAATTTAAGCCTAATTATATAAGTAATAATGTCAACGAGGCAGTTATTTATATACCCGCGGGACCCTTTTCCCTACCATACAGACGATTTCATAATTGATTGTGCCAAGATGATCGGCTATTTCGTCAACAGGCAGATCCTTGCCGCCAAACAGCAAGACTTCATCACCTTCCTGGACATCCGGGATATCGGTTACATCAATCATGCACTGATCCATGCAAATACGACCAATCACACTGGCACGTTGTCCCCGAATCAGAATGCTGGCTTTTTCAGCCAATAACCTAGTCCAGCCATCCGCATAACCCACCGGCAGCGTAGCAATACGGCTAGGGCGCTTGGTCACATAAGTACAGCCATAACTGACACCAACTCCGGCAGGGACTTCTTTTACCAGACTTACCAAGGCCTTGAACTGCATGACTGGGCGCAGCTCTATGGTTTGCTTAACCTCATTGGAAGGCCATAATCCATAAAGAATGATGCCTGGCCTAACCATATTAAATTGTGTTTGTGGCAATTCCAAAATGGCAGCACTATTGGCAATGTGTTTAAGCGGTATGTCAATACCTCGGCATTTCAAGTCTTGAATAACCTGTTCAAAGCAATCCAGTTGTTTGAATGCATAAGTCTTATCTGCACTGTCAGCTGTAGCAAAATGAGAGAACAACCCTTCAATACAAATTCCGGGCATTTTCGCAACCGCTGCCGCGAAATCAGCAACAGCCGCTGGCTGAACTCCCACCCGGCTCATACCGGTATCTACTTTTATATGAACTTTGGCGATAGTTCCCAACTCAACAGCAGCCTCAGACAGCGCCCGAGCTGCTTCCAGACTAAAAATTGTCTGCTCAACAGCATGAGCCACTACCTGCCTGGCCTGAAGTTCAGGAGTATGCCCTAAAACAAGAATAGGCACGGTAAAACCAGCACCCCGTAATTCAAGCGCTTCACTTAAGATCGCAACTGCCAGATAGTCAGCCCCCGCTGCCACCGCCACCCTGGCCACTTCAATAGCGCCATGACCATAAGCATCTGCTTTGATAACTGCACAAAACTTTGTTTCCGGTTTTAATAACCCTTTAATCACGCGAACATTGTGTTCGAGTGCAGCTAAATCAATTTGCACCCATACTGGCCGTTCTAGCATGGTTTCTCCTCCTAGTCCCGGGCAATCCACCAGTCTATAGCATGTCCCATTAAGCAACCCTAGCATCCTTCCCCACAACAGGTTGGCACACATACACCAAGCGATCGGTATAAAGCCCTTCGATTTATCTTATTGTTGAATATAATAAAAAACCAGGCTGGAAATATCCAGTCCCAGTATGTTTAATATCGATTTATTTTGCCTGACTGATTATATTTTTGTTCTTTTCATATTTAACAATAAGGCTGTCAAGATATTCACTCAACTCGGTAACCTCAGGATCAATAAAATGCCCTCGTTTCACAGCAACCAATTCGTGAAGCCGAGTGCGAACCTTTTCAATCTCCATCTGTAACTGTCTTAATTCAGACACGCATTTAACACCTCGCCTGTTTTTTGGCTCGTTTTCTAAGCCAGTCGTACCACTGGTTAAGCCCGTCACCCGTGCGGCATGAAACAGTAATTAGCTCTGCCGCTGAATTGATTGCGGTTAGATCGTTTATTGCAGACTCTAAGTTAAAGTCGGTAAAAGGAAGCAAATCGGTTTTATTAATTACAATAGCCTGCGCTTTAAAAAAAATCAAGGGATACTTTCGTGGTTTATCTTCACCTTCAGTAATACTTAAGACAGTCACACACGCCTGCTCTCCAATATTAAATTCAGCAGGACAAACTAGATTGCCCACATTTTCAATGATTAAAAGATCCAATCCTGTCAGTTCCAAATGATCCAATGCAATATTCACCATATTCGCATCAAGATGACAGCCGCCTACCGTGTTAATCTGGACAACCTGTACACCCGGCTGTTCAATCCGCTGAGCATCCTTGTCAGTATACAAATCACCCTCAATGATCGCGATATTGAGTTCACTCTTTAATGCAGCAATCGTCTTTTCAAGTAACAATGTTTTTCCACAGCCTGGTGCTCCCATGAGATTAAGGGCAAATATTCCGTGCTCTGCAAGCCTTGCATTCACTTGAGCTGCAAACTTATCATTGACTTCAAGTATATTTGCCATCACCTTAATTTCCATTACTCCACCTCAAGTGCATCGACCAAAAGTTCACGTCCGGATAAAATTTCGATAGAAATTGAGTGACAATCAGGACAGCTAAACATAAAGCATTGAATATGAAACTGATACCCACATTGATTGCATTTTCCCTGAGCTGGAACTATCTTGATCTGCAAACTAGCATGCTGAGCTATTGTTCCTGCGGCTAGTGTGGTAAACCCAAATTCTAGTGACTGCGGAACAATTTGCGTCATTTCCCCAATTAATAGTTTAATTGTATTCACCCGGGTGGCACCATGATCAGCAGCTGTCTGCAAAACAATATCTAAAATACTTTGCGCTATCGCCATTTCATGCATGCAGACACCTCAGCAAGCCAATACAAATAATCTATAACAGTATTATGTACTTCGATTCAGCTCAATTATTCCCTGCTATCTGGAAAAATTTTATAGTTTATCAAAAAATAACATTGCCACTATTTACATAATACTCAACCGAATAACACTTTTAAGTTTGGTTGATAATATGATTACAACGATATCAAGGAGGTGACAACAATGGCTAGAAGCAACAAACCTGTTAATCCTGGTGCAGAAAATGCCCTTGACCGCATGAAGTTTGAAATCGCTTCCGAATTGGGCATTGCAGAAACTGTTCGTCAAAATGGTTGGGCTACTATGACATCTGCTGACTGCGGTCGCGTTGGCGGTCAAATGGTTCGCCGTATGATCGAACAATATGAATCCAGCATAAGCAATACTCAACAATAATGGTTCACATAAGGGCGGCTTTGCCGCCCTTTTATTCATTTTCCCACAACAATGATCATCGTTTACGCTTTAACAAGATCTTAAGCTCTTGAACCTGGCGGGTATTGACAATATCCTTGGCGGTTAAGCCGCCTTTGCGCGCCACGTTCAAACCAGCATTCATGTAGGAGAGTTCGGGTACAGAGTGAGCATCAGGATTAATTGCAAATAAAACGCCCTGCTCTTTTGCTAGGCTGTGCCAGCGCCAATCGAGATCCAAACGGCGCGGATTGGCATTAATCTCAATCATTGTCCCTGTCTGGGCAGCCGCCGCAATAACCTCTGGAATATTCACCTGATAACCCGGTCTTTTTAACAGCATTCGCCCAGTCATATGCCCCAAGATACTTACATAAGGGTTGTTCATGGCTTTTATAATTCGCTTGGTCATGGTGCATTCATCTTGCTTAAAGGCTGAGTGCACTGAAGCAATAACAAAATCAAACTGAGCCAGGATATCATCGGAATAATCTAATGATCCATCGGGTTTGATATCACTTTCAATCCCCGCAAGAATTGTAACATCGGGGTTTTTGCTATTTAATAAGTCGATTTCGCGGCGCTGCTGCAAAATCGCCGCTGTTTTTAACCCACCGGCATAATGTGCCGACTGGCTATGATCACTAATCCCCAGATAACTCCAGCCTAAAAGACGGGCCGCTGCAATGAGTTGATCAATAGAATCACTACCATCTGAATACACGGTGTGAACATGCAATCCACCCGCGATATCCGCTGCTGTTACTAATGCGGGCAGCTTTCCTTCCATCGCCTGCGCAATTTCACCGCGTCCTTCACGCAATTCAGGCGGGATATAATCAAATGCCAACTGACGGCAAAATTCTTCCTCGCTGGCTGCAGGTAAAGTTTTTCCTGCTTTAGTCAAAAGCCCCTGCGGACCAAAGGACAGTTCCCGGGTTTGAGCTAAAGCCGAAATCTGTTCATTGTGTCTGACATTTGCTGTATAAAAATAGAGAGCCGAAGCAAAATGACCCGGTTGAACCACATAAAGATTCAATGCGATTCCAACACTCAGTTCCGCCTTCAAGCAGTCTTTGCTTTGCTGCACAACCTTATGAATACCAGGCATTGTTCGGGCAAAATCCAGTACACGGTCATGCTTACTTGCTATCACAATATCGATAGCATCAATAACCTCTACGCGCCGCCGAACGGCACCACTCACTGCAATTTGCTCGACCTGATCATAGGTTTGTAAATATTCGGCGATTTTTTCGGCTAAAGGCCAGGCTTCTTTTAATAGCAGCATTGGTATTGGCTTTTTCACATCAATCCCTCGCGATGCAAAATGATCCAACTATTTTACCCTAACGCGGTTCAAAATATACGGTAATTTCACTGCCTGGTTCTACAATGGTATTGGCTGCTACATTTTGATTCACTGCAACCCCTGTTCCTACCGGAACCATCCCCAGGCCAGCAGCACTAAGTTCATCAGCAGCTTGCCGCATGCTCTTTCCTGACAGTCTGGGCACTAGTACTTTGCCTGCCGGCACGTCAACCGGAGCCGATATTGCCGGAGCCATCGGCTGCCGCTCTGCCTTAACTGGCGGTATCACATTCGCGCCCTGCGGCATCACATTCAGATAGCGAAGTACTTGTCCTAAAATTTCACCGGCAACCGGAGCTGCAATTTGGCCGCCATAGTAAATACCATCTGGATCATCAATAACGACCAAAATGGCGACTTGCGGATTCTCTACTGGTGCAAAGCCTCCAAAAGAAGCAATATAATGCCCGGCATGGTAGCCACTGCCATCTTCGCGCAGCTTCTCAGCCGTACCAGTCTTACCAGCCACGCGATATCCTTTTACGGCAGCCTTTTCACCGCCCCCTTCTGATACCACCTTTTCCAGCAAACCAGTCAGGATGCGAGCTGTTTCCGGACTAATGGCTTGGCGCACAGGCTTAGTGTCTGCTGCACTATAAATTGTACCGTCCGCATTTTGGATTTCTTTGATAATATGGGGCTTAAGCAGTACGCCGTCATTAGCTATAGCCGAAAGTGCGGTAACAAGCTGGAGCGGCGTGACCGCAATACTTTGACCAATTGACATGGTCGCAATGTCCGACTCCCGCATATGATCAGGATCAAATAAAATTCCTTGTTCTTCTCCCGGCAGATCAATGCCTGTTGCTTGTCCAAAACCAAACAAACGGGCATAATTGGTAAGGCGATTGGCCCCTAAGCGTAGTCCAACCTCAACAAAGCCGGTGTTAATAGAATTTTTAATGACATCGACAAACGTAATATTCCCGTAGCTTTCGTCGCTCCAGTTTTTGATACGCCGCCCTGACACCTCAACATAGCCATTGTCTGTAAAGCGTTCATTTGGCTGTACCAGCCCTTCCTGCAGTGCTGCTGCCGCTACAATGGCCTTAAAGGTTGAGCCTGGTTCATAGACGTTGGAGACTGAACGGTTTTTCCACTCATTCGGACTATACTGATAAAAGCGATTGGGATTATAAGTAGGACGGCTTACCATAGCCAAAATTTCGCCATTACGGGGATTCATCACAATGACTGTGGCCCCTTTTGCCTTTGTAGCAGTCATGGCTTTATCAATCGCCTTTTCAACAATAAACTGAATGGTATTATCAAGCGTAAGATGAATGCTTTTTCCTTGCTTAGGAGGCGCGAAAGTAAAGATCGAGTTGAAAATTGGCAGTCCTCTGTTATCAGTAAAAACAGCTTGCTCCGACAGCTGCCCTTTGATCAGCTTGTCCATAACCAATTCTATGCCATCAAGGCCAACATCATCTGTGCCAACAAAGCCCAGAACCTGTGCTGCCAGACTGTCATTAGGATAATACCGCTTGCTTTCTTCAAGAAAGCCCAAGCCTTTAATATCATGCTCTTTGATAACGGCATTCAATTTTTTAACAAGCTCCGGTTCTATCATCCGCTGAATCCAAACAAACCGGCCGCCACCGCTAAGCTGCTCTTTGATTTGCTCGGACTTTAAATCAAGGATCGGACTAAGCAGCGCAGCAATGGTATCCACATCCGGACTAAGCTGTGCCGGATCAGCATACAGTGATTTTGTCAGATTGCTAATCGCCAATTCACGACCCTGGCGGTCATAAATGGTACCACGCGGTGATTGGAGCGTTTTACTCTCCTTCAGCTGGTTTTGGACTTTAGCTGACAAACGTTTCCCGTCAACAAACTGTACCCATGCCAGCCGTCCGGCTAACACGATTAAAATAAGCAATAAGAAGGTAATGAAAATGGCAATTCGGCGTTGTATCGCTACTCCTGGTACTGCAGGCATAATGTTCAACCTCTCAAAATTAATCTTTTCATATATTCGTTCATGAGCCTATTTTTCCCTCCACAAAAAAAACCGCTAAATCAGCCAATACTCGACCCCTTCTGCTAAATTGGCGCTAAAAAGATAATGGCACGCACTGCGTGCCCATAGATATGCCAAGCTTTTTCTTTATATCAGCAGTCTTTATCCCAATCTATTCATCATACCCGCGTAAATGATTGGCCTTAATGGTCGAAATAATTTTATCCGCATAATGAGGGTCGGTTGCATAAACAGCACCGAGGGTTTCTACAAACTCGACTAAGTCATCTTTAATTCTTAGGCAAGGTGAATAGACGCCTTCTTCGGTCACTAACAAACACCAATCGGTAACAGCTTCTTCCAGTGAGTCATAATCCTGAAATTTAGCGACAATAGTCTGATAAGTGCCGCCATAATACTCTTGGGTTGATACCTCAATAAAACGGCCGCTGCCGCTCCATTTCCGCCCAAATAGATTGTATTTCCCAATGATGGCTTCACCCCAGCCACTCTCTAATGCCCCTTGCGCAATACATACACTGGCTGGCAATCCATATTGGCGACAAATGCGCTGAGCTGTCGGAGCAAGCCAATCTAAGAAATCTTCTGGCATCATACTGACAGACCTCCTCAATATCCCACATGCTGCGGATTACATTCTTCTATTGATTATATTTACACACAAAAAAAATAAGACCCCAACTATTTGTCAGGGCCGCGATATCACGCTTGTTTTAAAAATCCAATTCGCCGATATTATCGCGATAATACAGCATCTCGATAAAGGCTTCACTAATGTCCGGATCAAATTGGGACCCCGAACACCGTTTAATTTCCTCAACAGCTTCCTGCTCACTGAAAGGCTGACGATAACAGCGGGCGCTAGTCATCGCGTCAAAAGTATCACAAACGGCCAGCATACGGCTGAATAAAGGAATGGTTTCACCACTTAGCCGATTGGGATAGCCCGTGCCATCATAGCGTTCATGGTGACAGCGAACGGCATTGGCAATATCTTCAAATCCATTAATATTATCTAGGATACTGGCGCCAATATTCGGATGCTCCTGAATAATGGCGAACTCTTCATTAGTAAGACGGCCGGGCTTATTGAGGATATGTTCGGGTATGCCAATTTTTCCAATATCATGAACCAAACCTGATAAGTATACCCGCCCGACATTATATTGTTCCAATTGCATATACTGGGCTAAGCCCAGCATGAGCTCGGCAACGCATTCACTATGCTCCTTGGTATAAGAATCGCGCGCGCCAATGGCATCGGCAAATGACCGGATGATACTCAAATTGATATTATCCAGTTTTTCTTCAAGCAGCTTGTATTTATCTATGATGACATAATCACCGAGGGCATATTCCACTTTGCCAGCTTGATCAGGAATAAGATAAGTATTGGCCAAAAACCATTTATGTTGCCCACATACTGATAAACAACATTCTTTCTTGGTCAATTCGCGGCCGACTGCAATTGTTTCAATCAGCGGCCCGTGAAAATGACCTGACAGGCTCCGTCTTTTTCCTTTGTACAGTGCATCAAGCAATGACTTCCCAATAAAGCTAACCTGCTCTTGCGCAAGCCATTGACACATAGACTGATTTGCATAAACAACCTTATAATTTTGATCAATCATTAGCCACCCTTGATGGGCGCGTGAATTTATCACCTCGAAGATTTTTTCCATCATTGTGCCGGCGCCTCCATTATGATTTAGATAGGAAAATTAAAAAGACCAGTGCCCAAGCCCTGGTCTTTCGATATCCACATCCTTGCAAACATCTCAGCACATAGCTAAAATGGCGGCTTGGCAGTCATAGACAACGTCCTTAGACCCATAGCTTTGCGTCCTTGCCTTTCGGCAAGTTTGCCAATATATTGATTGTATTAAAGGAATTATTTATACATGCAAAATCACTCAGTTCCTGACATTAATTGTAGAATATTACAATAATAATTGTCAATATTTTTTAAATTTTTACGTAAATTGAATTTATCAAGCACCTTAAAGCTTAAAAAAAAACTTATATTGCTCTTTTGAACTAATAATATTAACTATAACATAAAAATAATATTGAAATAGCTAAGAAAACGTATTAAGATAAGATACATGTATAATTATTCGAAAGAACTTGTTTTAACATAAAAAACATTAAAAGTGGTGATCACATGGATGATATCGATGTAAAAATATTAAAATTACTGCAAAAAAACGCTCGCATGACAATATCCGATCTCAGCGCTGACATTGGCATGTCCATGCCGGCAATTAGTGAACGACTTAAGAAACTTGAAGCTTCCGGGGTCATTGAGCAATATTGCGCCATCCTAAACCCCCGTCTTCTCAATAAACAACTCATGGCATTAATGTTTATCAGCCTGGAAAATCCGCGCTTTAGCGACTGCTTTGCTGAGTTTGTAAAGCAGGAAACCGAAATTCAGGAATGTTATTATATCGCCGGTGACTTTGACTACTCGTTAAAAATTATCACCACCAATACATTATCCCTCGAGCAGCTTCTCAATCGTATTAAAACTCAACCTGGCGTTCAAAAAACAAAAACAACCGTGGTGCTGTCGGTTGTGACTGATAGTCCGTCGGTTACCCCTGACTAAAGAGCGAAAGAATGACTCTGGTACAACCAAGGCCATTCTTTCGCTCTATTTATATCTGTTTAGTTTGCCCCTGAGACCTTGCAGCTTGATGATTGAAGTAAGCTTCAGGACAGGCAAGGCAACGAGAACAAAGGAATGGCATCACTGCCCGCTTTATCAGGGGAAGACCCGAATACAGGATATTCTTCCAAACAGGTAATTGTTTTGTTACCGACTGGCTTGCCATCAGTTTATTTAAAAAATCGCCTGGATCACTAAAGTCATCCATAAGCATCCTGCAGCACCCAAGTTCTTGATACGTGTGAGCGTCCGCCCCCACACTCGTCGCTTTGTGATGAGCCTTAGCAAAACTAAAAGCTGCATGGTTGGCGGTATCATTTAAATTTCGGCCATTAAACCGTTCAATCATGTCGATCTGCTCAAGGTTGTGCAGTAATGCGGTTAGCTTTAGCACCCCGGACCTGCGCCGGTCAAACGGATGGGGTACGCAAACCAGTCCACCTTGCTCTTTAATGGCAGCAATGGTTGCAGCCACCGACAAACCTGGCTTGATGGCTTGTTGGATAAAGTAGCCGATAATTTCTCCCTCAGCAGTGCTGATTTCTTCACCGATAATCACTCTAATGTCAGGAAAGTTATTTTTAAAGGCCACCGCTCCGCGAATTGTATTATGGTCAGTAATAGCAATACAGTCGATGCTTTTGCTCTTACAAGTATCTGCCAATTGCTGCAGCGACATTAAGGAGTCTGGTGAAAAGCAAGTATGCACATGCAATTCCACAGTAATTTTCTGATTCAGCATGGCTATCCCCCCCTAATGTCCGATTGTACTTACCCATATGCCGATTGTCCAGCGTTAATTAATGCTAAAAAATAAAAATTACTGTCACCATTCTTCACGAATCAGCATGTTATAATAAAACTATCAATGAGTTAAGCGGTCATTTTATCATCCTGCAAGGAGGCAGAATTTATGTCCGAATTGTTCCGGATTGTCAACGGATTAACCTTTTACTGCCGCTGCTGTGCCAAAGAATTGAACATCCGGTTTAAGTGCGGTCCGCTTAGTGAGGTATCGGATGATTATGATCCTGCCGTAAAAGATTTGAATTTTATCCGGCAAAAAAAAACAACCAAGCCTGTCGAGCTTTTTTATGACGGATATTGCTCCCGCTGTTATCAAATGCATATTAATCGTCCGCACGAACGACAGCTGATTAAAGGCTACGAGCTTTTCCCAAAATTAGCTGAGCTAGCCCTCATCGTGGACCAAATGGATAGTCAATTAAGCCAATTCTATCGGCTTAGAGAGGAAATGGTCAATCACTACCTGCTTCCGCTGATTGCCTGGCTAAGGAATGCTACGGCTATTGAAATCCGTAATTTAGCACCACAAATCTTCGATCAGACTATTGGCTGCATCGGCTTTCAACTCCTGCCCCATTTACAAAAAAAGCAATTGTTAGCTGCCTTTTTAAACCATTCTGCGCTAGCGCGCTCCGTTTGCGCAATCATTGATTCCGACTCAACTGTTCAGTTGTACCAGCAAAAATACCAGGCCGCTGAAGCTTTAATTCGGAGTAGACTGGTTAAAATAAAAGAGAACTCTGTGAACGGTGAGCTTTATCTTACATTAAAACCGCATGTTATCGGCCGCACTGATTATTTAGAAGGGCTGCCTCGTGATTTATTAATTTTTTCCGGTTCCCTGAACGCACAGTCGGATCATGTCTTTTATTTGTTAAAAGAGAATAACGCCATAGAATATCTCACCACCATAGAAGATAAAATCAGCTGGTCACCCTTACGTGATTATACCTTTGCACAAGATAGATGGACAATCCGGCAGCGCAAATCGCCTGATCCCAGACTGGATTTTATTACTCCTGTCAAAAATCATCTCATTGCTATCGGCCTGGCGAAATAAGCCTCGAATGAAGGCTTGCATTCCTGGTTAGGATTACTTATAATATTGATCAGCATTACAAGGGAGGTTTCACTATGGCAAAAATTAAATGCGGCACCATCAATCCAAACACGCTGAAAATAGCGGGCAAACCCAATCGCGCCATGACCCCGGAAGTCAAACTGGCTCCTATTTGGAAAGACAAGAAAAATGATTATCAGCGTAATAAAGAAAAGCTAAAAACCCGCCGTTATTCCGAAGAATATGGAACCGGCGGATTTTTTATGCCCTAACCCTTGGCATAGCTGTCTTACGACCAAGAAGGTTACTTTAACTGGGCAACATAATCAGTGATTCCTCTGGCAATGGCTCTGGCAAAATCATCCCGCTTCACTGCATCCGCAAGCAGCTTTTCATCCTCCGCATTAGAGATAAAGGCCGTTTCAACCAGGACAGCCGGACAATCTGTTTCTCGCAGTACTTGGAAATTGGCTGTTTTGATGCCTCGGTCGACAGTATTTAAACTGCGGATAATTTGCGACTGAATGCATTGCGCTAACACCGCCCCTTCGCTGCCCCACTGATAGCAGTAAGTCTCTGTTCCCCGGGCTGCAGTGCTTGCTGCCGCATTGCAATGAATCGAAATAAAAAGATCGGCACCAAAACGATTAGAGGCGTCTGTAATCTCATATAGTTCATTCTTTTGTACCTCAAGAACATCATAGCCAACAACTCTTAAATAGCCAGCCACACTGTTCATCATCGCTTGAACAACAATGGCTTCCTGCAGGCCAGTGGCTCCTACAGCACCCGGATCCAGACCTGGATAATGCCCGCCATTAATGGTAATTTTCATTGTACAGCCTCCTTGCTTATATTAAACTTAACGCAAAACACCACCACAAGGGTAGCAAACTTGTAGTGGTGTTTTGCATGAATTAAATATTATTTTTAATTAAAGGCAAGTAGATGAACAGTCATCTTCGCTGCAGAAAAATAGTAACAGAATAATTATGATAATAATTACCCACCAGCTACTATTTCCACCGCCACAACCACCAAAGCGACCAAATCCCATAATGACTCCTCCTTTGGAGCTAAAAATTTACTTTGACTACATTATCCTATGAAATGAAGGTGATGGTTGCTACTGCCCCCATAAGAAAAAAACGCTGCTCTCTTTGCTCCATAATCAGCAAACTAATGCAGTTTATGGTAAACCTTTGCCTTATAAGCGCATAGTATGTAGTAAAGCCTGATTGGAGGTATTCAAATGCTGACATGGGCGATCATTGTTGCGATTATCTTGTTCCTGTTATCGCACTTTTGGGTATGGGTCCTCCTTGCCATCCTTTTAGCACTCTGGTGGTTCTTCCTTAGATAATTGGTTAAGGTCTAAAAGCCTCCAGCTATGCTGGAGGCTTTTAGCTGCTTAGTCATGCAGATTAGGGGTATCCGTTGATTTCTGCATTTTGCGAATGGCAGCAACTTCGGCGTCAATAATCCAACCAATCAGTGCGGCCGGAATTAAAACTTTACGCCATCCCAAGATATCGTTAATCTGTTGAATAGCCAGCCGGCGTTTCTCAGAGTTCTCCATATTATCAGCGAATTTATCCAGCTCAAAAATAATACTGCGGATATTTTCTTTTAGTTTGCTATCAGGTAGCTTACTAAACAATACAAACAAGACCATAGCCAGCACGTTGGCGGCTAAAATCGCGCCTCCAGCCCAGATAAAAATTTGGAATTCGCTTGTAATCATCATCTTTCCATATCGCCTCCTTTTAGTTCCTACTTTATGCTATGCAAATGGTTTACATTGTGTTATTTACCTTACAGCTAGATTGAGATCTTTCACAACAACCAAGAACTGCCTAGATGTTATACTCAGTAAAAACAACATGAACGGTGACATTTAGCCCAAGCTCTCCTGAAGCGGATAGATACAAGGCGCTGCCTGGCTTTAAGATGATCGGTGTAACAATAAGGGGGCTAAAGGTATTGGCAAGCGGGATTTGATTGATAAACGTATCACCGCCACTGACACTGACTAATTCACTAGCTGCTGAAGAAATGCTGGTCTCGGTGACTGCTGCAGCATAATCATTGACATTATAGATCGCTTGTGGAATCAATGAGCCAGATAACGCAGCATTTCTGATCAAAGAATACCCTAAACTTGCCGAGCTGTTTACAAGAATATTTTCAATTGAAGTCAGTTTTGCCGTACTATTGTTTTTAATCTCGCAAATGACATTGCCCGCAGTCGCCAAACTAAGATTTATCGAACTAATTTGCAAAAGTCCGCTGCGGGCTAACGCTGTCATATAAGGGATTGTATAGATCGGCTCGGAGATTGAAGAAACAATTTTGCTATGTGGCCGTATGATCGTTACACTATCCACTTGAAACATCACCTCTTTTTAGCTTATGCCGTATCATTATGTAATTCTACATAGCAACAATTCCCAGTACTCGAATTTAGTGATCGGCCTAAAACAACAGGTTTGTCCGACAAACCAAAAATGCCCCATACAATGCCGGACTTTCCCGCACTGCATGAGGCAACTTTTTGAAGCTTAATCTTTTTTACAGTCACACTTGTGACCATTCCAGATGTGTTTGGATTTGCACATCCATTCCTGAACATCATTGAGAGTCTCGCCAAAGCGTTGGAAATGCACAACTTCACGCTGCCACAAGAACCGGAGTGTATCTTTGACACAAGGATCATCGGTACAATTAATAAGATGTTCATAGGTGACACGAGCCTTTTGCTCAGCAGCCATGTCCTCTGTCAAATCAGCAATTGGGTCGCCAAGACAGGCAATGTAGGAGGCACACCAAGGTACGCCATTGGCATCTGTCCAGAAAAGTCCATGATTGTGCTGTACATACTGCCCTTCCCAGCCAGCTGCTTTAAAGTCTTCACAAGTCGCACCATCAACCAGCTTATAAACCATCGCAGCAATCATTTCCATATGAGCCAGTTCTTCAGTGCCAATATCCGTGAGCAGGGCTTTTGCATTATCCGTTGGCATGGAGTAACGCTGATTCAAATAGCGAAGTGAAGCCCCGAGTTCACCATCGGGTCCACCATATTGGGTAATGACCATTTTAGCGAATTTTACGTCAGGGCGGGAAACTTTTACCGGGTGTTCAAGCTTCTTTTCATAGATCCACATCTCTTAATCTCCCCCTACAGTTCCCATGGCCAGGGGCCCATTGCCCATTGCCATGGTTCTTTCGAGAAACCGCCCATGCCAAAATTAAGCAGCGGGCCAAACTCGGCTTCGTATTCCTTTTTCAGTTCTCTAATTCTTTCAACCGCACAGTTATAATCATTCAAGGCATCTGTATCGCATGGATGAGTATCCAGATAAAGGTTAAGTTCAATGGCCACAAATTCCATTTCCTGAAGATTCTTCAGCATTCTTACTTGGTTCTCACAGTTCACTGCGTGTTCACCTCCATTTATTTACCTAGGTATGGGGTACACTCCCCAAAGCTCAGGAAATAATGTTCCTTTCATCAGTGCTTCTGACGGGCAGAACGCCTTGTTATAACATTGATAAAGTACATAAGCGTGCGCTAACATCATATTTCTTGGCAATCCGGCCACACTTTTTTCCATCATATCGTGTTCGTCCATCATCATATCGTCATCATCTTCCTCGTACCATTTGGATACAGGTTTTTTTTGCATCAAGAATAGACCTCCTCTCATTTGACCTAATATATCTTATGTGAATGCCTAAACCCGTGTTACTTAACAATGAAAAAAGTCATCCAATTTACATTATTCTTTTATTAGCACCATTGATAGCAGGTAACAAACAAAGAGTCGATCCTCAATGAGAATCGACTCTTTGTTTGTTTTATCACTCAACCATACGCTGGCATAATGATAAACGCCAAGATATATAAGACAATACCGATGCCCCGATAGAGACATGACAACGACCAGACAAACCGGATTAAGCTTACATCAACGCCCGTATATTGGCTAACCCCCGCACATACACCAAAGATCATTCCATGGCTGGAATCAAGCGCTAAATGTTTTGCCAGCGGCAAACTGTTTGTTGCGCCCCCATCAAAAAATTGCCAAACCGTAAATCCGCTAAGCAGGTATGCTCCGATGCGGATAAGCCCCAGCATAAACTCCGCCCCCTTACAGCTAATAAGACTATTATTGCCGTAAAAGGAATGGTTTAAACGCTAGGTATTTGCACCGGGTTTAACTAATCTAAGTTTTCTTCTGGCTTCAGCAGATGGTTTTGTTGGCCGCTGCAACTGTGGAGACAATCCTTTCGCACCCTTGCGGCCAATGTTAATCAACAGGCCAATACTAACCATATTAATAATCAAAGAAGTTCCGCCAAAACTGATAAAGGGTAGAGGCACCCCAATGACTGGCAGCATTCCAGATACCATAGCAATATTGGCTAAACCCTGGCCTGCCACTAAAATGGTTGCCCCAATAGCTAACATCTTACCAAAGCCATCTGGTGCCTGACGGGCAATCTGCCCGCCATAACAAGCCAGTCCACCTAATAAAACCAGCACGGCAAGCGCTCCTGCAAATCCCATTTCCTGACAAAGCACCGCAAAAGCAAAATCCGTGTGCGCCTCCGGCAAATAATAGAACTTGCTGGCTCCCATCCCTAACCCAGAACCAAAAAATCCGCCAGAGCCAATCGCTAATAAAGATTGAACGGTCTGATAGCCTGTAGAGTCTTGAAAATCCCAGGGATTGAGCCATGCCGAAATTCGTTCTGCCCGATAGGCAGCCGCATAAGTAAGATAAATAGCCCCCAGTGCACTCAACCCGCATAAAGAGTAAAGCTGGATTCGCGGCAGACCAGCAATAATATAAAGGATGATCCCCAGCCCTACAATAATGGAAGCCGTCCCCATATCGGGCTGCCTTAATACCAGAAAGCCAACCAGACCAATGAGCCAAATAGGTATGGACAGCAGTGTAACCTTACGATTGCGGTCAATCTTAGGTCCCAGATAAGCAGCAGCCAGAATCAGAGCCATGAGTTTTGCCAACTCAGAAGGCTGAAATTGAAACCCAATATTGAGCCATCTTCTTGCGCCATTGGCTTCAACGCCAACGAACTTTACAGCAATTAATAATGCAATCGTCAAAATCGTTAACGGCAATACCAAATGCTTAATTTTACGATAATCAATCCGAATGACAATCAACATAGCAATAAACCCAATCGCAAAGCTTAATAGATGCCGTTTAAGGAAAAAATAACTGTCATTTAAAAGCTGACCAGCTAAAACAAAGCTAGCGCTAAAAATATTGACTGTACCAATAATAAAAAGCAGCAGCATAATAGTTAAAACAGCTTCCGTACTACTTACCCATAACTTCGATTTTAACATGACCGGCCCTCCACAATTGATTGTCCAATAACTAAATTATACCAGAAAAAACTTTGCTCGCCTAATAAGCAAAATCGCCACTAGGTGAATATATTATAGGAGGTTATGAACTTAGCTGCGATTTAGCGTGTTTAAGTAAGCGAGAAGAGGTGATCACATGGATTGGGCGCCTTATAAAATGTTAATGATTGATGCTACCGCCCATGCTTTGTTGTTGGTTGACGGCGTCAATAATGAAGTACTGGCCGAGATGGCCTACCCCGATTTATTCATCCCGACAACGTTATCGATAGCACCCGATGCCGCAAAAGCCTATCTGCCGGCAGCAGGCAAAAATGGCAGCGGTGCACTCTTTATCGCTAATTTACATAATTTTTCTTTATATCAACTACCGATAGAGCTGCCACATCCCACCCAGTTTACGCTTGCCCCGAATAGTGAGACTGCCTATCTTGTCGACCCAGGCGGAGTCCTCTATGCGCTGGATACTGTCGCAATGAGCTTAACAAAATTGGGAAGCCCTGATAATGCCAGTTGTGTGGGCATAACTGCCGACGCTCAAGCTGTTTATACCGCCTGGGAGCATAAAAACAGCGGCAGTATTGCTATTTTTGACAATCAGGGCAGACTGATTAAAGAGCATGCTGTTTCTGGTATTCCAACCAATATCTCACTGAACAATAACCGGATACTGGTACCTTTTACGGCAAGTACCTTTACTGGTGAGGGGTTGGCCATCTTTGACCAAAATAAACAAGACGACAGTATTCCTGCCGTCATTACCATTCAGTGTCCTGCGCGGACTCATGGTCTAAAAGCCTATCCCTGCAGCGTGGCTGTCGCTCCAGATGGCAATACCGCCTACGTTGTCAATGAAGACAGTGGATCAATTACCGTTGTAGACTTGAGCACAAGCGATATTACCGGTCACATTTCAATTGGCCGTTCAATATCCAATCTAACCATATTGCCTGATTGCCGTTTTGCAGTCGCCACAAGTAATATGTTTGCCGACCTGGCCCTCATCGATTTGGTGAATGAGCGCTTATTGTCAGTCACAGCCTCCACACATGAAATTCTCAGCCCGATCGTAATATTTTAAGCCTCAGGCGCCAGGCAAGCTCCAAAATAGGCCAGTCGCGAAGCACGAAAAAACGATCTTCCCCACGGCTGTCTGGTTGGCGCTACCGTGTTGAGAAAATTATTCAAGATAGGACGCAGCAAATGAAAGTCAAGCAGAAAACCATCATGTCCATGGGGACTGTCCAATTCGGCATATTCTGCCCTCACACCAACCTGACGCAGGTTTTTGGTTAATTCAGCCTGCTGGTAGGCAGGATAGAGAATATCCGAGTTGACACCTACAACCAAAACCCGGGCTTCAATTCTCGCTAACGCGGTCTTATAAGAGCTATACCCTTCGCCTAAATCATATAAATCCAACGCCCGCTGCAAACACAAAAAAGAATTGGCATCAAAGCGCTGAAATAGCTTATCGCCTTGATAATCAAGATAATTTTCAACCTCATAGTGACCGTTACGGGCCTTCCGCCCAAATTTGGCAGCCATGGAAGGCTCGCTTTGGTATGTAATCATCCCTAACGCACGGGCAACTGCAAGCCCTTGCCTGGGGCCTTCAGACTGATAATAGTCACCATTGTTCCAAGCTGGGTCAAGCATGACGGCCTGCCGGGCAACCTGACTATAGGCAATAGCCTGCGCCGAACCATAGCCTGGCGCAGCAATGGCCGCCACACCATCCATAAACTCCGGATAAGTCACCGCCCATTCTAAGGCCTGCATTCCGCCCATCGAGCCACCAACCACCATCACCAAATGGTGTAT
Source organism: Sporomusaceae bacterium FL31 (assembly GCA_003990955.1). GTDB lineage: Bacteria > Bacillota > Negativicutes > DSM-1736 > Dendrosporobacteraceae > BIFV01. Next base: position 164,473 of record BIFV01000010.1, read on the forward strand.
GCCTAATTGATGCAGCAGGCGCTTTTGCACCCGCACCATATCACGCACAGTAATCTGTGGAAAAGTGCTCCCATAAGGAAGCCTAGTGGTTGGATTGAGTGATGAAGGCCCTGTAGTCCCTTGGCAGCCGCCCAGCACGTTCGAACAGATAATATAAAACCGGTCGGTGTCAAGCGGCCGTCCAGGGCCAATTAAGGCATCCCACCAGCCCGGCTCATCCTGCTCATGATGCGGCGCTACGTGACTGTCGCCAGTTAAAGCGTGCGTCACTAAGATCACATTATCGCGCTGTTCTGATAATCGGCCATAAGTTTCATAGGCAACCGTAACATCATGGAGAATACCTCCATGCAATAAGACTAGAGGATGGTGTGCCCCGGCAACCTGAGCCCACTTGTGCTGCTGGCGCCATTTAAACCCATGAAAACAGGTTGTCGATTTGGACATGATCTCACCCTCCTTATGATTCGAATACTGGCGAAGTCCAGCGCGATGAAATAAAAAACGCTCCTTCCGAGAGGAAGGGGCGTTTTGATCTCGACCATTCCTCTTATCTCCCAGGATGGTGAAATCCTGCTGGAATTGGCACCATTTGCGTTACCGCGTGGTTGCCGGGCGTCATCGGGCCAGTCCCTCAGCCTCTCTTGATAAGAGTCTCCGTATATGCTATTGTCAAAAATACTATCGAATTACAGCCTTCTTGTCAAGGATTTTTTAGTCCCTTATTTTCCCAAGAGACCGTGGAAAACTTCCGCCCCATTTGTATTTAGGCTTTGGTGCGTCAGATTTCTTATTGCTATCGGCTTGTTCGGTCGGAACAGAATGCTTATTAGGCAGCCCCTTGTAAGAACTGGCTTTGCCCATTACTTTGCCTTCCTCAGTTTTAGACGGTTCAACCGGTAATTCTTCTTGTACGGTCACCTTTGCATGTTTGCTGCTTTTTGATTTAGGTTGAGGCTGCTCTTGTACCGTTTTGTCAATCTCCCGTTCTTCCACAACCGGTGAACAGTCTTCTTCCGCTGTTGCAATGAGCTGATCTAAGCAGCTATCATCGCTCGCCTCAGCTTCTACTGCCAATTCGGTTGGTAAGGCAACCTCGAATTTGGGAGTCTTGTGTTTTTTACTAATAGGCGGTCTTTCGTCGGCTTCATCACACGCATCTTTACAAGCCTTTTCTTGCGGAATAGGCTTGTATTCCACTTCCGGCTCCTCATCAACACAAGGGATATCTTCAATAAAAGCTGAACCGCTGTGTTTCATTAAACCACGTTCCATCATGGCTAGTAATAACAGAAAATGTTCAGCTTCACGACGCAGATGATCAGCCATACTTTCAGGCATGATGCCAAGCAGCCGACATTCGGCAATTAAGTCTTCCGCAGCTTTATTAAAGTCGCGCAGACGCTGGACATCGGTTCTGACATCCAGAATAAACCGCCGGAAAGCCATGACCTCTCCTTCATGGTTATACAGCATACTAGCAAAGTCACGACCCTGCAAGACTAAATTATCAAACTGACAGGAAAAATCGTTAGCCATTTTAATAAGCCCTCGTTCTGAAGGATCAAGCAAATGGCAGATAAATTTAACATGATCGGCCATAATGCGCAGCCAAAATACAAGTTCCTGAGTTTGACAAGCTTCCTTAAGTACGACGCGGCCATTACGCATTTTTTCTAACAGCCGTAAAAAATACTCCGCTTCACGGGAAAGGTGATCCAAGAACAGTGGAAAATTTGTTCCCCCCAGCCTGCAGGCCAGCTTAGCTTGTAATAATTCACGTTTGTAGCAGTAAAACTCTTTCACGGTATCATAGACTTCGGTAATTAACTCTGAACACTGCTTCAGTGTTTTGACTTTCTCAACCCGCTGCCTGAGTACTTCAAATTCTTGATAGAAAGCTTGTGCTTCATCAATTAGAGCAGTATCTTCACAAGGCAGCCCGGCTTTTATAAACTGGGCATGCTCCTGCATGATGTGCAGCCAGAATTTCATTTCCTCAATATTCAGCGGTTCCAAGGGCTGGGGCACGGTATAGTTCATCGCTTGACGCGGCATAGCAACACTCTCCCATCTCACAATGCGTTTGCTATTACATTGTATGCCGCACCTCGCTATTTTGTTATGGAAAAATTACTTCACAACGATTAATTTTCACGCCAAGAGAACTGAACTTTGCCTCGTATTCGGTCATAATGTTGTCAGCTAAGCCACTATTATGCAAATCATACGTGACATTAGCCGCGATCAGATGACTTTGCTCAAATTGTTCTAACGAGAAATCGAACAAGGGCCGATTATCGGTTTTAAAAAATAATTGTCCGCCCTTAGCTAGCAAATTACGATACTTTTCCAGGAAACCGGTGTGAGTAAGCCGCCGTTTGGCATGGCGTGCTTTAGGCCAAGGATCACAGAAATTGATATAAAAACGACTGACTTCACCTTCGGCAAAAATTTCGTGAATGTTATTAATATCAAATACCAACAAACGTACATTGGTTAGCTCACGTTCCCGAACCTTTTGGGCTGCATAATACAAAACGTCCTGCTGGGCTTCAATTCCGATAAAGTTAATATCAGGATGCCGTGCTGCCAATTCGCTGATAAACCGGCCTTTACCAGTCCCTAATTCAACATGGAGCGGTGCCTCGCGTCCAAAGATCGCAGCCCATTGTCCGCACTTCTCACTGCCTGGGTTCTCCAATACAATATCATGATATTCCTTGATAGCCTCAGTGACCCATGGTTTTTTTCTTAAACGCATAAAAAATCCCCACCTGTTTCTGCATTAGTTTATATAGCTTGAGTAAAATTCTACTAAAATTAGCAGGATTTGTAATTTTATTTATATAATAGATGAATTAATTAGCATAATATACAATATATAATAAAGTATACAAGCTATCCGGCTTGAAGTAAAATCTGGCTCAACCAAGAGCTCCGCGGAGGTATCTGTATGCTTGATTCCCTTACTAAAAATCGCGTTGATTTGATCTGGAATGCTGTTCCAGCCGGTATCATTATTGTTGATTCAGCCTGTCGCATGACTGTTTTTAATAAAGGAGCAGAAGAACTATTCGGCATATGCCGCGCTAACATTGCTGATCTGGAAAATCTTGAAGCGTGGCAAGCCTGTCGTCTGCCCACCTCCGTTTATCACAGCTTTCAGCGGGCAATACACCATGGAGAAGCCAGCCCCACTCATAAAATAACCATGTCATTGGACTACTTTGCTCTAACCATTGAATACCAGGTTTCCCCCCTTCATGACGATATGGGGGAAGTTGCCGGAGCAATCGGTATCTTTAAGAATCTCGATAAGGAGCGGGAATGGGAGCGGCGGGTTCAGCATTTGGAAACACTGGCAGCTGTAGGCCAAATTGCCGCAGGAACAGTTCATGAAATCCGCAATCCGCTAACTGCCATTAAAGGCTTTGCCCAACTCATTCAAAATCGCGTTGAACGCCACAATACCTTAGCCATCAGTGAGTATTGCACACTAATCAGCGATGAGATTGATCATATTAATGCCATTGTATCGGATTTTTTAACCTTAGCTAAGCCACATGATAAGCCTTATACGAGATTGGATATCGTGACTTTAGTTAGCGATGTATTAGCATTTTTATATGGTGAATCCCTTTTGCTAAAAATCAGCATCGTTTCAACCATTCCCGATCATCCCATTTACATCACCGGTTGTTTAGAGAATTTGAAAGAAGTGCTTATTAATATCTGCCGCAACGCTTTCCAGGCCATGGAGCCGGATGGCATACTCAGCGTGTCTATCACAGACCAGCCACATGCAGTCTGGATTGATATTACCGATACCGGGTGCGGCATGCATGAAGAGACCATGCAAAAATTGTTCGAAGCTTTTTATACCACCAAAGAAACCGGCACTGGACTGGGTTTGTCCATTTGCCGGCGTATCATTTGTGAGCATGGTGGTGAAATTAAGGTAACCAGTCAGCTAGAATATGGCAGTACCTTTACCATCATATTGCCGCACGAATAAATCAGACTTTATCCAGTCCGTACTTTTTCAAATAACGGTATAAAGTAACCCGGCTGACATCCAGCATATTCGCCAGACGGCTTATATTGCCGCCAGCCGCCTGCCAGGCTTTAATGAACACATCGCGGTCTTCTTTCCAAGAAGTATCTGGTCTGATATCGCCCATTAAATTGATATCTTCAGGATGAATCTCATGACCAGCAGTATTGAAGAACGCATGTTCAACAACCCCTTGCAATTGTTTGATATTGCCAGGCCACTCGTAGGATTTCAGCAATTCGGCCGTTTCAGGCAAAATGGTTTTAATACTGATTTGATGTTGTTCGGCTACCTCACTGATAATATGCTCAGCTAAAGACGGAATATCTTCACGCCGGTTTCGTAACGCTGGCACTCTAATAATATTCTTAGCAATAATTTCATAAAGATCTGCCCAGAACGCCCCACGCTCAGTCAGTCGTTTTAGATCACTATCACAAGCGGCAATAATACGAACATCAATTGGCCGCTCTACCTCTTCGCCAACCCGCCTCATCCATTTTTTCACCAGGACATCGGCCAATCTGACAGCAACACTTTTAGGCAGTTTTTCAATCTCATCCATAAACAGTGTTCCACCATTAGCAAGTTCTAGTTTCCCTGGACGGCTGGCATCAGGAGCGTCAGCAACACCAAACAACTCTTCTTCCAGGCGTTCCGGCGGTAATCCACCGCACTTGAGCGAAATGAGCGGCCCGGCAGCTCTGGGGCTTGCCTGGTGAATGCCGTGTGCCATACGCTCTTTACCAGTTCCTGCTTCGCCTTGCAATAACAAGTGATAATTATTGCGGGCAACGCGGGCGGCTTTATCTTTTGTGGTAACAAATACTCCAGCCTCACCAATCATGCTGGCCAGACTATAGCGGGCAGTATAACCAACCGCATGCGCCACCAGCGTCCGCAAGTCTTCAATCGGCAGAGATACCGCAACAACACTATTGACGGTTTGATCAGAATCCCGCTCTAACGGCACTACTGTTGTGATATCTTCGTAAGTTTTGCGTGGAGTAATCCAGGTAACTTCTTTATTGTACGAGGGGACACCGTTAAACCCCTTAAATATCGGTGTATGGCGATAGTTAAGCACGACGTCATTGAGATTGGGCAGACTATCTTCAGCCCCGCCGCCGCCAATACCAGCCAGTCTGCTTTGTCCCAGTTTATTGGTATAGGCCACTTCCCCGCCTGGCATAATGTGATAAACAGCAAACGGAGCCGCATCTAAAATAGCTTGCTGCGCCTTGAGGCGGGTAAGCATAGTGAGATGACTTTCGATCGCATGCTTCATACTAAGGAGTAGTGATACAACGGCACTATATGGCAAAGCTTGCTGTTCAATGGACACCAAGGTAATAATATACTCTAACTGACCATCAATCATAATAGGAGCCGAGCAAGCATCACCCATTTGGCATTCTTCGATCCACATTTCCGGTCCGAATAACAAAAATGGAACCCGATGCTCCCGGGCAATGCTAATACTTGATGCACCGATATCTTGCTCTGACAAACGAGCGCCTTCAATCTGACCGGGAGTTTTCTGGAAAAACGGCAATGAATAACTCTTGAGCACATAGCACTCTGCATCCAGCAGCAGCAAGCTCAAGTTGTATATATTAAAGAACTCCCTGATTTCCCGATAAAAATCATTTAAATAACTAATTGCATTTTCATTTTGATCCTGTCGGCTCATCAGTTCAGTTTTGCTTAACTTGGTAAGCGGCGGCATAACATCATGCGGCACACCGGCTGCACGGCTCTGCTGCCAGGCAGTACCCACCCATGGATGCACATTGGGATCAACAACCCCATCGTTAATAAATTTTTGATAATAATATTCTAATTTTTCTTTGCTGCGTCGCTCTCGAATCATGAAAAAACCCCCAAACGTCATTCTATCTGTAGTATGTCCATTCTCATTTAAATGTGAGTCAAATTGACTCACCTAATTGTATCAAGCCTGTCCTGTACATGCAACAATGTATTAATTTTAAAGTACATAATTTACAGAAAATTTCCCCGATAATTTTTTTATTGTCCAATCAGCGAAAATTAGCTATGCTAAAGGTAAGGAAATCTCATAAAGGCTGGTGATTTAATGAAAACCATTGCACTGATTGCTCATGATCGCAAAAAGCAGGAAATGCTCGAATTCGTTCGTGTCCACACATCGCTGTTAGCCCAGCATAAATTGGTGGCTACTGCAACAACAGGTCGCTTGATTGCCGAAAATACCGGTTTAGAAGTGACAACCTTTTTATCAGGACCATTAGGCGGTGACCAGCAAATTGGCGCACTGGTCGCTACTCAGAATATTGACATCGTGATATTCCTGCGTGATCCACTGACAGCCCAACCTCACGAACCGGATATTACGGCATTACTTAGAGTCTGTGATGTGCACGATGTACCTCTGGCAACCAATAAAACAACGGCCCACTTGCTGCTTAATGCCATAAATTTCGATTGACCATTCAAATTTATTATAGAATTCCTCAACTAAAAAACCAGGCGGTATCCGCCTGGTTTTTGCTATTAAGTCCGATAGTAATTAATATCTTCCGTAAAGTGTTGAATCACCTTTTTAAATTCGCCAATCTTATCCATCATATCTTGGAGTTTATCATTATAAACCGTAACAGCGGCGCTTACCTCTTCACTCGCAGCCGAGTTCTCCTCAGAGATTGCGGCAAGTGACTCGATCTTGCCGTAAACCTGATTAAGCCCTTGGGTCTCATGTTCTAATTTATCAATCATATCGACAATATTATCAGCCACATGATGTACATTCAGTACATGCTCGGTATTACTTTTGACTACAGAACCAAGCTGGCGGCTTTCATTGGCTAAAATGGCGTATTCCTCCTCAATTAAACCAACGACGGCATCAATAATCTCCATCAGGATCTTTAAATCACTGGAGATGCTCTCAGAATGATGATGCGATTGCTCAGCCAATTTTCGAACTTCCTCAGCCACCACAGCAAAGCCGCGTCCCTGTTCACCCGCCCGGGCGGCTTCAATCGCCGCATTCAGTGCCAACAGATTGGTTTGTCCGGCAATCGCCGCAACCATCCCTGTGATCTCATTAATTTTAGTGGCCTGGGCCTGTAGATTTTCAGCCGAATTTTTGACATCAGCAAATTTCTGCATGCTTTTTTCCAAACGATTGTTAGACGCCTGAACTTCATTAAACCCACTCTTAATTTCTGCTACTGCGGACTCCAGCTGCTGCTTGTTCACAGTCTGTTCAGCAACAACAGTCTTCAGCGTCTCAAGGTTCCCATTAAGAATAGCGACTGCGTGACTGGTATCCTGCGCCTGACTGGTTGCCGCCAAGGCCACATCCATAACAACTCCGGAAATCTCGTTAGAAGTTCCCCGCATTTTCTCGGCAAGATCATTGAAGTTTTCGGCGTATTTATTCATTTCATCGCCAGTACCCTTAAAGCCGATAAATTCACGTTTAACCCGCTTTTTATATTGATTTAATATCGCTACCAGCTCTTCGAACTCGTCTGCCGATTTAAGTTTGGTATCGGTATAATATTTATGTTCCATAATGTTTTTCAATTCATTCTTAATTGTGTTTAAAGGCCGTAACAGCAAGGCTGCCCCGGCTGCGGCCAATCCACCACTAATTAGCGCTGACCACAAGGGGATCTCAGCACCAACAGCAGTGAGTATGACATTGACAATCAACGAAAAGGCAGCGGTAGCCACCCCGATTTTCGCCGGCAGACTACGGATAATTCCAACAGCCAGCAGTTTGCTAAAATGATAATGAATGGTCTGACTGATCGGTTTGGGGAATTTTATTTTAATCTTCATATGTTCAGATGAACTCTCGATCATTTCAGTTTTAATATCTTCTTTGAAATGCGCTGCCGCACCTGATAATAGTCCTTTAAAATAACCAAACATACCTCGTTTGGATCGATAGCTTAAAATAGCCTCATATTCGGAAACCGGATGAATCAATAATTCCGGCGGTTCAGCGCCTGGCAAGCGTTTGACCATGACGACATGCACATCATACATGGCTGCTAGAAAAGAATACAAATTTTCATGTTGAAAAAATGCCGGATAGGCGCCAAAAAAAGTCTTGACATTATCTTTGCCAATCTCTTGCCAAACTTCATCTTCAGTTTTGCCAAGCTTAGGGGCAAGAAAGGCCACAATTTTCTTAGGTTGGGCATCATTGATCTCTTCTGTTGGCATAAACATTTTATCTGCAGTCCAACCTACATGAGCCATAGCTTGGGCTGTTAACTCTTCACCCCATAGCTGACGTGAAGTATTAAGCCAAGTTCCAACAACTGTCCCTTTCATCTTTACACACTCCGTTATGTAAGCTATTTTTACTTATTACACAATGCTTCGCTATAAAGCGCCAATATCCTGTATAGCAATGTAAATTTATTGTTACTAACCAAAAATTAGCCCCAAACAGCCGTTCTTCTTTCCATACTACTTAACGTGATTTCCATCACATATTTTTTCATAGCCGGCGGCTATACTGAGGTTGGCATTGTTATCCTAGGTGAATTCCCTTAAGGAGGATAAAGATGAATCTCCCAATTGCAAAAATCCCCTTTCTCAATAAGCGAATCAAGTTCCCAGTCACCCCCCATATTCCCGGTGGACTAGCCAGCCCGGAACAACTGAGAAAGCTGGCTGATCTAGCTGAAAGATACGGCGGCACATTAAAGATTGTTGGCAATGGCATTACCCTCATGGGACTAAATGCGGCCGATGGCGAGCAAGCCTTAGCCGAAATGGGCACCAAACCTGAATCGTTTATCGCCAAATCTGTCCGCGGTATTTCCATCTGTCCAAGTAAGCCCCATTGTCCGATGGCACAGCAGGATAGTGCCACCTTAGGCCTGGCCTTGGATCAAGAGTTCTTTGGTCAGGAAGTTCCAGGCAAAGTCCGCATCGGCGTAAGCGGCTGCCCTAATTGCTGTGCCGAAGTTTTTGTTAAAGACATCGGGCTGTTTGCTACCGCTAAAGGCTATACGCTGGTTGTTGGCGGCAATGCTGGCAGAAATGCGCAGGTTGGCCGGATCATTGCTAAGAACTTACCCGAAGCTGCAATAGCGCCACTTATTCGTGCTATCCTGACCTACTACCGCCAGCATGGCCAAACTAAAGAGCGCTTGGGACAATTGATCGAGCGCCAGGGCTGGGAGCACTTTCTTGTACAGACCGTTCCATCTTGCTACCATGAAACTTTATAAAATAAGGCTGACTATCTGCAAATAGTCAGCCTTATTTTATAAAGTTTTGAACGTGTAAATTCGGTCACTATGAAAGCGTTATAAATAAAACCGGATAGACGCTCACTAAAAAAACAATCGTGGATACAATAAAAGCAGCCACAGCCAAATGAATATTCAGGCTATAAATCCGGGCCGTAATCACCGCATTGACAGCAGTAGGCATACAAGCAAGCACCAACAAACTATTCACCATGACCGGATCACTTAATAGCAAGCGAGCCAGCCCATAAATCAGAAGAGGGGTAACAACAAACTTCAGCGGAAGCAAATCCACAATGCTCCGGTACTGTTCCTTCATCTTGCCGAAATCCAGCGAATAGCCCACTGGAATCAGTGCCGTCCAGGCACCAAAGTGTACTAATGGATCAAATAAAAGCCCTAGTACCGGTGGTCGGGGCACTCCGATCAACTGCAATGCCATGCCGCTGAAAATGCCGACAATGGCCAGCTGATTCCGGCTGAATAAAATGGCTTTCATAGTGATTGGCTGCAGCTTGGCATCCTGATTGGCTCGCTGATAATAATATTGCGCCAGGGGATAGCAAACCAAAAACATGAGGATATACTGAAACAATACCACCAATTGCTGATAGGCATAGCCAGTTTCACCATATAAAAGAAAGACACACAAGCCACCCATCGTACCTAAATTAGACAGTGCCGCGGACATGACATAACTGCCGCGGTCTAAATTATCCGAATATTTTCGTTCAGCAATCAAACAAGCAATGCTTCCAGGAATCAGCCCCATAGCCAGCCCCATGACCGGCAGCCAAATTAAATCCATTCTTAGCGGCAATACCCAAAAACTCAACATTGACAGAGCTGGATAAACCACTAAGATGTTATTCAAAATCATTTTATTAAAGAAGGTGCCAGTCAGCCTGGACTGAAAGCGGCAGAAATAGCCGATGATGATCGGTACTAATAAATCGATGGCAAAATAGATTAATTTATATTTAATATCCATAGCTTAGTCCTCAATGCTCTTTATAAGCCTTCGCAAAAATTAGCGGCATCAATAACAAAAGATATGCGATTGCGCCCATAACGTTTGGACAAGAACATCGCAACATCGGCATTACGCATCAGGCTTGTTATATCAGTGCCGTCTTTGGGATAAATACTAATTCCAATACTCATTGTAACCACGATCTCATCCCGATCAATCACAATGGGATCTCGGCTGGCAGTAAGAATACGATTTGCAATGTTTTCAATTTCTTGCCGTGTATTGGTTCCCGGCAGAATAATCACAAACTCGTCGCCGCCCAGGCGAGCCACGGTATCACAGGCACGGATGCAGGTTTGCATCCGCTGTGCCACCTGTCGAAGCAGTTGATCACCAGCATCATGTCCATAAGTATCATTAACCGGCTTAAAATTATCTAAATCCAAAAACAAAACTGCAATCCATTCTCCATTCCGCTGAGCCTGATTCAGCGCCATAGCCAGCCGGTCTTCAAATAAACGGCGATTCGGCAATCCTGTAAGCGGGTCATGGTAAGCATAATACTCTGTTCGTTCCTCATTTTGCTTGCGAGTGGTAATATCCGCAAATAAGGCCGCCACATAGTCTTCATTCGGCGTAAAAACCGAAGTAAGATACCATTTATTGAGGCGTGGTGAACAATACTCAAAGTTATAAGCCTGTCCGTTTTCAAGCACTGAATTAAATATGCTCTGCCAGTTCACACCAGAAGTGCTGTCTGCAAAAATTGTCTCACTAATGTTTCTGCCAATAAGCGTCTCACGAGGTAATCCCGTTGTCGTGACGAAGGCATCATTGATTTCAAGCAGACAATAATCAGTGATTTCGCCAGCCGCGTTTTTTTGCGCTTTTAAATAAATAAAGCCATTTAACATATGTTCAAAAAGAGCCCGGTATTTTGCCTCATTTCGCTGTAAAGCAGCTTCCATCTGTTTGCGGGCCGTAATATCAATCACCGCACCAACAAGGCCAGCCACCTCTCCATCAATGTCTTTAAACAGCGCTTTATTAAAGAGCACATCATGGTGTTGCCCCGTTGCATCTGACATGCGATATTCATAAACCTGAATCCCTTGATTGGCGAAGAGATCCCCATCCATTTTATAATATTTATTAGCAGCAATGTGCGGAAAAACCTCATAGACCGATTTGCCGATGATTTCAGAATGCTCTTTGCCGACAAACGTGGTAAAGGCTTGATTGCAGCCAATATATTTGCCTTCAATATCTTTATAGAAGATTGGGCTGGGCATTGCATTCAGTACTTCCTGCAGAAAATTAGCGGTTTCTAGATATTTCAGGCTATGAGCGCCAGAGCAACTTAACAAATCGGCTAACGCTACAAAAAAGTTCAGAATAAAAGCTACCTTCTGCTCTGAAAATATTGGCACTTGAGCTAAGGCCGCCAAATACGCTGCTTCGTTGTATCCATACCGATGGGCTTGTTCACGAAAATACGCTTCATCCGGTTCTTCTGCAAGAAATTGACCAATAAACAACGTGGCGAGATGCTTTCCCTCAATGATAATGGGGCATGCATATTCTAATAAGCCATTTTTGCATTGATAACCAACATAGGTTCTTGTATGAAGCTGCTCGGCGATAACACGATCGCTTTCCAAGCAATTTTGTCTGCTCTGCTCACAGGCGCGATGGAACTTGGTGCAAATATCCTGCCAGCCAGTCGCTGAAATAATGGTTGAATCAACTTCAATAATCCCAGATGGAATTCCAGTAGCGTCATAAAGCCTATCCAACAGCTGCTGGATTTTTTGTACATCTACCAGACTGCTAAATCGCTGTGCCACCAAAAAACCTCCTCTAAATTGCTGCCGCTATTTTGTAAAAACTTCCTAGTGCCACAATATCTATACATTACCATAAAACTTTAAAACTTCAAGTCAGAAACACCAGAAAAGCGTTAGTTTTTATAGTTAAAAATGTCGCATCCTAGATAAACGACAACCACATCCTGCAAGAAAATACCCCATAGCAGGTATGAGGTATTACGGATTTCCTATTTGCCCTGCTGGCGGTCAGACGGTAAGCGTTTATAGCAAAACCACCAATCAAAGCCTTCAATCTCCCCAGATTCGATTTTTTTAAGCCGCTCTTTGGCAAGCTTTTCAGTACTAGCAGGCGGCATAATGACCGCCTCGCCGATCAGGGAATTATTCGGCCAGTTAGCAGGTGTCGAAACACCATGTTCATCCGTAATTTGTAACGCTTTAACTAAGCGAAGGATTTCTTGCATATTCCTACCGACTTCTTGGGGATAGTAGATGATTGCTCTTACAATGCCCTTACCATCTACAACAAAAACCGACCTGACCGTATTACTGGCCTTATTAGGATGAATCATCCCCAACCTTTTGGCGATTAGCCCCCGGTCATCGGCAATAACCGGAAACTTAATCGGAGTATCCAGCTGATTATTGATCCATTGAATCCATTTTAGATGAGAAAAAACTTGATCCACGGATAAGCCGATCAGCTCAGTATTCAACCTGCAAAACTCCTGGTGGCATTGAGCAAATGCGACAAACTCAGTCGTACATACGGGTGTAAAATCGGCCGGGTGGCTAAACAGAACAAACCAGCGCCCCGAATAGTCATTCGGCAAGTTTATGTTTCCCTGTGTAGTCTTTGCCGTTATTTCGGGAAGCCTATCCCCAATGAGAGGCATGCGTATATCGGTAAAACTATCCATTCATACGACTCCTCCTCGTTTCCGTAATTTTATGCATTATTTATGTAATATCATATGATCACGCCGCCCCCAATGTACCCAGTGTAAAGCGAAAAACACCTACTGAGAGCAGTAGGTGTTCTGTTAAGTTCATATCGTTAATAGAATATGAAAGACCAATTAACTGGATTGCTTTTTCTCGTACAGCAGTCGTTTGTCCGCCATCGATGCCTGCATTAACTCATAGGCTTCATTACAATTGCCAAATAAGTCAGCAACAATAGTGCCATCCAGCTTGCGATTTGCCACCATTCCCCGAATTACCTTTTCGACTTTATCTGGTGACATGGATGCCCGGTATGGCCGATTCTCAGTAAGTGCCACGAAAACATCCGCTACTGCTACAATACGGGAACCAAGCCGCAATGAGCTCTCACTGATCCGGAATGGATAGCCAGATCCATCCAAAGTTTCATGATGATACGCTGCCCATTCAGCAATAAGATCAAACCCGTCGATTTGTTCCAAAATACGATAGGTATAATAGGTATGTTGTTTAATAATGGCAAATTCCCATTCGGTTAACTTGCCTGACTTCTCTAACAGCGCGTTCGGTATGGATAGCTTACCTAAATCATGCAGTAATCCGGCAATCCGCATGGCTTTAACCTCTTCAGAACTATACCCGCGAGCTTCAGCCAAATAGGCCGCCATAAGCGATACACTGCGCGAATGGGTAGCGGTAAACGAACTGGTACGGTCAATAATTGTTGCAAAGATTTCAGCAATATTGATTACATCCTTAATAGAAAAGCGCATCAACCCGTAGATATCAATATTACGGAAAAAATTGTGATAATAATGAGGATTAACCAAATCAAGCCAGAAACTTTCTTGTCTGGCAAATTCGTGGAGTGCTTTCACAAGATCAGGATCAAAGTAAGTTCCGCTCAGATTACGAATGGCCGATAAAATATCCGGTCGCTGCTCAAATATAAACACATTATCACGCAGCAGCACTTCCACCCGGTCAGCCAGATTGATAATTCTGCTGGCTAAAGGAATATCCTTACCAGCTAAGCCAGACGGACTGCTGCCATCCCAGTAGTCATGATGATGGCGAATAGGCACAGCCAGCATGCCTAGCTGTGGCGAGTCTTTCAGTAAGTCATAGCCGGCCTCGGCATGAGCGTGAATATCCATATTATGCACTTTAAAATTATGTAATCGTTTTTTCTCCTCCCAGTTAGACGCAGCACCAATATCATGGAGCAGCGCTGCATAAACCAGCGGCTGCTGCTGGGAATCATCCAGCCCGATATATTGGGCAATACGACTGCTAATCATGGCTGTACGCCAGTGATGGCGCGACAGCCCTCCACTGGAAAGCTCCAACGCCATGGACAGGGAGCGTAATAGGTTGATCGGGTGGATATTAAATTGCACACGTACCGCCCCTCTCTACAAATTCTCTAAAAGAATGAACATCATCCTATATCAGTCTGCTGACTCTGCAGTAATGCGATGGATAAACCAGGCAACGGCCAGTAAATCGGCAGCACCGCCTGGGCTGATATTATGCTTAATAAATTCTTCATCCAATACAATCACAGCTTGCCGCCCGCGTTCAGTACGCATTCCGCCAAGGTCTATAACAGATTGAACCCGTGGATGCACCCATTCTCGCAGTTTGCTTGGATTATGACGGCTCATCACCGTCGTATCGTCAATCCCTACAATAATCACAAGCAGTGTCTCGATCAAAGCATCATTGATGGTTAATCCGTCAGCCAGTGCTGCCCTTAATACCGGCAGCGCCCGCTTTCGGATGATCATAAGACCATTTTCCAATTCGCCGCGTATCCCGGTTATACCATGTTCGCAGTATAATCTTGCCCCAGCAGTGGTTGGCTTATTTGCAGACTCAAGGTCATGTTTGACCAGCCCGGCAGTGATTTCAGCTACAGTTGCAAAAACAATTTCAGCCGATAAGAAAGAGCTGTTCCTCTTGATATATCCTGCCGCCGCAGCCGTGATTCCCAAAGAAAACAGCAGGCCCTTTTGCGTATTAACACCGCCGGTAGCGTGAAACATAGCCGCTTCACCTTCTAATCCAATCCAGCGCAAAACAGGTAACAACTCCTTTAATGAGCGGCAATGGATAAAGCCAGCCTGCGCACATCTGGCCAGGGTTGTACTTAAAGCGGCGGAACTGGCCATAAAAGAGTAAAAATCCATATCCTGATGAGCTCCGCTATTTACACGGTCAACCAATCCTGGTGCCGGGGTGGATGAAACCTCATACAGCATCGCCTCAACAGCTAGTGCACCAAGCCACTCGGCAGTTTTGCTAATCTGGCGGGTTAACTGCGCTTGAAACTGATTGATTAGCTTAGAAACCGCTGCAGCCAATTCTTCAGTACTATGACTGCGTTCGCGCATGCATGCGAGTGCAGACTTGCTGCATACCAGACACTTCCGGCTGTTTCCTTGACTGTGCCGTGAAATAAGCTCACCATTTTCCCTAAAAACGTCCAGATCCAAAAGTCGCCCAAAAGCAGCTTCTTCTTCGATGGCTACCCCAATTGCTTTAATCTTCTCAGCATCGCCCTGCACCGCCAGGATGGCTTCCGGTCCGGTAAATAAATTAAGCACAACTTGATAAACTACAGGGAGTTTCTCATTAAGCCTGCCTACCGCATAATCACGCAATTGGTTCAATATGGGTAAATCCTTGACTGCTCCAGGCATATTAAGCGAAATACTAACAATGGGACAGCCAGTCACAGCACGCACCTCATCTTGCCGCTGTTTGCGAGCTTCTTTGGCTGCCAGAATATCCGCTAAAGTCACAGTTTTAATCATCAGTCTTCTCTCATTATCTTTTAATGTATTTCTTTATTGGTAGTAAATAAAACAGACCTGGCAAAAGCCAAGTCTCGTCCCACAGGCCAAAGCCTTGGCATGATGATAGAATGAACACCGTCATTTGATAATTAATTATATGGTATTATGAGCGATTCGGTCAACTAAACACTTTTCTTGTTTTATTATGTCAAAATATGTACATTGGCTATGAGGAGTTTTTTGCAGCGTCTGCTTTCTTATCATGCAGCAAAAGTGATGATATAGTCAGAATATTGGCAAAAACACTAGCAAACCCCTGAATATGTACTCTCTAGGCAATTGACAAACGCCATAGAGCATACTATGATAAACAAGAAATTGTATACAAAATACAAACCTGAAAATGACTGTTGATTTAAAACCAAAGTTATTTCAGTGTTGAAGGAGCTCTTTCATGAATATTCAAACCTATGTGATTCATCATTTGGTCAAAAGCGCTGACCTAAACCACCATGGTACCTTATATGCAGGACGTGGCGCTGAATGGGTTGTGGAAGCCGGCTTTGTTGCCGCTTCAAGTCTAACTTCTACGGAAAGTACGGTATGCCTAAATATTCATGGCATGATATTCACTCGTCCAGTAAAGAGAGGCAGCCTGCTCCGCTATGAAAGCAAAGTGGTCTATGCAGGCCGAACCAGTTTAGTCTCCTATGTAAAAGTAAATGTAGGCCATACCAATGATTTCGTTGTTGATGGATTCCTTACTTTTATCCACGTCGATGAAACAGGCAAACCGTCTCCCCATGGAATTACAGTTGAAGCAATAACACCTGAAGATGCCGAGCTTCAACAAAAAGCGCGGGCATTTTTTAATAAATAATGAATCAAAGCAAGAATGATTAGGATGAGACTACGCTATAATGAAAACCGAGCCCAAAGGGCTCGGTTTTAGCTTTCTAACTGTTTCATATAATTAATTAAAGCAAATGGCTTATAGTCCCAGGAATTGATGGTTTCGAGATAAAGCTCTCTCCCATATAGAACAGCCATAACTTTCTGTGCGTCGGCTTTCGTAAGACCCCGGTCTTTAAGGGCGTCTTCAACAATATCATAGGGTGCCTGATTGTTATGTGCTTCGACTACCGGCTTTAATGCTGCAATGATATCCTGCAGTTGTTCCTCGGAAAGCTTAAGTTCTTGGATCCACTGGCTTACTTTACTCATACTGACTCCCCTTTCATTCGAACGATTTCAGCATTTGAACACTCTTGCGCCTCTTACTTTGGACAGCACCTAAACCTTGAAATCGACACGTCCACCCAGCCCCTCGGCACTTTCCCGGGCTCGATTGATCAACTGCTCCTCTTGGTGCTCTTGATTGTCTTCTTGCTCATTCATTGTTTTTCGCCGCTTTTGATTTGGAGAGTATTCCGGGCGCTTAAATACCCTTACTTTCCCTAACGGCTTAACTTTTAGTATATTTGCGATTGCTCCTACAGGTTGAATATCTCTATTTTTGTCCATAGCAACCTCACTCAATACATTTATATTAAGAGTAATTATCTATAAACAGAAAAAAATCCTTCCACCTTACGATGAAAGGATTTGTTTTGACAGCTTTATTAAATCACTAATTTAGGTACAACCTTTAGCTGGTTGTACAATGCAAAGTACTGCTCACACCATTCAACCAACTCGGACATGAGCTGCTCCCTTGTATCTGAATCCATATCAGTTTGTTTTAGCTGCAATGATAAATCCATAATCTTTTGTTTGACTGCTAACGGTTCCAAGCCATCCCCTCCTAGGCACTCTAGCACAAGCATACACCCTAACGCCTGCAAGATTTGTAGTTATCTGTAGGCAGTTACTTTATTTTTAACGACAAAATATATATTTATGCAGTCCTTATTACGGATATACTATAGCATTTCCCATTATAAAATTATTTATAGATAACATGAAGCCCCATTCGGGTTAATACAATGTATTATAAGCATCCACAATAAGGAGAGTCATCTATGAGCTTACAAGGTCCAGCAGCCCGCTATAAAGTACAAACAGATTTTATCTGCAATATTAACCAGCAGTTTCGCAATAGCCTTACCCCTGGTCAGCGTATTGCTGATCGTGTGGCGAAAGTTGTGGGAAGCTGGCCGTTTATTATTTATCAAAGTGTTATTATTATTTTCTGGATGAGTATCAACTTGTATCTTGTTTATATGAACAGCCTCAATCCAGATTATTTTAAAGCCTGGGATCCGTACCCGTTTATTCTCCTCAATTTAGTACTAAGCTTCCAGGCCGCCTATACCGGCCCGGTTGTGATGATGAGTCAAAATCGCCAGGCTGAGAAAGATCGGCTTATGGCTGAACAAGACTATCAGGTCAATAAGAAAACAGCTGAAGAAATACGGGTGGTATTAGCTCATTTAGTTCACCAAGATGTAATCATGCGTGAAATCATGATGCGTATTGAGAGCAGCCGATGTCAGGATTGTGCTCACAAAAGCAGCTCCAGCACTCCATTAGACGTCTAAGGGTCGCCTTAAAGGCATATTGTCCTTGGTTTATTTAACCTCTTTGTCACTTGTCAGTTCAAGCAGCTTACGTTTTAACAGCTCAACCTCGGCCTCCAGTTCATTGCTGCGTTTTTCCAGCTCTTCAAGCTTGTTCCTTTTTTCCCTTTTTTGCTGCCTGTCATTCTTACAATGTTGACGATGACCATCAAAGGCCACGCAAAAATCAATACAATCGGCTGCTATATCCAGAAATATAGCCCAAAACAATAAGCCATTCCGGTTAAAGCCAAAAAGCCCCATACGCACCCCTCCGCCTACGTTATTGTATACACTTCACAAGCAGTACGTTACACAGGTTACTAAAAAATCAAAAAAAGCGCCCCACTACGGGGCGCTTCTGTTATTAATAGAAGTTATACCTTAAACTGTTTGACAATATGATTTAATTCTGTAGCCAGTTTAGCTAAAGACTCTGAATTGCTGCTAATTTCATGCATACTGGCCGACTGTTCCTCAACCGTGGCCGCCACAGTACCGGCATTATCTGATGTTTCTTCCGCAATGGCACTGATGTTTTGAACACTGGCCACCATCGCCTGTGTTCCTTTGGCCGTTTCGTCGACCGCAATAGCAATTTGCTCAATGCCATCTTTAACTGTACCTAGTGTTGCAATGATAGATTCAAAACCTTTTTGAGTATCTGACGCTGAGGTCTTACCTTTGCTTACTTCAGCATTGGCTTTTACAACCGTGTCGACAGCAAAAGCAATTTCACTGCCCATCGTACTGATAATCTCAGCAATATCTTTCGTCGCATTAGCACTTTGCTCCGCCAATTTCCGCACTTCTTCAGCAACTACCGCAAAGCCACGCCCCGCTTCGCCTGCACGTGCTGCCTCAATGGCTGCATTTAAAGCAAGCAGGTTAGTTTGGCCGGCAATATCATTGATCACACTGACAATTCCTTTGATATCCTCTGATCCGCGGGCCAGCTTAGATGTAACATCAGTAATTTCTTTCATGGCAGATGCAATCTGTTCGTTTTGTTCAACCACTGCGGTCAGCATGTTCATCCCATTATCCGCTTCATGAACGGCATCATAGGTTCTGCTGTTAACCGAGCTAGCGGTTGCACTAATTTCCTGCGCACCAGCAGAGATCTGCTGCAAAGTTGCGGAAATACTGCTGATATTATCCGAGTTTTGACTAGCACCAGCTGCGATTGTCCCAACACTATTCGCTACTGTTTGCACGGCCGTCAAATGCTCATCAACGGTTGCACTAAGTTCTTCACCAGCCGAAGCCAGCATTTGCCCTGTTGTATGTAATTGGTTAACAAACGTCTTGAGCGCCTTACGCATCTCAATAACAACCGTACCCATATCGCCAATTTCATCATTGCGGGTAGGATGGAGATCATCCCCAGTTAAGTCCAGTTTGCCTACATTAGTCAATTCCTGGCTGAGATTCCGTAATCGCTTCCCTAGATTGCGGCTATATAAATAAACAATCACAACAATCAATACAAGAATAATAATACTGACTGTAATCGCAGTACTTACTTGTGTTTTACTGTGATTCACTACAAAATTGCTTTTGTCAGTTAAATAAGTGCTTTGTATCTGATTCAGTTTCAAAAATTGGGCATCAATATCGGCAACCAACTGTCTCCCCTGACCCGTAATTTGTGACAAGTTAGGGTCATTCGCTTTTTTGGCTGCAATAACTCTATCACCTAAAACCACGTAATCTGCTACAAGTTTTTCCAGTCTGGCGCCTTCTTCTTTAGTATCAGTCTCTTTAGATGTTGCATTATACCGCTTTACGGTATCAAGACTTTTCTGAATTTCATCACGATAGCTCTTTTCATAAAGAGCAGCGCCATCAGGATAAAATAAGAACCCGCGCATCGCCAGCAGTGCTCTTGTAAAATCAGTATGAGCATCCTTAAGCGCTAAAGCCCGCGCTGAGGTGTGACTAACCAAATTGCCCGCCATGTTGCCTACGTCACTAAAGTGATATACGACAAAGCCGAGCAATGATAAAAAGAGAAATACAACAACACCGAACATGGCTGATAATTGAACAATAATAGGTAACCTAGTGCCTTTTGTCTTCATACCTAAACTAATCCTCCTGAATTGCCTCTGACATTTTTGTAAAAATTTTGCTCCTCTGACGTATTTCTGCAATTAATGTTAAAATCCTGCTCTTTATGACAGAATTTTAAGTATTTTGCCATAAAACGACATATTAAAACAAAAGACCTATTTTTCTAGGTCTTTTGTTTTAATAGCTTCTTAACATGATTTTCGACTCATAGATATTGTCCAGAGAAATAAAAACGGTAATTCAAGCCAAGGCTTAAATTACCGCTGATTACAAATTGGTGGGCGATGACAGGATCGAACTGCCGACATCCTGCTTGTAAGGCAGGCGCTCTCCCAGCTGAGCTAATCACCCATATTTATATTCGTCAGACCTGCTTGTTGAAACTCAACAGCCTATGTCTAACATTGAATAACGAATTGGTGACCCGTAAGGGAATCGAACCCTTGATACCGCCGTGAAAGGGCGGTGTCTTAACCGCTTGACCAACGGGCCATACATGGTGATCCACGATGGACTCGAACCATCGACACCCTGATTAAAAGTCAGGTGCTCTACCAACTGAGCTAGTGGATCCTATATAATTAAAAAACCTTACATAGATGCAAGGATTCAATGACAATGGTGCCTCAGGGCAGAATCGAACTGCCGACACGAGGATTTTCAGTCCTCTGCTCTACCGACTGAGCTACCGAGGCAAATCTACATAGCCAGCCGTAAGGCTGATTCAGTTAAATGGCGACCCGGATGGGACTCGAACCCACGACCTCCGCCGTGACAGGGCGGCATTCTAACCAACTAAACTACCGGGCCGTATTTGGTGGGCGATGACAGGATCGAACTGCCGACATCCTGCTTGTAAGGCAGGCGCTCTCCCAGCTGAGCTAATCACCCATATTTATATTCGTCAGACCTGCTTGTTGATCAATCAACAGCCTATGTCTAACATTGAATAACGAATTGGTGACCCGTAAGGGAATCGAACCCTTGATACCGCCGTGAAAGGGCGGTGTCTTAACCGCTTGACCAACGGGCCATACATGGTGATCCACGATGGACTCGAACCATCGACACCCTGATTAAAAGTCAGGTGCTCTACCAACTGAGCTAGTGGATCGCGTTCTCACAAGATATGATTATAGATGATTCCGGTAGGCTTGTCAACGTATTTTATTACCAAATTGATAAGCGTCCCGTTATTATGTTATCTCAACCACCAAAAGATCAAGGGATAGATCAGCAGCAAATAGGCTGTTGTGGTAAAAACAAATGCAGCCATCACGAGGTGGAGATTAAGGTTATGAAGGCGCACCGCAATAACCGCATTGATGGCTGTCGGTGCAAATGACAGAATAAGCAGCGTATTAAACATTATGCCGTCATCAACAAGCATATAGGCAAGTCCATAAATACCGAGAGGTGTGAGTACAAACTTAACCCACATGATTTGAACCGCCCATCGCCAATATTGATTAATTTCAGTAAAATCCAGCGAGTGTCCGACAGGAATCAAAGTCAGCCAGGCACTTAGGTGGATAAGTACCTCTACATACTCTGCGCACAAAACAGGACGTGACACCTGAGCAGCGTTCAACAATACACCTGCCAGCATGCCAACAACGGCCAGCTGGTTAGGATGAAATAAAATATTTAGCCACTGGATCTTTCTTTGCTCTTCACTTAAACAAGAGTAGTATTGCGCTAAAGGAAAACAAAATAAAAATAAAATAGCATTTTGTAACAGCACAGTAAGCTGAACATAAGCAAAGCCAACTTCACCATGCAACAGATAAACCGATATTCCACCCAACGTAAGCAAGTTTGACAACATTCCGCTGAGGATGAAGCTGCCTCTGTCAGCCGCACTGCAGCCCTGACGGCGAATAAACAAATAGGTAAACCCTCCTGGTATGATGTGAAGCATCACTCCAAAGAGCGGCAGCCAGAATAAGTCCCAGCTGCAGCGAAGCTGCCAGAATGTAAAAAGATTAAGCAGCGGCAGTAAGAGAACAAAACAAGCTGCAATCATTTTATCAAAGACTTCGCGGGACAGTCTGGTACGACGAAGAGAATATCCGACAATGAGCGGTAACATGAGATCCCCAATAAAATAGCCGGCTTTTAGCGTAATATCCATAAGATGGCTTACCCGCTAACCGGTTTTACGCTTTCCGGTTTAGACCGAGCCAGCAGCTTGCTCAATATTGCAATTTCGTTTGTCTGAGCAGCGACTTCATCCACCGTACCGGCAATAATAGCCATGCTTTTTTCTAACACTGTTGAGATTCGCTTAATTTCTTCCTGCAGCTCAATCGACTGGATAACCACAACGGCACCAGCGACTTGTCCGGTGCTATCATAAACAGGATTGGCGATAGCAATAAAAGGAATCCCGTGCAACGTCGCCGGCATCCGTCTAATAATTCGCACGTTTTCACTAATGGCCGCATAAGCGGCCATTTCCGGTCGCAGCGGCAAGCCGGCTTGAATCTTGAGATTTAGTTCTTTAGCAGGCTTATAATATAGGACTTCTTCCAAATTAGTAATGCAGATCCCGCTGTCTTCTAATATCATTTCGTTAAAGAAAGGTGCAATAGCCAGTAAATGGCTAAGCATCCCTGTCACTTCATTCTGCACCGTTATGCCCCCCCGGTATGATGATGATAGGCTGTAAGAAATTCGGCTGCATGATAAGAACTACGTACCAATGGCCCAGAAGCTACTTGCTTAAAGCCTAATTGGCGAGCAATCTGCTCATACTCTGCGAACTTATCTGGATGCACATATTCGGCAACTGCAATATGATGTTTAGACGGCTGTAAATATTGGCCAATGGTCAGCATGCTTACCCCAGCTGCCCGTAAATCTGCTAACACTTCAATGACTTCTTTCCCGGTTTCCCCCAATCCAACCATAAGACCGCTTTTCACTGCTAAATCGCCGCGCTGCCCCGCCTGTTTGAGCACATTCAGTGAACGCAGGTAATCGGCACCTGGCCTTACTGCCGGATAAATCCTGGGCACCGTTTCAATGTTGTGATTAAAGACATCCGGCTTTTCCTGTAAAACCCTCATAACAGCAGCCAAATTCCCCTGAAAATCCGGAATCAGCACTTCAACCGTAAGATGAGCATTTGCCGCTCTTACGGCTTGAATGCAGGCCGCAAACTGGCGAGCACCGCCATCTGTCAAATCATCACGAGTAACCGAAGTAATCACCACGTGCTGCAAACACAACTGTTGCGCAGCCATAGCTACTCTGTAAGGTTCTGTCGGATCAACCGCAGCAGGAACTCCGCTTTGCACAGCACAAAACCAACAATCCCGGCTGCATACCTTCCCTAATATTAAAAATGTCGCTGTTCCCGCCTGATAGCAGTGCCCGATATTCGGGCAGGCCGCACTCAGGCAAACAGTCTGAAGATTGCTTTGTTGGATGACCTGACTGACGCTTCCCCCCATCCAATCACCAGCTAAACGGACCGTCAACCATTCGGGACGCACTAATTTTTGTTCCTGCATGCTCATCACCTGCCATTAGAGTGTCTGTCTTGATTACACTACAGCCAAATACTGCATTGAATTCTGCTAAAATAACGGGCAGTATTTCAGCTATTGTAAGGTTAATCCCATGTTCTGCTAAACTGGTTACACCAAAGTTCTGAATTCCACAGGGGATGATCGAATTAAAGAATCCAAGATCATTATAAATGTTCAATGCAAATCCATGAGTGCTAATCCATTGTTTTACGGCAATCCCGATGGCTGCCACTTTACGCTGGTTTAGCCACACGCCTGTATAACGAGCTTTTCGACCGGCACATAACCGATAGCGGCCAAGGACACGAATGATCACTTCCTCCAATTGTGCTACAAACCAGTGGACATCCCTTTGCCAGCTGGCCAGGTTCATCACCGGATACACGATTAGCTGCCCTGGATTATGACAGGTCACATCCCCGCCGCGTTTGCATTGTACAATTTCAACTCCCGCCTCAGCCAAAAGTGACCGCTCCTGCACAATGTTGGTATCATGGCCTCCGGTACCGATCGTAATCACCGGATAATGCTCCATGAAAAGCAGCATCCCATCCCATAGCCCTTGTTCGACAACTCTGCGCAACTGCTCTTGCAGCACCAAACCGGACTGATAATCAATCAATCCAGCCTCAACAACTAAACAACGGGGCGGCATTAATGATCCTTAGGCGGCCAATGCACTGCCTGATCGTAAACTGCTAAGGCGGCTTCGGCAACTGCTTCGCTAATCGTTGGATGGGCATGAATAGTGGTAATAAGCTCTTCAACAGTTGCTTCCAGGCGGATGGCTAAAGCGGCCTCAGCAATTATGTCAGTCGCGCGCGGTCCAAGAATCTGAACTCCCAGAATTTCGCCATATTGCACTCCGGCAATAATTTTGATCAACCCTTTCCCACTGTTTTCAATCAGGGCCTTGCCATTTCCGCTTAGCGGGAATTTCCCGACTTTTACGGCTCTGCCTGACTGTTTAGCCTGCTCTTCAGTCAGGCCGACAGTGGCGAACTCAGGAGTGGTATAGATGCACGCTGGAATAATATGACTAAAATATCCAGGCTTGTGCCCCATGAAATGCTCTACCGCCGCAACTCCCTGTGCGCTCGCAGCATGCGCTAGCAATGTTTTGCCATTACAATCACCAATTGCATAAATGCCGGCAGTATTTGTTTGAAATTGCTCATTGACCACAATACCGCTGTGGTTAACCGCGATCCCAGCTGCCTCGATTCCAAGCCTTGCGATTGACGGCTTTCGCCCCACCGCCACCAAAATATACTCTGCAGTCATTGATAGCACTTTTCCGCCCGCTTCCACTTCAGCCGTTAATCCAAGCGTACTGGCAGCAATCTGTCTAATTTTTGCACGGGTGTGAAACACAACCCCTTCACGGGTTAACTCTTGCTGCAGCATGGCGGCCATTTCTTGATCCACGCCAGGCAGCACCTGATCCTGCATTTCGACTACAGTTACGGCAGTCCCCAGCGCCCCATACATGGCAGCAAACTCCAGACCAATGACTCCACCGCCGACGATGAGCAGTGACCGGGGAATATTGCTGAGCTCTAACGCCTGGGTGCTGTCAATCACTCCAGGCAGCCCTGCTCCGGAAATAGAAACAGCAGCCGGCTCTGATCCCACTGCCAATACGATTCCATCGGCAGCTACCACTTGTTTCTCCTGATTGCTCACGATCTCAAGTGTTTTATCATTCAGCAAGCTGGCCGTTCCTTGAAATACCTTGACACCGTTCGCTTTCAGCAAACCGGCTACCCCGGCAACCAAGCCACTGACAATGCTTTTTTTTCGCTGCAGCACGGACGGCCAGTCGATTCTGATATTATCAGCCAATATACCGCTCCTGGCACCACTTTTTAATGCCTGAAATAATTCGGCACTATGCAAAATGACCTTAGTAGGAATACAGCCTCGATTGAGGCAAGTACCACCTACCTTGTCTTTTTCCACTAAGCTCACATCAGCTCCCAGTTGAGCCGCGCGGACAGCGGCAACATAGCCGCCCGGTCCGCCGCCGACAATAACAAGCCGCTTCTTCACCATGCTCATCTCCTTTATTGGCTAGCTTAACAACAATAGCGGATGTTCCAGCAGTTCCCGTACACGGGATAAAAATTTTGCTGCAACAGCTCCATCAATAAGACGATGGTCAAACGACAAGCAAAGGTTCATCATGGGCCGGATGAGCAGCTCGCCATTAAGTGCCACCGGTGTATCCTGAATTCTACACACCCCTAAAATGGCCGCTTCCGGAGGATTAATGACCGGTGTAAACCAATCAACACCATACATCCCCAAATTGGTGATAGTAAAAACACTACCGCTAATTTCATCTGGCTGAAGTTTCCCTGCTTTAGCTCGAGTGCTTAAATCAAGAATATTGTTACGGATTTCAGCAAGCCCAAGCTGCGCAGCATTGCGAATAACAGGGACAATTAATCCATCCTCGAGGGCAACAGCAATACCAATATGCAAACCTGCCGGGACCAAAATTTCCTTATCAATCAGTGTGGCAGTCATAATGACGTGCTCCTGCAATGCTGCAGCCGTACACTTAACAACAATGTCGGTATATGAAATTTTTCCACTGTCTGCTTGATTCAGCTGCTGCCGCAGCTGGCCCGCAGCTGTCATATCCACCGCCATTGTCAAGGTTACATGCGGTGCTGTACGCCAGCTTAGACTCATCCGCTCGGCAATGGCTTTACGCATGCCGCTAAGAGAAGTTTTCGACTGAAATTCCGGCTGCTGCATGGCTATGACCTGCAAAACATCGGCACTCATAATGCGCCCCTGCTTCTTTACTGCACCGAGATCAACATCATGCTGATTGGCTAATTTTAGTGCTAACGGGCTGACCGGCGGTTTTGCCTGAAGATGTTCTAAATAAGCTTTAACATCCCGCTCGACAATACGCCCTTCTGGCCCAGTCGCAGTCACTAGCGCTAGCTTAATCTGATGATCACGAGCCATTTTTTTCGCAGCTGGAGATGCTTTTAGCCAGCCCGAATCACTAACAGTTCCCAAGTCCTGCTTAGATGCCAGGCCAACGGAAGACTGATGCTCTTCCATGACCTTTGGTGCATGGCTTTCAATGCTGATCACTTCATCCGGACTGCCGATAACAGCAAGAACACTAGTTACAGGTACGCTGCTGCCCTCAGCACAGGCTATTGCCAGTAAAGTCCCATCACCGGGGGCTTCAATCTGTCCCCCGATCTTATCGGTCGTGATTTCTACCAGTACTTCACCTTTGGCAACCGGCTCACCGATAGCTTTTAGCCATTTTACAACCGTTCCCTCGGTCATGGTTAAGCCGAGCTGCGGCATGATAATATTCATAGCCACAATGCATAACCTCCTTGTAAATTCCTTGGTACCAGCCAAGGAATGCGCCGATTAGTCTTTAATTTCTTCTTGCTGCCTTTTCTTTAACTTGCTGAATATACTAAAGCTGCCGTTATGTAAGCGCTAATACGACAGCTTTAGTTATTCAACAAGGAGGATGGGTGCAGCTTGCTCTTTATAGCGGTTTGTTTGCCTGACTTGTCGGCAGATTCTTACGCAAAGTCAATATGAGCAATCCGGCTACCATGAGGGAAAAGGCTAGATAAAGATAGGCCCATTGGAAAGAGCCGGTTAGATCTTTGATAAAGCCAGTTAGATAAGGCCCTACCCAGCCCCCCGTATTACCCACCGAGTTAATAAGCCCTACTGCTCCTGCTGCAGCTGGTCCGGATAAGAAAGAAGTCGGATACGTCCACCATACCCCCATGCCAACATAAACACCAATGGCACTAATGCACACCAGCACAAGACTAATAAATGGATCGCTCACAAATGGCCCTAATCCCATTCCGACTGCGCCGATAAACATAGGAATCGCCACATGCCAACGTTTTTCACCTGTACGCGAGGATGAATTACCTACCAGAATAAAGGCTATTAAGGTAATGGTCATTGGGATAACAATAATCCAGCCAATCGCTGCGTTAGACCAGCCGGACACGGCTTTCAATACCGTTGGCATCCAGAAATTAAAGCCCCAGAAGCCAGTAATCCACATAAAGTAAATCAAACACAGCTTCAACACTTCTTTGTCATGGAAAGCTTGCCAAACAGTATATTTCTTCGCAGAATTTTTTGCGGCAATTTCCTGTTCATATTGTTCGGTAAGCATTTGTTTTTCCTCTTGTGTCAGCCATTTTGCATCTTTGGGCCAGTCAGACAGCCAATAGAGTAGAATAATACCAAAAAGAACTGCCGGAATAGCTTCGACAAAGAACAATACCTGCCAGCCCTTAAGCCCAAACAGCGGTACCCCCAGCAGCCAGCCTGCCAATGGTGACCCAATAATGGCCGCAACTAATAAAGAAGTCAGCATAATGGATATCGCTTGAGGCCTCTCGGTCGAGTTAAACCAGCGTGGCATGATGACGGCATAAACAACCGGATAGAAACTAGCTTCGGCTGCTCCTAACAAAAAACGATAGATATAAAATTCTAATTCTGTGGTCATAAAGGCCATTAGACCGCACACAATCCCCCAGCTAATCATGATCCGGGCAACCCATACCCTTGGGCTCCACTTTTCGGCAATCAGAGCCCCGGGGACTTCAAAAAGGATATACCCAAGAAAGAAGATCCCTGCCCCCATGCCAAAAACCTGAGCAGTAAACCCCATATCTTTGTTCATGGTCAGTGCAGCATACGCTACATTGACCCGATCCAAAAAAGCAATGACAGACGCCAGGAACAAAGGAACCACGATGTGAAGATATTTCCGGTATTTAAGACTTCTCACAACGGTCGAATCGCTCATTATTGTCCCTCCTTTATTTGACTGCTCTGAATGATTGCACGCTGATCAACTTTTCATCATTAATCCATCATCAGCCCCCCATCGACATCCATGATTTCACCAACAATAAACGCTGCTTTGTCTGATACCAGAAAACATGCAGCGGCCGCGACTTCTTCCGCACGGGCTGCCCGTTTAAGCGGAATTTGCCCAATAATGGCCTGACGTTTTTCGTCCGGCAACCCAGAAGTCATGTCAGTATCAGTCAAGGCCGGCGACAAAGCATTAACAGTAATCCCATAAGGAGCTGCTTCGCGTGCAATGCTCTTGGTAAAAGCAATGACAGCTCCCTTTGAAGCCGCATAGCAGGAATTACCCAGTAAACCGCCACCTCGCTTCCCTGCTACTGAAGCAATATTTAAAATTCTCCCGCTGCGCTGAGCCATCATAACTGGCAGTACGGCGCGACAGCAAAGAAACACACCCGTTGCATTAATTCGCATCACTTTTTCCCAAGCATTTGTTGTAATATCGGTTACCTGGCCGGTCTGAACAATGCCAGCGTTATTGATTAAAACATCAATCCGTCCATAGACCTTCATGGTTTGGGCAATCAGCTGCTCTACCTCCTGCTCACTGCTCACATCAGCAGCAATCGCAATGGCCTCCTGCCCACAATCAAGAATTTGATTGGCAGCAGCTTTGCCCTTATCTTCATCAATATCACTAATGACCACACGCATTCCTTCAGCAATCAGACTGCGGACAATAGCCAGGCCAATTCCTTGGGCACCACCAGTCACGATTGCAACCTTGTTGCCTGTCATACTTTCACCTCCCACGCTAACGGCAAATCTGTTGTACGGCTTTAACAATATCGACAGTCTCGATTTTAACGAGTTTCTCTAACGCTGGACTAAAAGGCACCGGAACAAAAGGCGCACCTAGCCGAACAATCGGAGCATCTAAGTAATCCAGCATTTCCTCTGCAACCATTGCGGCAATTTCGGCCCCAACCCCGCCCACCTTAATGGCTTCGTGAACAATGATCAGACGCTTGGTTTTGGCTACCGAAGTAAAAATGGCAGCTTTATCAATAGGCGAAATTGTTCGAAGATCAATGGCTTCAGCCATGATTCCTAAATCGGCCAATTTTTCAACCGCCTGCAGAACCTTATTCATCATAAGCGAATAGGACACGATGGTCACATCACTGCCCGGACAAACGATTTTGGCCTGACCAATCGGAACAACGACATCGCCGTCCGGAACAGGACCCTTGGTAGCAAACAATGCCTTGTGCTCAAAATATAATACCGGATCATTGCAGCGAATGGCTGCCTTTAATAGCCCTTTAGCATCAGCTGGGTTGGAGGGTACCACCACCTTCAGGCCGGGAATGTGCATAAACCAGGCTTCCAAACTTTGCGAATGCTGCGCAGCCGCTGACCGAATAATGCCATCAGGTGCACGCAATACCAGCGGCATAGAGCATTGACCGCCGAACATATACTGAATTTTGGCCATTTGATTGACCACTTCATCCATGGCTACGGTAATAAAATCAGCAAAGTGCATATCAACAACCGGCCTGACGCCTGCTAAGGCTGCCCCAACTCCTGCCCCAACAATAGCCGTCTCTGATATCGGTGTGTCAATTACCCGATCAAAGCCAAACTTCTGCGGCAAACCTCTAAACTGACCAAAGATTCCCCCTTGACGGGCAATATCCTCACCCATCACAAACACTCGCGAGTCACGCTCCATCTCTTCACTCATAGCCTCAAGAGTTGCTTCTGAAAAGCTGATATCACGCATGATCTTGCACCTCCCTTTCGGCGTAGAGGTCAGTAAACAATTCACAGGCTGCCGGATAGTCAGCTTTTCGTGCCATGGATACAGCCTGATCAATCAGTTCAGCCGTTTCAGCCATGATGTTTGTAAGCTGCCTCTCAGTCAACCATTCACGACTTATTACAGCCTGAGCAAATCGTTTAAGCGGATCATTCGAAGCAAATTGATGGTCGACTTCGGCTTTTGGCCGATACAGTTCTGGATCGCCAACATAGTGACCCTTTACGCGATAGGTTTTGCACTCTAAAAGCATGGGCCCATTGCCAGCTCTTATCCACTCCACTAAATCCCGCGCCGTATCATATACTTCCAGTACATCATTGCCATCCACAATCCGGGCCGGCATGCCATATCCCTGTGCTCGCACAGCGATATCCTGAACCGCTGTGGTCATCCGATAAGGCGTTGTTGAGGCATATTGATTGTTTTCACAAACAAACAGTACTGGCAAGTTCCAGGCAGCCGCCATATTCATAGCTTCGTGAAAAGTTCCGCGATTTGAGGCACCATCTCCGAAGAAACAAACCGCAATATGATCTTGCTGCAGAATTTTGCCAGCTAAAGCCGCACCCACCGCTAAATTGTAACCACCGCCAACCACACCATTAGCTCCCAGCATACCGATCGAGAAATCCGCAATATGCATAGAACCGCCTTTCCCTTTGCAATACCCGTCCCGCTTTCCATATAATTCGGCCATCATCCGGTAAGCGTCTGCGCCCTTGGCGATACAGTGTCCATGGCCGCGGTGCGTACTGGTGATAAAGTCGTTCTGACATAAATTCTCACAAATTCCTACTGCAATGGCTTCTTCGCCCACATAAAGATGGACAAAACCTGGCAGTTCACCAGCAAGAAATAATTCTTGAGCCTTTTCCTCGAAAATCCGGATTTTTGCCATCTGCCGATACAATCTAAGCAATAACTCGGTATCGTAAGACACTTAAATCCCTCCTGTCTGTTAAACTCGCTCACCAAACTGAAGCTGCTTACAAGACATTGCAATTGCTGTGCCAAAGAAATAAAGCTGCTAAGAAATTTCTTAGCAGCTTTATTTTTCAAGGTTCTAAGCTTTACGCCAGAAGAGCCGGAAATGGATATTCAGTTCATTTGTTCGAATGCAGAACAGGTGGTGTTCGAGTTTTGAGCAATTCAGCGCGGCTGTTCTTTTAGCTTGCTGTACAATGTATTTCGCCCAATTCCCAGCAATTCAGCAGCCTGTGAAATATTGCCTTTAGTTTCCTCCAATGTCTCACGAATGGCTTTTAATTCAATCTCTTTGAGTGACATTTTATGCCGTAAAGTCTGTACCGGGCTGCCCATAATCGCCACTGGCAGATATTCAGGGCCAATCAGCTGTTCCTGACAGATATTCACAGCCCTCTCAATGATATTCTCTAACTCCCGTACATTCCCCGGCCAATCATAATCTTGTAAAGCCACCCTTAGCGCTGGTGACAATTCTTTTTTTTCAACCCCCATTTGATCACACAGTTTATCTAGAATTTTTTCAGCCAGCACAACAACATCACCCTGCCGCTCGCGCAGCGGCGGAACGAAGATTGGAAAAACATTGAGCCGATAAAAGAGATCTTGACGAAAATTCCCCTGGGAAACCTCGTATCCTAAATCACGATTGGTCGCGCAGATAATACGAACATCAATATCCAAATAACGCATGCCACCCACTCTGGACAATCGCTTATCTTGCAGAACTCGCAGGATTTTGACCTGAATATCCAAAGGCATCTCACCAATTTCGTCTAGAAATAATGTCCCACCTTGCGCAAGTTCAAACTTCCCCGGACGGCCACCACTTTTAGCGCCGGTAAAAGCTCCCTCTTCGTAACCAAACAACTCACTCTCAACTAAATCACGGGGAAGAGCACCGCAATTAATTGCCACAAAAGGTCCGTCATATCGCGCACTGGAATTATGGATGGCCTGAGCAATCAGTTCCTTGCCTGTGCCGCTTTCGCCTTGTATCAATACATTGGCCCGCGAATTAGCCGCTATTTTCGCCATACGCACGGTTTCAAGAATCCCCACACTATTGCCAATCAGGTCATCAAAGCAAAATTTCGCTGTAGCTCCAACCATCCGGTTAACCATTTGCCGAACCCGTTTAATTTCCCGAAAAATATCAATAACCCCATCGAATTGTCCATGCTCATCATACAAGGGGATTGCAGTTTTGATAAAATGCAGCGTACCACGCTTGGTTTCGATTACACATTCGCGATCCTGATAGCCTTGCCCGGTTTCCAGTACTTGCAGGACAACAGGTTTAAAATCAACAATGTCTCGGATATTTTTACCAATAACCTCTTGCGCATTTACCTTCAAAATTTTAGCCCCAATGGGATTGATATAGGTAACACTCCCGGTTTTATCCAGCATTAATAGTCCATCCGAGATCGCATTTACAATGGTCGAAGTAATCTGAGACGATTTCTCCATTTCCTTTTGTGACTGACGATTTTTAAGCATATTTTCAACCGCCGTCGCCGCAGCAACAACCATCCCAAGGGTATGACAATTCACAATTTTTTTAGGGCCAGTCACACTAAGCACACCGAATAAAGTGCCGTTATTATCATGAATAGCTGCCGCTGAGCAGGACCATCCATGAAACGCACGACAGTAATGCTGCTCACCGGCAACCTGTATCGCACTGCAATTGCCTTTGAGAACCAGACCAATTGCAGTTGTTCCAACCATCTCTTCTGTCCATTTGACGCCTTTGACATAGTGCACACCCATTTCCGGACTTAGGGATTCACCATCACCAACCACTTCAATAATAAAACCTTCTTGACTTACCAAGACGACAACAAAACCCGACGATTTTACCAGTTCATACAGCTTTTGCATAAATGGCGAGGCCGCCTCAATCAAGGCTTGGTTGCTTGCTAACAGCGTTGTAAGTGAGCGACCGGTAACAATATCCCGACTATTTCCGTTCGTACTATCGATGCCATAGGCTTGGCAGCGTTGTTGTGATAACATAATTTCATTTTCAAATGTCCCCACACTGACACCACCTGTTTATTGATTCATTGCTACATGTTTATTCATAGCCCGGGAATTTTATCCCGATCATGTCCATAAGAAAACGGCATGAATAAACCCCTTAACACCAGTTGCCTGGAGCTAAGGGGTTATGATAATGATAGTTATAAGTGCTTAAGCGCTTGCTTGTTGTTTGACTTGTTGAATCGATTCCAGATAATAACGGACTGATATTGAAAGTACGACAATCACGCCACCCAAGATAGCAAATTGCCCAGGAAGTTCACCGAGCAAGAAGAACACCCAGATCGGATTTAAAAGAGGTTCAATTGTCGTTACAATAGTGGCCTGCAAGGCATTAACATGGCGAATGGCATAAGAATAAAGTACATAGGCCAAGCCTAGCTGAAACACACCCAAGAGAATAATTCCACTAATATTGGAAGCTGTTAACGATAGCCCTCCGAAAAATGGAATGCTGATGATAAAAGTCATGATATTTCCCCATAAAATCGAGCCATAAGGTGATCCGTCCTTCTGCATTCGCAAGCACACAATGCATAAGGCGAAACTGACACCAGATGCAATCGCCAACAGGTTGCCAAGCATAGCCCCGCCAGCAATTTTATCAATGAAGAAAAAGACCATCCCTGCTAATACAGTCCCGATTGTCAGCCAGTCACGCCGGGTAGTCTTTTCACCCAACAGCCAACTGCCTAACAAAGCTACATAAATGGGTGCTGTATATTGCAGTAAAATTGCATTGGCCGCAGTTGTCAGCTTCGTCGAAGTTACAAACAAACAGACTGTAGCACAATAAGCAGCCGCACCTGCCAGCTGCACTTTAGAAAAAACCAGCCGTTCTTTGCGAAAAGCCCACCAAATGACACTGGCCGCAATAGCGCTGCGCCACCCGGCAATGGCCATTGGGTTCCAGTCCACCCATTTAATCAATACCCCGCCCGAACTCCAAAGTGCTGCTGTTAACACCAGACAGAACAGGGCTTTTTTCTGCTCACTCATGACAATCCCCTTTTACCGCTTACTTTTAATCTCAATATCGTCAGATAGCAGGAAACCGCCTGTTATGATAACAGACGGTTTTTGCATATCAACATGTCTTAGAACATTTCGTGCAGAATAATGGTTTGATCACGGCGCGGTCCAACCGAAACAATACCAATTTTAATACCGCTTACTTCACTGAGACGCTCAACATAGCGGCGGGCTTTAGCCGGCAGCTCATCATAAGAGCGAACTGAGCTAATATCAGTTTCCCAGCCTTCAAACTCTTCATAAACTGGCTCAACCTCAGCCAATACTTTCAGACTGGCAGGAAATTCTTTAAGGACTTGGCCTTTATACTGATAGCCTACACAAATTTTAAGGGTCTTGAGTTTATCTAAGATATCAAGGCGAGTGATAGCCATATAGTCGATACCGCTGACATAGCCAGCATAGCGAACTACACAAGCATCCAGCCAGCCGCAGCGGCGTGGACGGCCTGTTGTTGTGCCATATTCACGGCCTTGCTCACGAATTTCATCTCCGGTTGCATCCAGCAATTCGGTTGGGAATGGTCCTTCGCCAACACGGGTCGTGTATGCTTTAACAACACCAATCACTTTGCTGATTTTGCTTGGACCAATACCAGCACCAATGCAGGCTCCACCCGCAATTGGATGTGAAGAAGTTACATAGGGATAAGTGCCATGATCCAGATCCAGCAAGGTAGCTTGCG
Organism: Sporomusaceae bacterium FL31; assembly: GCA_003990955.1. Taxonomy (GTDB): domain Bacteria; phylum Bacillota; class Negativicutes; order DSM-1736; family Dendrosporobacteraceae; genus BIFV01. Next base: position 199,929 of record BIFV01000010.1, read on the forward strand.
CACCTTCAAACAATACTTTCTGGCCTTCACCAATAGCCTCATGCAGCACTGCCGATGTATCAGTGACATAAGGACGCAGTTTTTCTGCATAACCTAAGTATTCAGCTTTAACAGCTTCAAAATCAAAGCCTTCTTCATTATAGACAGCTTTTAGCAAATGATTTTTTGCTTCAAGATTGCGCTCCAGCTTTGCACTAAATTCTTCTTCATCTAATAAATCAACCATACGAATACCGCTGCGGGCATTTTTATCCATATAACAAGGGCCAATACCGCGTTTGGTTGTGCCAATTTTAAAATCGCCACGATAATCTTCTTCTACTGCATCAAGCAAACGATGATACGGCATAATGACATGAGCCCGGTTTGAAATGCGTAATCCGGAAGGGTCAACGCCTTTGGCAATCATGTTCTCAATTTCAGTAATGAGAACGGCTGGATCGACGACTACACCATTGCCAATTACACAAGTCTTCCCTTGGTAGAGAATACCGGATGGCAACAAATGCAGTTTAAATTCATTTCCACCTACGATCACAGTATGACCGGCGTTATTGCCACCTTGATAACGGACTACAACATCAGCCTTTTCAGCCAAATAATCCACTATCTTTCCTTTTCCTTCATCGCCCCACTGGGTACCGATTACTACTACTGCTGACATAATCTTTCCACCTCGTTTAATAGGCTGGAGTTCAGGCTTGCGCCCTTAGCCTTAATCTATTAGAGACCAAATCTTGTCATGTTCAACATGACGAAGATCGTATAAGTATGCTACAATTTCTGCGGTGTTTAAATATTGTTAATGTCTGAATCGTTATTGATCCAGAATAGTTTTACCCTATGTCACAAAAATAACTCAAACAGGCGATACTTTCACGCCAATATTTGAGTTTGTAAGAACATATAACCTTTTTTCCCTTGAATATCATAGCATTTACCAGGGCAAGTGTCAACCGGTTTTTTCGAATATTATGCGTGCCATTATGGAAAATCGTTCGGATTTTCAAGCATTCTCCTGTTCATTCCAACTATATAGTATATAGCGGTGCGACTGAATAAGTGCCTATTTCGTGGAAATAAAAAATCGCCCCGAAAGGGCGATAGTCCATTACAAGCAGAGCACTTACTATGAGCTTAAGCAGGGGTATTATTGACTGCGGTGAACTTGACCGAAATACTGGTTCCCTCACAGCCTGTAGCATCAACATTTAATATGGCCTGGTGCTTTGCCGCAATGCTATAACATACCGATAGCCCAAGACCGGTGCCAGCCGACTTTGTTGTCACAAAGGGTGTTCCAAGTTTGTGCAATACCTCCGGCGGAATACCGCTGCCGTTGTCTTGGATGAGCAGAGTAATGCTCTTCCCTTGCTGTAATGTTCTAATCGTTAACCTGCCGCCATGCTGCATGGCCTCTATGCTGTTGCGTGCCAAATTTAATACCAATTGTTTAATCTCTTTCTCATTAAAAACAAAATCATCAATTTCGCCTAATTCCAGAAACAATTCAATATTATCTTTTAACGCATTCGCCTGTAATAAAGGTTCAATACTGGCAATGGTCTTATTCAGGTTATTTTTGAGAAACTGGTTGCCTTCGATTTTGGCTGCCGATAAATACTCTGTAATAATCGCGTTAGCCCGATCCAATTCATCGACCATAATCGTAAAATATTCGCGGTAGCCGACTAATTCTTTTTTGACGCTGAGCATTTGCAGAAAACCACGTACTGTCGTCATCGGGTTACGCACCTCATGACTGACACTAGCCGCCATTTCACCAACAAGCTTCAGTTGACTAAGCCGGTTAAGTTCTTCTTCTAATTGAATTTTATGCAATGACTCTGCGATCAAGGGCACCATAAACTCCAAGGAACTGATTTGCGTCAGCGTAAGCTGGGCACTTTTGGGATCGGCAAGCCGCAGAATCCCTAAGACAGACTCCTGATAGATCAGCGGGATAAATACAACAGTCCGCAAACCTTCTTCAGTGCAAAGCTCCTTAAAAGTCTTATCCTGAAATAGCGGAGTTTCACCAGTAAACCGCTGAATATCAGGCCAATAAATAGTTCCCCATTCGGTTTTATAGAGCATGGCAGACTCTGTCTCAACATGACTAAAGAAAAAACCACGCGCAGTTTCTACCAAGAGGCCGCGCACGCCTTCCCAGTATTTCTCTGAAAACCCGCTATAAGCTTCATAAGGTATCCATTTTTGTTCTTGAACGAAACTTACTCCCGCACACTCGAACCCTGTGTATTTGCAAAAACAGCCAACCAAACTATCCAGATACTGCTGGTTTGACTGTTTCTTGGTTAACAACTCTAAAAGACCGGTTAACAAATCTTTGTAGGGGGTATTTAGTGCACCATCCAAATTTTGACACGAAATAAGTCTGCGATCACCCTTTGCCAAATTACTAACTGGTTCTTGTACAGGATTCACTGATTTATATCCCCCAGAATCACCTTTTTATACCTAATTTGACGCTTTCCTACCAAACTCCTTTCGTTTTTGCCAAACTCAACCAGTCTTTATACAGCGTTTAAACCAACTTCTCCCCACAACGAAATGACGAATGCATCAAAGCAATGCTTTGATGCATTCGTCATTTTTTCCCTTATTTACGTTTACCAGCCTGATAAGCACGGTCAAGCAGCTGTACTGTATGAACAACATCCTGATTCATATTGTTCTGTAAGATACCATCTTGGATGTGCATCCGGCAGGTACCACAGCTTGTTGCGACAATATCAGCCTTGGTGTTAGCGATATTCGCCACTTTCTTATCATTGATTTGGCGGGACAATTCATAGTTGGCTAAGCTGAAGGAACCACCCGATCCACAGCAGCGGTCGCAGTCTTTCATTTCCACAAAGTTAAGGCCAGGAATAGCTTTTAAAACGTCGCGCGGTTGTTTAGTGACTTTCAAGCCGCGAACCATGTGGCAGGGGTCATGCATGGTCACAGTAGCGTTTACTGGACCAAGCGTATCTTTACGGAAATCCAATACATCCACTAAAAATTCGCTGATTTCATAAGTCTTTTTAGCGATTTTCTCTGCCCGAGCATGCCATTCTTTATCATCATGAAGCCAATGCGGGTATTCTTTAAGGGCTTCGGTACATGAACCACATGCACCAATTACATAGTCCACATTAAACTTCTCGAATGTTTCAATGGTCTTTTTCGCCATTTCTTTGGCTAGATCAAAATCACCGGATACATAGACTGGAGTCCCACAGCAATGCTGAGTGCCAGGAATGACAACTTCCACATCGTTTTCTTTTAAGACGTTGATGACAGACTCGCCAACATCAGTGTACATATAGTTAATGGTACAGCCAGTGAAAAAGGCCACTCTAAATTTGGGGTTAGCTACTTTGATAACCTCTGGATGCTGGCTGCGCAGCGGCGAAGAGGATATTGGCGCTGTTGCGCGTTTAGCATCCATACCAGGCATTGGGAAACGGGAAACAGCAGCCATCTTTCCTGGTATCTTTTTAAAGGTCAGCGGCCCAAAAGTACCACCCATTTTGAGAGCGAAATCAAAGAGCTGACGATTACGCAGTAATCTGAATACATTTTTCTTGATAGGATGCAAGCCGCGAGCTTTAACCGCAGCATGCCGGCCACGCAAAATCAGTTCATCTGCTTTAACGCCGCAGGGGCATTTGGACGTACACGATTTGCAGTTGAGGCATTTTGCCATAATGGTATCAAAGCCAGCGGTGATTGGCAGCGTACCATTCAGTACCGCTTCCATCAGGGATATTTTGCCACGGGCTACCGAAGATTCCTTACTGGTTTCTTTATAAATGGGGCAGACCGCCATGCAGTTGCCGCATTTCATACAGTTTGCTAAAGCATCCTGTAAGTCGTTTAACAACTCTTTATCATGAGCGTTTATATCGCCCGCTGTAATCTGTTTAGTCATATTAACACTCTCCCACTAGTTTACCAGGATTTAAAATAAGGTTAGGGTCAAGTGCGCGTTTAATCGCTTTCATGGCATTCATACCTTGTGGTCCGTGCTGCAGTTCCATCCATGGCAGCTTGCCTAAACCGATACCATGTTCACCACTCAAGGTGCCATTTAGTTCAACTGCTGCTTTAAACATTTCATCCATGGCTTTATAAACGCGTTCCATTTCTTCTTTGTTACGCAGGTCGCAAACAATCGTCGGATGCATGTTGCCATCACCAGCATGACCGAAAGTACCAATTGTAACGTTATTTCTTTTAGCAATATCATTGACTGCCTTCAAGAAAGCAGGAACCTTGCTGCGTGGAACAGTTGCATCCTCAACATAAGTGGTTGGACGGAGTTTAGCCAATGCTGGCAGCGCCGCACGACGGGCAGCCCATAATTGATCACGTTCAGCATCCGTCTTAGCAATTTGAACTTCAGCAGCATTATTCGATTTCAATACATCCATAACTTTAACTGCTTCTTTTTCAACCACTTCAGGGATACCATCCACTTCAATGAGCAGAACAGCTTCAGCATCTAACGGCAATCCAACCTTGGCATAATCCTCGACCGTCCGAATGGTGGCATTATCAAGAATCTCCAGCGTAGCTGGTATGATTTTAGCAGCAATAATACCGGAAACAGCCTTACCAGCATCATCAAGATCTTTAAAAATGGCCATCATGCTTTTTCTGGCTTCAGGCGCTGGTACCAGTTTGACAATGGCTCTGGTCAGAACACCCAAAGTACCTTCAGCACCAGTAAATAATTTTGTCATATCATAACCGGAAACGTCTTTAACGTTTTTACCGCCAGTTTTTAGAATATCACCATTGGCTAGAACCACTTCTAGACCCATAACATAGTGTTTGGAAACGCCATATTTAAGACCGCGCAGACCGCCGGCGTTTTCGGAAATAGTGCCCCCCATTGTTGCCGTTGCCACGGTTCCAGGATCTGGCGGATATATCAAACCGCTTTTTGCGACTTCATCATTTAAATCAGCAACTACGACGCCCACTTCAACGACAGCTACCAGGTTTTCTAAATCCACCTCGATAATCTTGTTAAAACGAGCCATCAGAAGTACAATACCACCCTTAGTCGGTACAGTACCTGCACTTAGATTGGTGCCTGAGCCACGGGTATAAACGGGAATCTTGTTCTCATTGGCAAATTTCATGATTTCGGAGATTTCCTGAGTATTGCCTGGAATAACAACAACTTCCGGCATGTGAGCATGACCAGGGGTAGCATCATAAGAATAAGTGTATAGGTCCTCCGGACTGGTCAGAACGTGGTCTTGGCCAACTATTTTCTTTAACGCCTCGATATGAGTATTTTGCATTTTCTCATTCCCCTTCAATTCATAATAATTTAAAGATTACGAAAATTTTACTTACAATAATTGTATCTCACCTTAAAAAAAAAGTAAATAAGCACCCGTAAGACCTGGGCTTACACCCTGTAGGACCCGTCCTTACAAATAGCAATTATTGTGATTTTTTTTTAATTTTATTTAATATTTTTTTGAGTTGGTCTCTTAAATCCATCACTTCTTGCACATCAAGTTGGGCACTACAGAAAACTTTTTCAGGGATTTCATAGGCTTTGTTTTTTAAACTTTTCCCTTGTTCTGTCAACCTGATGCAAATGGTTCTTTCATCATTCTGGCTTCGCTGCCGAACTAATAAATTGGCTGCCTCCATTTTTTTTAGCAAAGGTGTCAGTGTTCCTGAATCCAGAAAGAGTTTTTCACCCAACTCCTTCAAGGTGAGACTTTCCTTCTCCCACAACACGAGTAACGCTACATATTGAGTATAGGTGATACCCAATTCAGCTAAAAAGGGACGATACAATCGAATGACCTCCCGGGAGCAGGCATAGATGGTAAAACATAGCTGATTGTCCAATTTCAGTAGTTCATCTCTGTTCATGATCACAACTCTCTTTTCTGATATGAAACTTTGCCACTTATCGTTGTGCCGGTTCTTTCGCTGCAATGATGTCTGCAGCAGCGATCCGTGGATGGCGATAGCGTCTTTTACCGGCTGTCCGGCTGCCGAATTCAATACTTTGAGCCGGGCAGGCGTGCAGACATGCCAGACATTCCTGACAGTGATTTTGCCAATGCGGCTTATGATGTTCCAGACGAATATTAGAAACAGGACAAATTTTTTCACAACTTCCACAGGAAACACAAGCATCCGTTGCATAAAACTTTTGATGGGATTGAGGCAGTAAGTGGTTTCGCCAATATTGATTAATCGCTGCAAAAAGTCTCCAAAAATGCTCAGACTCGATCATGGATTGTTGTGTCAAAATTGCGCTGGTAATCTGCTGGATTTTTTCGTCGGCTTTAGCCAGTTTAGCCTGTATTTTCTTTTCTGGCGGCAACGCAGATAACGGCAGATAACTTGAAATCATATCGATATGAAATCCGGCATTTAACGCGAGCCCCTTCTGCTTAAACAACCCTGCTGCCTGCGTCAGGGCACTGCTAAGATGCTGGCTGCTGCCTGATGTAACCACAGCAAAAGAATAGGTTGTCTGATCTAAGTTAATCTTAGTAATAAACTCCCTTATAAGCGGCGGCAATCCAAAATAGTGGGTTGGAAAAACAAAACCGACACCTTCGGTCTCGACAATAATCTTCTCCTCATCATGCAGGCCGGCAATGGATACCAGCGAACACTCAGGCAGCTTTCCGGCAATCGACTTGGCTACATGCATGGAATTGCCAGTAGCAGAAAAATAAAAAACAGTAAATTTCATCAGCATCCCTCTTTACTAAATAAACCTTTCGCTTCTACCCGTTCACTGTTACACATCAGCTAAAGTTTGCTGCCAACAGCTTGCTTTGCATTTTGCAAAATTAAATTGTATGCAATTTAATTTTATTAAGTTTATTATCGCGCGTCAAAGCCTTGCTGTCAAATGCCAATTCCTAACAAGGAAACATCAAGAAAACCTGGGATTATACCCAGGTTTTCTCAGCAATATATCCTGCTAATTTTAAATTTCAATCAGTTCATATTCTTTAGTTCCAATACCAATTTTCTCAGCATGCTCAACACAAACCAGCCAATTGGTTTCTGGATGCGCTACACAGAAATGATCTTGCGCATTGCCTGAAGCCTTAGCATGCTGCAGCTGCTCAGTCAGGTAACTATCGGCAATAACCGGAGCCTGGTTGGCCATATCCGCGCAGGCCATATCCAGCGCTACTGGATCAAAGGATGCAAACATGCCAATGTCAGGAATAATCGGCACATCGTTCTCGGAATGGCAATCACAGTTCGGGGAAACATCGACAACCAAACTAATATGAAAATGTGGTCTGTCATTTAACACAGCCCAGGTATATTCAGCAATTTTTTTATTCAGCACATCATTAGACTCATCCCAGGCTGCACCAATGGCATTAAAATGGCAAGCCCCGATACATCGGCCACAGCCAACACAACGGCTGTGATCAATTTGTGCCTTTTTGTTGGTAACAGTGATCGCACTATGAGCACAGATTTTCACACAGGCTCCGCAACCCACACAGGCATTGCTCCGTACCCGTGGCTTGCCTTCACTATGCATCTCCATTTTACCGGCTCGCGACCCACAGCCCATCCCAATATTTTTCAGGGCGCCGCCAAATCCGGTTAATTCATGCCCCTTAAAATGATTCAAGCTAATGATGATATCGGCATCCATCACGGCACGGCCGATTTTAGCCTCTTTCACATATTCACCACATGGAACAGGAATATAGGCCTCATCGGTTCCCTTCAAACCATCGCCAATAATAATCTGACAGCCGGTGGTAAATGGATTATAGCCGTTCTCATAAGCTGCATCCATATGTTCTAAAGCATCTTTTCTACGCCCAACATACAGCGTATTACAGTCAGTCAGAAAGACTTTGCCGCCCAGCTCCTTGACTACATCGGCAATAACCTTAGCATAATTAGGCCGAAGATAGGCAAGATTGCCTGGCTCGCCAAAGTGAATTTTGATGGCTGCAAATTTTTCTTTAAAATCAAATTGTTCAATGCCGGCTTTTCGCACTAACCGGTCTAGTTTTTGCAGCAGATTCATTTTGGCCGTTGCCCGCAGATTAGTAAAATAAACTTTTGATTTCCCCATAATATCCTCCTTTTGTTTACCTAAAAGTACTATGTCCAAATCAAATGACCTAATAACACTATTTTATCGCTTTAAGTTAAATTCTGTAAACAAAAGAAACTACCTGCAGCCATCGTTTTTCTTGGTAGTTTCAGCTTGCAGTTTTATGGTTGGATAAAGAACCTCACCAGCAGCGGTGCAATCAGTGAAGTAAAGATAGCGGCAATCGCCATGGCTAAGCTTGCCATTGCCCCCCGATCCTCCGACTCCATTAACGCCATTGCAATGCCTTGTGCATGGGCTACCGTGCCTAAGGCCAAACCTCGGGCTCTCGGATTAGAAACCTTGAACCAGGTCAATAACGTAGGTCCCAATGCAGAACCAAACGTCCCGGTTGCCACAACAAAGGCCGCTGCCAAAGATGGATCACCGCCTGTAATCTGGGCAATCTCCACCGCAATGGGTGCGGTGACCGATTTAGGGGCAGACGAAATGATAACAGCCTGGCTGAGTCCCCCAAACTTGGCGATCAGCATGGCTGACGCCATGGATACCAGTGAGCCGATCGCAACACTGCCAAAAATAACAAAACCATATTTCCTGATCAGCGTTCTATTCTTGTATAACGGAATTGCCAAAGCAACCGTTGCAGGCCCAAGCAGGAAGGTCATAATCTCTTTAGCTGGCGCATAGGTCGCATAAGGAATTTGAAAAGCCATTAATCCAGCAATAACAATGGCTGTTCCCAGTAACACCATATTAAACAATGGATTGTTGTACCGCAGAAACAAATAGCGGCTTAAACAATACGCACCCAACGTAAGTAAAATAGTCATTAAAACCACCATTGACATCATTGCCCCTCACTCCTATCGGCCAGCTGCACCACGAAGACCACTGTAAACAGCGCCAATAAGGCACTGACAACAATAGCAAGCGACAGCCACAGGCTATGCTGATAAAAAAGTGTTGTCCAGTTCATCAATCCGACTGCAATGGGTATGAAGAAGAAAGAAATATGTTTGAGGAGATAGCTGCCTGCCACTTCAAGCTGCTCAACCTTTATGATACCACTTGCCAATAGCCCAAATAGCAACATCATTCCCATCACATTGCCCGGAACCGGAACATGGAGGAACGCGGTAATTTGATTACCAAGCCAGTAAATAGCCCACAAAGCCAGTGTTTGGATGATGAACAGAAATATTTTTTTCATGTTAAGTTACCTGCCTTCATATAGAAAAGATCTACTGTCATAGCAGCCTGCACTCACCGGGCTCCAGACTGCTATGACAGTTTTTATGCATTAGTATCACCAATTTTACTTATTACAAAGTAATAAGTAAAATATCTTTTATGCATACAGCCTATCTAAAAAAAGAATGACCGCCCGTACTGCATGGCCGATCATTTGCAAAAACTGTTGCAGCACTTTACCGACTCATCATCAAGCCCTGTGGCTTTGACAAAGCCAAGAAACTCACGGGCTGCATGAGATAGATAGCGATCCCGTTTCCAAGTAAAGGCCAATTTTAGATATAATTGCGGATCTAGGAAGGGTCGGCAAACAACATCACAAGCATCCAGCTTGGCACAGAGCTTTTGCGGCAATAAAGCAATCCCCAAATTCGCGGCGACCATCTGCATCATTAAATCCCGCTGCGAGGTCTCCAACGTAATGCGAGGAGTAAACCCGGCCTGCCGACATCGGGCAATAATCATATCATGCAGCCGGTACTCATTATTATAAATAATAAACTCTTCCTGGCTCAATTGTTTAAAGTCCACGGCCGGAAATTGGGACAGCCAGTGTTGAGGATGCAAAATGACATTATGAGGATCGCATTCCACCCAAATTTTCTCATACTGCTCATCCTCATCGAGGGGAGTAAAAATACCAATATCCAATAAGCCTTCCTGAATAGCGGCCTCAATTTTTTTGGGTCCATATTCATACAACTGAACTTGAATATTGGGATATTCACTTTTAAACGCCTTCAGCAGCTTAGCGAAAGCAGTCACAGCCGTTATCGGCGGTAAGCCGATATGAATTTTACCTGTTTGCATCTTCTTAAGGCCATCCAATTGGATGGTAATATGGTTAAATGCGGATACAATCTGCTGTGCCTGTTCAAGAATAACGGCTCCGCTGTCGGTAAGCTCAATAGTCTTGGTATTGCGGTAGAATAAAGTAATCCCCCATTGTGTCTCTAATTCTTTGATGGCTTTACTAACAGATGGCTGGGATATATGAATGGCCTCGGCAGCTTTACTAAAGCTTTTTTGTCTGGCCACTTCGATAAAATACTCTAAATTTCTTATATCCAAGAGATTCCCTCCATTCTGCTGCCCAAGATACTTCTCTTGAAAATCCTAATTGCTCAAAAGTCTGCGGCTGCGCCCAACCCACCAGCGCAGTGCTGGGATGGCAAGGATTAATACAAACATCAGGCGAAACAGCTGAAAAGCAATCACCGTCGATAAGTCGGCATGAACCATCATGGCCGTCAGCCCCATTTCGGTAATTCCCCCTGGAGCTGTACTAATCACTGCACTGACGACATCAATACCGGTCCATCCGGCAAGCAGGTAATCAAAGACCAGAAGCAGAGCAATAACCATCAGGATACTGAGAAAACTATAAAAAAGCACCCGTTTATTATTCGTCAGCGTATCCATTCTGATCGGTATGCCCATACGGATACCGACACATATTTGTGCAATAGCAATAGCTGCTGCAGGCAGCGGCGGCGCGTGAACACCCGATAAAGTTAAGCCTGCAGTACCTAGAATGGGGGCAAGCAAAGCCGCGCTCGGCAGCTTCATTTTTTTGTAAACATAGAGCACAACGAAAATAACCCCTGCAAATAACAGCAATGCAGGAAGGTCCCCAGCATCAAGCTGTGCGGCAGCTTTCACAGGATTGCTAACCTGATTGGCCAAGCCATGCAGAACTAAAAAAGGTACCACAAACACGACGGTAATCATCCGGATGGTCTGCATCATAATAACCGTCCCAGCATCCGCTGCTTTAATATCCTCACAGATCATCGCCATTTGAGAAAGCCCGCCAGGCATACTGCCCATGAGGCTGGTTGCCAAATCAGCCTCAGTAAAGCGATGGCTGATATACCCGCCCAACAAGCACAAGCCAATTGTCAGCAAGGTCATCACGGTAATCGTGGGCAGCTGAAGCAGTACGTGCCGGCCTGTTTCTGGCGTAAAGGAACCGCCCATCACATAGCCGAGAACAACCATGGCAACATTTCTAATGGCTGGCGGCCAAGCTACAGAGCGGCCAAAACCATTTTTTATGATGACTACCGTCACCATCGGCCCAAGCGTCCACGGTAACGGTAAGTGGATTAAACTAAACACATAGCCCCCGGCACACGCAGCTAAAAACAATAGGACATACTGATAAATCATATTCTCACCTTCAAGCATGACATGGTTCAATTGTAACAGTCTATTATGTGCTTACACAAGAATTTTTACCAAATGAACAAAACCCGCCTTCTTGCCTCATGGCTTGAAAGCGGGTTTGGTTGCTTCGATATGATTCAAAAATTGGACTAAATCCTTTAAAGCAGTTGCATGCCTGCTGCCCGATTAGCGGCTTCAATGGCCTGATGAGCAAGCTCATTAGCCTGGCCCAGGGTAGTCAGCGCCTGAGATGGGTTATGAAAGCCCATACTATTTTCAGCTGAAAGAAGATCCCAGTACCACTGTGCCTGCCGAACCAGTTCTTGTGCCCTGGCAAGTTCTGTCTGATTGACATTAGCTTGCGAAGAGGCAGCCTGTATGGCTTGATGGGCTTTGGCAATAGTCTGGCCAGCAGTATGCTGCAGCTCAAAGGTCTGATCCTGAATGGTCTTTACCCGCTCCTCCAACCAGGCAGTTCCCTGGCTATGACAAGATGAGCACGACGCTTCCAGGTTTTTCAGCGGGCTGGTTACCCAGTGTGACGTGTATTTCTGGCCATCTTTTCGCATATACGGCATATGACAGTCAGCACAGGAAACACCCGCTTTTCCGTGTGTACTGGTTGAAAACAGTTCATAATCCGGATGCTGCGCCTTGAGCATAGGCGCCTTAGAGTCAGGATGCTGCCAGTCCTGGGTAAACCCACTTGGCTTGTCGTTATAATAGGAGTACATCTCAGCAGGTTTTAAGCCCTTGTCCCAAGGGAAAACCACTTTACTGGTGCCTGGTTCAAAATAATACTCGGAATGGCATTGCGCACAAACATAACTGCGCATCTCTTCTCTTGGCGCTTTCGCCACATCAATACCGCGCCGCGCCTGAGCTTCAATGAACGCTGGATTAATGACCCTCAAATTCATGGTTTCAGGATCATGACAGTTGGCACACGAAACCGGATGTTCAGCTTTTGCCATCAACTCAGTTAGCGGCTTGTTGGCATAGCCCCATCCCATCTCATTGTAAGCCTGTTCAATATAAGGAGTTTTACAGGTAATACAAGCGCCTTTACTTGCCGGGCCAATTCGTTTAGATTCACGAAGATCTTCCAGGGCATAAACATGGCCGCGATCTTCACTATAATCCTTACTAAACGGCATCCCTTTAAACAGCGTAAGAATCTCTGGCTGCATCACGGATTTTTGCTCTTTCAAGCTGCCGCCATAGCCGGTTGGCGAAGGTGCTTCTTGGGCCATCATCTTAAAGCTTGCATACTGCAATGGATAGTATTGGCCCCATACCGCAGGATCATATTCTCCTGCCGGAATTTTTGCAGCTTTGACCGTGTTGACCGGTTTTACCCCAATGCGCATGACAACAAACCCAAAGAATAGCAAAAATACGGACAGCAAAGCGATTAAAGATTTCTGCCTTTTACTCAACCTTTATCCCCCCTTTGCTTTTATTTGTGCCATGCACAAGGCCGCGATGACATTTGATGCAATCATTTCCACCTGCCGCCATCGCTGTGTTTTCCACAGTGGACTGATGACAACGTAAGCAGTTGTCATTCACAATAGCCTTGCCTTGAGTCGATAGAACCATGTTCGCAGGGTAGTCCCTCAGTACTTCGTGGTAAGTGTCGTTCATACCGGTCTTGGCTTTAACGATTAAGTGAATCGCTAAATTTTGATGCGGCAGGTGGCAGTCTGTGCAGCGAAACTGCTTATGGTTCGACGCCTGCCAGCTGGCGGTACTTTCAGTCATGGAATGGCACGACCCGCAAAACTGCGGACTGTCGGCATAGGCATAACCGGCTCCAATCACCAGCATTCCTACCGCCGCAAACACAAAAACTGCCAATGCAATCTTTAGTGCATTACGGTTTAGGAACTGACCAGTATCCAAAATATCCCCTCCCCCTATTTTCTATTTTCCTTGGGCTTTATAGATAGTCCCACTTGCAGGACTTTGCCCTTTCTCTAAGGTCTGTTTACTGACAGCGCTTCGTTTGATTCCGGCCCAAGCAGCCCCGGCTGTAATCAGGCTGGCTCCCAGCCACACCAGATTAATCAATGGCTTGTGGCTGACCTCGGCCTCTAACTGTACAGTTCCCGCAGCTTGAGCGGCTTGAGTATCTTTGAATTCAATGACAATCTTACCTTCACCAGGTTTAATACCAATCAAATGAATGTCATAGCGCTTAAAAGCGCTGACAGTTGAACCAATAATTCTGCCATTCTGGCTGGCTATTTCAGGACGGACTTCCTCGATCTGGCCATTTGCCGAAACCTCTACAAACGCTTCGACCCGCACGGGCTCAGAGCCATCCATGCCTTTCATGGTAAATTTAACAAATTTCAAACTGACATCATCCAACATCAGGGTCTGCCCTTTAGACAGTGTCAGTTCCTCACCCTGTTTTTCTTCGACAGCAATGGGCGCAAGATAAATATCGGCCAGTAAACTTCGATAAATACCAGGTTCTCTGGCTGCCGGTTCGCCAAATTTATTTAACTTGGTTAATGCAGCAATAGGACTGCTATAGGCCCCTGCCTTAAAATTAGTATAAACAGCCAAGTTAGACCGATCCGTTTCGGCCCCAGTAAAAGTCAGCTTTTCCCCAAAAACCATTTGCTCCTGCCCCTGCACAAAAGTTACCGTCTCGGACCGACTGCCTGCACCAGAAGCCATGATGCCAATCATGAGCAGAATAACCCCCATATGGCTGCAAACAGCAGCAGGCGTCAACCATCGCCTAAAACCTGCATAGCTAGTAGCTGCCAGCGCTGCAGCTGACAAAGCAACGATTGCAATAATGATCGGCTGAGATAACTGAAGCCAAAGGGCCAGCACCACACCGCCAGCGAAAAAGATGCCCAGCCACCAGCTAGACTTCCAGTTGTCCCCCGCAGGCTTACCCCACTTGACTAGTGGGCCAGCAGCTAAGGCCACAGCCATAGCCATGGCTAAGGGCAATGTTGCATTATTGTAAAAGGAAGTCCCTAAACTCTTGGCAGCTCCAAAAGCCTTGGTGACAAGCGGCGTTGACATTCCCGCAAAAACCAGCAATCCGAAGAAGGCTAACACGAGCGCGGTAAGCGCCAGAATAAACTCCCGGCTGTCTAAGCGCAGATACAACTCACCAAGGGGCATAGTATGATATTTGACAATATAAAGCGCAAACGAAGCAAAGGCCACCAGCAATACAATGAACCCCAGCAGGCCGCCAACTCCTTCATCGGCAAAGGAATGGGTCGAAAAGTCACTTAAAACACCGCTGCGGGTAAGAAACGTACCATAAAGAACTAAAATAAAACTGAATAAGCCAAGAAGATAGGACTGGCGAATGGCACTCACTCTCACCTTGGCCAAAATTAACATATGAACCAGTGCCCCGGCAGCCAGCCAAGGTACCAGCGAGGAATTTTCCACCGGATCCCAGGCCCAGTAGCCGCCCCAGCCCAAAACCTTGTAAGCCCAGTAGCCGCCGATAAAAATGCCTGCGCCAAGGCTAGACAGGGCGAATAAAGCCCAGGGAAGAGCTGCTGTCAGCCATTCCTCATGCTGTCCTGACAGCATGCCATGAATGGCATAAGAAAAGGGTACTGCCAGTGCAGCATAGCCTAAAAAGATAACTGGCGGATGAATGACCATCCAGGGATCCTGTAAGAGTGGATTCAGCCCGTTGCCATCAGGAGGTACTTGAGTCAGCATCATGAACGGACTCTTGATGAGGACAATCACCAAAATGACAGCCTGCAGCAGCGAATAGGCAGCCATGGTCCTCACCGGAGTTGCAGGCTTACTGGACAATAGCAGACCGAACACAGCATGAAAGACCAGCCACAACATAAAAGAGCCTTCCTGCCCGGCCCAAAATGCCGATATTTTATAGGCTGCTGCCAATTCACGCGCTGAATATCCAGCCACATAGGCATATTCAAATTGATCATTGAGCAATAGATACAGCAAATAACTGGCCGCAATACCAATCAATCCGGTGGACAATCGATAGACCCACTGAGCCGTTTGCTGTATTTTTATACCTTCAGTTTTAGTACGCTGTACTGCTGCACCATAGAAACCCACTGCCAATATGGAAGCAACTAACGCTAATGTAATCCCTGCATAACCAATCATTGATTCACGCTCCCCTGATATTTGGATGGGCATTTCACTAATAACTTCTCAGCAATAAATTGACCGCTCTGGTATTTGCCGATAGCAACAATGCTGGTAGCCTGTTCCAACCCATCCGGCCTTACGCCGCGATACACCACAGGAACCGCCTCACCTGCTTCATCCTGCAGAATAAACTGGATTGCATTTTTCTCGGCCTGCCTGATGCTGTCAACACCCAAAGTACCTCGCACCTGAACGGTGCTTTTTGCGCTTTTAGCCTGAGCAACAGTCACATAGGGTGTCAATGAGCTTTGATAGGCCCAGCCACTATATAGAAAAAATCCCAGGATGACCAGCAGGCATATCAGTCGATGCTTCTTCATAGTTTCAGCTCCTTCAGACGGCAAACTTGCTTTGAAACGGTGCGGTTCAGCAAATAGCCATAAACAGCCGAACACAGCAGGACGGCAGCCCCAAGGACAACCAGCATGGCTGGTTCCATATCAAGCTTTCCGGCACCATTGAGCACAGGCTCAGGATGCAGTGAAAAATACATCCGCGGAATGATGAATACCAAAAAAGGCACGGTAATAAACGATAACAACGCGTAAACTGCAGCTGCAGCTGCACGCTTCTCTTCTTCAGCAATGCTGCTGCGCAAAGCCAAATAGGCTCCATAAATGAGCAGCAAAATGAAAATAGTAGTCTGACGCGGGTCCCAATTCCAGTAAGCTCCCCAGGTCAGTTTAGCAAAAATTGCACCGCTTACAGTGGCTAGCAAACAAAACGCAAGTCCTAACTTAGCGGAGCTGGCACTAAGGGCATCATAAGTAAGCTTTCTGGTTTTTAAATAAAGTCCGGCACTGACTGCTGAAATCAAAAATGCTAATACCGATACCCAGGCCACTGGAATGTGAAAAAAGGCAATACGAACCAGATATCCCAGGCCTTCAACTGGCGGAACAACTGTAAAAATTGCATAAATGACGCCAATACTAAACATTGCAAGGATAATCCCGATTTGCTGCATGTTCGCCCTCCTAATCTTTCCACAAATAATCAAATAACAGAAGCCCGGCGGCAATGACAGCAGCGTCATAACCTGCCATAAAAATGAGACCTTCCGGAGTATCCCCTGAAAAAACTTGCGTCACCGCCCGCACGCTGCACAAAAATTGCGGCAGTAAAACAGGAAAGGTAATGACAGTAAAAACTGCCTGTTTTCCCTGAGCCGTCATGACAATGGCGGCCATCATGGTGGACACGGTCGCGATACCGATGCAGCCAAGCAAGATAATCACCATAAACAACAGCCAGTTGGCAATCTCCACATGAAAAAACATCACAAACAGAGGAATAACAAGCGCTGCCAAGCCAAAGAGCAGCAAGATATTAAATAAGCATTTTCCGCAGAATACGGCCTGAGCACTTGCATAGAGCCTCAGTCCTAACAACGTACCCGTTTCGGCCTCTTGCACAAATACTCGTGCCAAACCTGCCATGGCACAAAAGAACAATACAACCCACAGCAGAGCGGCAGCTAGCTCAGGCGCTAAAACAGCTCCGGCAATGGCCATACTCACACTGGATAAGGCAGTCAGAGCAAACATGGCCAAAGTCGCTATGGCATAACTGGTACGAAATTCACACTTGATATCTTTTTCTAGTATTGCCCAAACCTGACTGCTAAAGTGAAATTTTGCAGCTGGCATAGCTTACCTCCCTGCTTTCATTGGTTGCCAGCATGACGGCAGATCCATTGCAGACCGCACGATCGATGATTTTTTCTACCAAGTCTCTGCCATTATCGTCAAGATTGGTCGTCGGTTCATCCAGCAGCCATACCCGCGGATTAATTGCCAGCATGACAGCAAGTTTTAGGCGCTGCCGCATACCTGTTGAGTAATATGTCACAGCTTCCCGGTCACTACCAGCCAGCCCTACATAGCGGCACCACTCCTTGGCCTGAGCTTCGCTGCAACTTATGCCGCGTACTTTAGTCCAAAACAAAATATTCTCTATCCCGGTTAAGGCTGAATACATGGCCGCTTCCGGCGATATCAGTCCGGTAAAATGCTGGTAGTCTTGATATTCGGCCAAGTCAGGCCAATTGCAGCTAACTTTTCCGGTACTCGGCCTGACTAACCCTGCGACGATTTTTAATAAGGTAGATTTTCCACTGCCATTGCAGCCTGTTACAGCCAGACAGTGTCCAGGAACAATTTCCGCATTGATATTGTCAAATAAAAGCTTGCCTTCAAAACTCTTGCTAATGTTTTCTAATAAAACTCTCATCGTTTTGCACTGCTCCCATGACTTCTCACTCATTCCATACTATTCCATTTATTTTACCCAAAAATTCAAATCAAATCTGTGATTTTAATCACTGCAATCCAAGTAAATTCCTAATATTTTGTTTTTTCACTCGATCGCCACAGTGAACAGCAAAAATCTGTCCGAAAGCAAACACAAAAAGTCCTCTATCCCAAAAACGGATACAGGACTTTTTGTGCGATTAGACCGTACTAACCAATACCTTTACTACATTGTCTCACCTTTCATAACAGACTACAGCTACAGTTTCTAATACACTTGCTATATATTTTGCCACTTCAGCATGTACCGGATGGACAATATAAGCCTCTAAATCTTCCATTGAATCATATTGAGCCATCATCAAGAGGTCATAAGCTGCCTCGCCTTTACGGATGTTGACTTCGACCTTCAAATCCCGGAGAAATTCAATTTTTCCTTGCATACTGAGCAGGACCGTCTTGACTTGAGCAATATTTTCGCTGCTTCTGTCCTTTAATTTAAAGCTGAGATTATTAATGATCATTTTTTTCTCTCCTTATTTTAGATGTTTAGAAAAACCGCTCAGTCACCAGCTAGACAGACTGCAGCACAAATACCGCAGTGTGTACACTTGGCTTGATCGGCATGAATAAAGGCCATCTTGATCATTGATCTATCACCTCATGTTTTTACTTCATTGTACATAAACGAATAAGACAACAGTATGTCATATTAAAATGTAGACACCCTGTTTTTTAGACAAAAATATAGAAACGGGCACTAGTATGACCTAGTACCCGTTTTTTTATAC
Organism: Sporomusaceae bacterium FL31; assembly: GCA_003990955.1. Classification (GTDB taxonomy): domain Bacteria; phylum Bacillota; class Negativicutes; order DSM-1736; family Dendrosporobacteraceae; genus BIFV01. The sequence goes on from BIFV01000010.1 coordinate 218,678, forward strand.
CTTGAATTTCGATGTTAGTTCTTGAAGATTGCCCGCTAAAGCTGCAAGTGATTTACTGGAAGTAGCAATTTCATCCGCTGTTGCCGACTGTTCCTCGGTTGCTGCCGCAACAGTTTCAGCATTTGCTTGTCCATGTTTACTTTCTTTTTCAAGCTCTACAACAGATTGAATAATACGTTGGCTTCCGGCGGCCATTTCTTGTAGTGAAGCTGAAATATCCCTGATCCGCTCAGATAGTTTCTGAACCATATCAAAAATGTTCGTAAATCCCCCACCCGCTTCATTGACAAGCTTTATCCCATAAGCAACATCATTTTTAGCCGATTCCATCCTGGATACTGTAGATAATATATGCTCATGGTTTGCCCGGATGATATCCGATATCTTATGAGTTGCACTCTCAGTCTGCTCAGCCAGCTTTCTAACCTCTTCGGCTACTACCGCAAAGCCTCTGCCTTGTTCTCCTGCCCGCGCCGCCTCAATCGCTGCATTTAGGGCCAGTAGGTTTGTCTGACCGGCTATCCCTGAAATGAGTTCGATAATAGCTCCGATTTGAGCTGAGCTATCTTTTAGCTCATTGACAGCCGCAGCCGTTTCTTCTGTCCCCTGACCAACTGCCCTAATCTGGTTAATCGCTTTCTCGATTGTAGATTGTCCACTATGTGTAGCCTGAGCGGTGTCCTCAGACATCTCAGCAAGATAATTTGCCGTCTGAGCAATATGATCGATTGAATCGGTAATCTCCTCAACAACAAGGCTCGTTGTATTCACTGTAAATACCTGCTTGGTGGAGCTTTCAGCCATGGTTGTGATTGTCGTGGCAACTTGCTGAATGGCTAATGAGGATTGGTCTGCTCCAGCACTTAGTTCCTCACTGGCGGCTGCAAGATGCTCAGCACTCGTTCTGATCTGTTGGATTAAATCCTGCAGCTGTGTCCCCATTTTCTGCAGCGATTGAGCCATCTGCCCGATCTCATCACTTCTCGATAAGTCTTGCTCGTCAAAATGGATATTAAAGTCTCCTGCAGCTAAATGATTCACATGCTTGGTTGCATTTTCGATAGGACGAGAAAAGGTAGTGCCAAATTTATAAGCTACAATTCCAGCAATCAGTAAAATCAATACCGAAATTCCTATTTTTGTATAAATAGCTATTTTCAGAGACTCATAATATTCTTGCTCCTTCTTGATAACAACCTTGTCAATATCATCGATCCAATTTCCTGTTCCAACAATCCAGCCATAAGGTTCAAAGGCCAAAGTATATGCTCGTTTGGGTAAAGCTTCACTTTGATTTGGTTTTGGGAATGAATATTCGGTATATCCGCCTCCGGACTTTTTGCCGTTTGCAATCAATTCTTTGATAAACTCATGCCCCTGAGCATCTTTTGAATCTATTCTGGATACGCCTTCTTGCGGTCTGCCTAGCAAGACGACATTAACCCCTTGATAGGTATCAATCCAAAAATAGTTCCCCTGATCAAAGCGCAAGTTGCGCACCAAGTCAGCAGCCCTTTTTCTTGCTTCCGGTTCAGTCAGCAACCCTTTTTGTTGCTGCTGATGGATGTCAACAATTAAACTTAGGGCAGTCTCTACCTCAAGCTTTAAGCTGCGATCAAATTGATCTAATAAGGTTTGACGATAACTGGCAACATCTTCTTTAAAACTTCTCACAGAATTATAAATATCATAGCCCGCGATACAGATAATTGATACTAGACAGATTAGAAAAGAACATAAGACAATTTTTTGACGAACGCTTTTCATAAGACTCTCCCTCACATTTTAATAGTATTTAAAGTGTAAATTTATCGACTTGATTAATTAATTCAGCAATTTCCGGTTTGGTGATTTGGGATATCGCCCCTAAAGCCTCACCTTTACGGCGCATCTCTTGATTAATCAGCGAGGAAAAGATAATAACTGGCAGCACACTTAACTTTGGCGTTTCCTTGATTCTTTTTAACAGGTGATGCCCATCCATTTGGGGCATCTCAATATCGGTAATCACTAAATGGATATCCTCAGTAAGTTCTCTTCCATTTTGAGCGATTCGCTCCAGAGTATTCCAAGCATCACGCCCGTTTTCAAACACCAATAAGTTCGTGTAGCCTGATTCTTGTAAGGACTGAGACAGCAACTCCCTAAGCATTCTAGAATCCTCTGCTAAAAGTATCTTTTTCGTTTTTCTGGATTCAATTGTATCTAAGCTAGCTTCTGGCTTTTGTCTTAACTTCTGGGCAATTTCCGGACTTACTTCGGTTAGAATTTGCTCGAAATCAAGCAATATAATGAGTTTGTTATCCATTTTGATAATACCAGTTGCTACTTTCGTATCAATCGCGTCCGGAAGCGGCTCCATCTTTTCCCAGGATATGCGATGAATACGCAGCACTGCATTGACTAGAAATCCGATATAGGTATTATTAAACTCACAGATAACAACATGTTGTTCTTTGCTGTCAAAATCAGCATTCTCCAGGCGAGCCCCAAGATTGATAATGGATATGACCCGCCCTCTGAGTTCAATGATGCCTTCAATAACCGGAGGCATCCCTGGAATTTTAGTAATCGGAAGCGGCCTGATAATTTCCCTTACTTTGGCAACATTAATGCCGTAATGCACGTTACCTACAGTAAACTCTACAATTTCAAATTCGTTAGTCCCTGATTCAAGCAGTATAGCACTCGACTTCACATCTTCCACAAAATTCCCTCTTTCTTTCTTTATCGACAAACTTTTATGAATATTGACTATTCTTTATAATATTCTAAAAACCCTTTGTATTTTAGCAACAAATTAACATATTAAGTAATAATTATGATATGTAGCAAAAATATACAAAAAACAATGCAATTACCCTATTTAGTATCGGAAAAACCAGAGGCACTCTCATGAAAGACTGCCTCTGGTTGCTTTATTGCTAATATTTTGTTTTTACGCCCTGATGAAATCATTTCATGCCCAAGCAATGACTAGTTTAGTACATTCAGTCATACTGGTCAACAATGTTCAAATAAGGTAACTTTATTACGCGTAAGCTTGCTGGTATATAGAGCTTTATCTGCATAATCAAGTAATACTTGAGCATCTTTCGAATGATCCGGCATAGATGCTATTCCAATACTTGTAGAACAACCTGATTCTAATTGTTCAAATAAAACACGGATCCTTTCGCCTATTTCTTGTGCTTGATCTGAGTTAGCACCTCTAAGAACAACGGCAAATTCGTCACCACCATAACGGAAAGCTGATTTCCCACCGACAACGTTCGTCATGATTTGAGCAAGACTTTTTAATAACTCATCTCCCATTAAATGACCTTGCGTATCATTGTAGCGTTTAAAATAGTCGAGATCTATGAGAAGTATAGAAGCTTTAGTGATAAGACCCTCAGCGAATTCTTTCGTCAAGGATTCAACAGAGCTATTGAAACTTTTTCGATTGTAAATACCGGTAAGTCCATCTATTTGGGCTTCACCTGAAAGTTTTGCATATAATTGCTCTAATTCTTCCACTGTTTCGTTATATGAGATAACTAATTCTTTAATATCATCTTCCGTTTCCGCCTCTATGTTCTCTAGCCTATTGTATTTACCTACCCGGAGAGAAGCAAAAGCCTGCGTAACCCTACTTAAAGGCTTCGTGATACGTCCTATTGAGATTGTTGATATCAGTAAAAACAATATTGTCATAATTCCTAGCGTAATGATGACACCATAGGTTAATGGCTTCTGCATTTCCTCTAATTCGGAAACTGGTGTTTGAACAACTGCAATCCAGTGAGTTTTGGGACCTTGTGCGATCGATGAGTAATATTCCTTCCCATCTTTATCTTTAAAGATAAAGATTTTTTTCCCATCGGTTAATCCTTGCTGGAAACTCTCAAAAGCAACATGCCGATTGCCTATTATTTCCTTGTTAGGATGATAGAGAATAGTGCCATCACTATCCAAGATTGCAATTGATCCGTTGCGTCCAAACTCCCGGTTCTCAAATAAATCAGCAAAATGGCTTTCCCTTATCCAAATGATTCCTGCGACAACACCTGCTATTGAGCCATTACTTTCTTTGATAGGGACGGCAACAGCAATGACTTGTCTATTATCTAGACCCTGAAAAACTCCGGTAATAACGGTTTTCCCTTGCATTGCTCCTTGAAAATATTCACGAAATGCCACATTCTGACCAATCAACGAATCTTCATAATTACCTGCATTAACAATAACCCCTTTATCATCAGTAACAATCAATGCATTGATATCTGGTAGCATTGTAGCTGCCAAGTCAAGCTTATCTTTATCAGTTCTTAACTGTTCCACTTGGGCTATATGCTTTAATGAGTTTTCGGTTCTATCTATTAAGGTTCTCAGCTGCCGAATTTGATTATTGGCACCCTCCTCGTTCATCTGTGCTATTAATCGTTCCCCTGTTAAGCGTATTATATAGTGAGTTCCCCATATTTGTACTACTGCAGTCAATAATATTAAAAGTGTAATAACCCATTTGATTTTCGTTGATAACTTCATCTATTTACCGCCTTATTAGAATAAGATTCTATTCGACAAATTTACAATTTTACCTTTCTATCACTTATGTCGCTCTAATAACCTCCGCATACAGCTAGCCCAATCCCTATACCACTTGTTTACATTCAAAGCTTAATTCATTAAAATAAGACCACTATCTACAGATAGTGGTCTTATTGCATTATACGGATATAATCTATTTCACTATATGGTCCCAACGACAAACAACTAGCCTTGCATTCTGGACAAATCACTGAATTTCGTAAATTGCTTATGGAAGAAGAGCTGAACAGTATCGACCGGACCATTCCGGTGCTTAGCAATGATGACTTCGGTAATATTCTTATTCTCGGTGTCAGGGTTATAGTAATCCTCACGATATAAGAACGCCACAATATCGGCATCTTGCTCCAGTGATCCTGATTCACGCAAGTCACTCAGCATCGGCTTTTTGACCTGACGTGACTCAACACTGCGGCTCAACTGGGACAAGGCAATAACCGGAACATTAATCTCTCTGGCCAGGGCTTTCAGAGAACGGGAAATTTCGGAGATTTCCTGCTGACGGTTTTCGCCGCCTTTACTGCCACTGCCTTGCATCAATTGCAGATAGTCAATAATAATTAGCTTAAGATCATGCTCAATTTTTAGGCGGCGGGCTTTTGAGCGCATTTCCATGACTGTGATCCCGGCCGTGTCATCAATAAAGATGGGGGCTGATGACAGTCGGTCGGCTGCACTGATGAGTTTAGACCAATCCCGGTCCTCCAGCTCACCAATCCGCAAACGCTGTGAATCAATGGAAGCTTCGGCACACAGCATCCGCTGCACCAGCTGCTCCTTGGACATCTCCAGGCTAAAGAAGGCTACCGCTTGCTTCTCACGGATGGCGACATTGGAAGCAATATTGAGCGTAAAGGCGGTTTTACCCATACTGGGACGAGCCGCCACTAGGATCAAGTCAGAAGCCTGTAGGCCTGAAGTCAGGCGGTCTAAATCTTTAAAGCCTGATGCCAGCCCGGTAATCCCGCCTTTCGAGGCATAGAGCTGCTCAATCTTACCAAAGGCATCAAAGATAATGCTTTTTATTGGTGTAAAATCGCCGCCAATTTTGCGCCCGGAGACTTCTAAGATCATTTTCTCGGCTTTATCTAAAATATTCGCAACTTCTTCACTGGCTTCATAGCCCATACCGGCAATATTGGTTGCCGAATTGATGAGCTGCCGCAGCAGTGATTTTTCTTCAACAATTTTACCATGATAAATGATATTAGCCGCAGTCGGCACACTATTGGCCAATGATGTTATGTAAGCAATCCCGCCAGCATTCTCCAGCTTATCAGATTTACGCAAATATTCGGTTACCGTAACTAAATCCACTGGTTCATTTTTATTAAATAACTCTTGCATGGCACCAAAAATTAACCGGTGAGCTTCTCGGTAAAAATCTTCTGAGCGGAGAAATTCGGCCACTTTGGAAATGGCTTCACGCTCTATCAGCATGCCACCAAGTACTGCTTGTTCAGCTTCTAGGTTTTGGGGTGGTATTCTTTCAATCAAGTAAACTACCTCCTGCATTGGAACACGTACAATTTTTAAAAATAGGGCGGCTTACGCCGCCCTCACTACTCGTTCATTGGTTTCTTTACGCACTGACTTCATCGGTATCCGGAAACAGTATGGCTAACGCTTGCTCTGCGGTTTCTACAGGTCGAATATCAAGCCCTAAATGGCCTTTTGAAATATCCTGTTCATTCTCACTTGGAATAACCAGTGTGGTAATGCCAGCTTGCTTAGCACCATAGGCTTTTTCAAATACACCGCCTACAGCTTTTACTTTCCCTTGAATGGAAATCTCACCAGTAACAGCAACATCCTGTCGAATAGGTCGGCCAGAAATTGCTGAGATCACAGCAGCCAGAATAGCAGTACCGGCTGAAGGTCCATCAATACGGCCACCACCGATAATGTTAATGTGGATATCATAATTACTCAGATCTTCACCGGTAAGCTTACGAACTACCGCAGCCGCATTAAAGACCGAGTCTTTTGCCATACTGCCGGCAGTGTCGTTAAAGCGCATATGCCCTTTGCCTTTTTCGGCACTAGGGAACGCCACGGCTTCAATTTCCAATACTGAACCAAGATATCCGGCTACCCCAAGACCAAAGACTTTACCGACTTCACTGCGGGTCGAAGCCTTTTGATTCACAAAAGGACTCAACCGGCTAACCTGCACAACCCGGTAAACGTCTTCTTTGGTGATGACCAGCTCGGGTTGACTTTCCTCGCCTTCGCGATAGAGCGCCAAGCCATAAGCATCAGCTAAAATATTGATGGCTTTACGGCCTTCAATGGTATACTCGCTAATTAAACGCGGTACATCCGGGTCAACCTGCACTTCTAGTTTAACAGCAGCGTTGTAGACAATCTCTTCAATGTGCTTAGGTGTAAGCGGTTCAAAGTAAATTTCGGCACAACGGGATCGTACTGCTGGATTAATATCACCGGAATCACGAGTGGTAGCGCCAATGAGAATAAAGTCGGCAGGAGCGCCTTCTTCAAATAATTTCTTAATATATTTCGGTACATTCGGGTCTGTTGAATCATAATAGGTTGAATCAAAGGATACCCGCTTGTCCTCAAGAACTTTCAGTAGTTTATTTTGCAGCATAGGATCCATTTCGCCTATTTCGTCAATAAACAAAATACCACCATGTGCATCAGTGACCAAACCTGGCTTTGGTTCAGGAATGCCAGTCTCGGCTAAATCACGTCGAGCCCCCTGGTAGATCGGATCATGGACTGACCCTAATAATGGATTGGTCATATCCCGCGGGTCCCACCGCAAAGTAGTCCCGTCAACTTCAATAAAAGGTGCCTCTTGCGCGAATGGTGTGAATTTCAGCTTTTTAGCTTCTTCCAAAACCAAACGGGCAGCGGTAGTCTTACCAACCCCTGGAGGTCCATAAACAATCAGATGCTGCGGGTATGGCGATGCCAATTTAGCACGCAATGACTCAACAGCACGTTCTTGACCGACAATTTCACTAAGATTTGCCGGGCGCAAAAGCTCCATCAAAGATTTAGTCAGTTTCTTTTGTTCAAGCTTTTCCAGCATAGCAAACTTCTTTAGCGTTTGCGGGCTTTCTACGCTTTGTTCTTCTTTGAGGACTTGCATCTTGATTTCTCTAACATATTCTTGATGGCGTTCTTCCATTTTTTCGACGATTTTTTTCTCAATCTTTTCTTCCACAGCTCGTCGTGCCATCAAATCCGCTAGTTCTTCTTCAACATCCTCGAGAATTGCCGGTATTTCTTCATACGTTGGCACTTTATCTACGGTCGGATCTTCGAATACCAGCTTCTGTAAAGCCAGGACTCGTTCTGGAACGCTCTCAGAGCGCATCAGTTCAAGTGCATCTAGCTTGCCAGCTTTAAGTACAACCTTCTCTGATCCTAAAATGCCGGACAGCAATCCATATATGGCTGCAACTTGACGTTTTAATTGATCATCGGTTGTAATCTTGCTTGTAGCTGGTTCCTTGCGGAGAAATTTGTTAAAAAAATCTTTCATAGTTTTAGTCCTCTTTCTAACCTGCGATGATATGAACTTGTATCCGGCTAGTAATCTCAGGATGAACCTTAATTGTAACCGGATATGTACCAGTCGCTTTGATGGCATCTTTCAGCTCAATCTTACGCTTATCTAATTCTATTTTATGTTGTGCATTCAGTGCATCGGCAACATCTTTCACCGTAACTGCGCCAAATAATTTGCCGCCTTCACCAGTCTTGACCGCGATGGTCACTTCCAGTTTACTCAATTGCGCGGCCATCAGCTTTGCTTCATCAATGGCTCGCTGTTGCTTGCGAGCCTCTGAAGCTTTCTGTTGCGTAATACTATTTACATTGGTTGCAGTTGCTTCCACGGCTAATTTTTTAGGCAATAGAAAATTACGGGCATAACCTTCCGAAACCTCTAGAACATCGCCTTTTTTACCAAGCTTTTTAACTTCTTCCTGTAGAATTACTTTCATTTTGTTCACTCTCCTCAATATACTTGGTGCTAAGTTCAATGACCTTACTCCTTACCTCAGATAACGTTGCATTCCTAACCTGGGCACCCGCTACGGTCTGATGACCGCCTCCGCCGAGTTGTTCCATAATCACCTGAACATTGACCTCACCGTGAGACCGGGCACTAACCCCAATACCATCATCTTCAAGGTAAAATAACACTATACTAATTTTTACGCCTTCTATTTTAAGCATCATATCAGCCGCTTGGGCTGCAATAACTTGAGCATTTTTTATATTGACTGGGCAGGTCGCCAAAATGACCCCATCTGACAGCATCTCGGCATTGGCCAATACTTCGGATCGCGCCCGGGTAGCGGCATAATCCATGCGAAATAAGAATCGGATCAAGGAAGGATCTGCTCCTGACCGGCGCAAATACGCGGCAGCATCAAACGTTCTTACCCCGGTTTGTACGGCAAAATTCTTGGTATCCACCACAATGCCTGCATACAGTGCCGTTGCATCAATCCTTGTTAAATCCACTGTTTCATCAAAATACATGAGCAGTTCAGTAATAAGCTCACTGGTTGATGATGAAGATGGCTCCAGATAGACAAGCAACGGACTAATAATAAACTCTTCTGAGCGGCGATGATGATCAATCACTACCACTTTGTCGATCCGCTCCAGCAGTTCAGGTGCGGCCGTCAATTCCGGACGGTGAGTATCTACCACAAACAGTACAGGATTCTCCAAATGTAAAGCATTTGCCTGAGCAGGAGATATTAAGATCTCTTTATAATCTTCGTATTCATCAAATAGCTCCCGCAGTTTGCTAACAGCCGTATTGTTTTGACTAATAGCAATATACACTTTTTTACCAAGATGGCGAGCCATTTTGGCAACACCAATGGCAGAGCCTAAACTGTCAAAATCTTCATTGTTGTGCCCCATGATCAGAACCATATCGGCTGCGCCGATAATTTCCCGGATAGTATGGGCCACAGTACGAGCCTTAACACGGGTATTCTTCTCGACCGCCTTAGCCTTACCACCATAAAACTGGACTTTACCACCGACATGCACAGCCGCCTGATCACCGCCTCTGCCGAGAGCCAAATCCAGACCTGCCTGTGCGCGATCACCTAAGTCAGCCATCGAAACACGGTCAGCCACAACTCCCATACTCAGAGTAACGGGGAATTTATGACTGCCATGGATAGCCCGAACTTTATCTAAAATATCAAACTTATCTTGCAAAGCCTTATCCAGCGACCGACGGCTAAAGAGGGCAATATACATATCCTCTGCATATCTTTTTAGAAAGCCGTCCAGCTCGATCATCCATTCGGTCAACAATTTATTGACCTCTACCAAAATTACGGAGCGCTGCTTATCACTCAATCCCTGTAAAACATCGTCATAATTGTCAATCTGAATATACGCGAGCACTGGCATATTATCGCAGCACTCAACCCGCAGCGTCTCGGTGGAGGTAATATCAGTAATATACAGGACTAAAAATTGTTCGTCAGGTTTTAGTTCGCTCAATAGCTTAGGAATAACCTGATAGTGGCGATTATGATTACTAAAATTTTGTCGATCCGGCTTTTCCCATAATAGCTCCAATGGCAAATCCGGCCAGACTTTCAAAATTGATCCACTTAGTTTTAATTTTCCACCTGTCCAATCAGCTAAAACGTCGTTACCCCAATACAGCCTGCCAGTTGAATCCACCAGGGCAATGGCAATCGGCAATTTCTGAATCGCATAAGCAGAAAGCTCACCAACATTTTGAATCATACTGGACAGATAGGCATTCAGTTCTTTTTGCTGCTGAATGTGGCGCTCCCGTCCATACAAATACAGCGCTAACAGCAATATACTCCCTAGAACAGCGACCGACTTGTTATAAAACATAATGACTAACAACAATACTGCTGCAACAGTCAAATAAATTCGAGTATCTAACCAAATTGAAGGACCTTGAGGCATAGTGTTAACCTCCATTAAGCTCAAACCGCATGTTAATAACGCGGCCCGCGCAGTTGACGATAGTCAAACGCCATATCAAAGGCGCCTGCTACGACTAAGATCTGAGTGAACAGACCGTTAGTAAAGATTAAGAATAGTATAATACCCCGCGAGAGCCTTGACAATTTGTATTTATCGGAAAGGAAGTAAAATAACGCCAAGCCTTGGATAAACAGCAGGGTACTTGTGATAACCTGGAAGTTGACGGCAATATGATAAAGTTCAGTGATGTGCCGGCTATTTCCCCAATACATGCCAACTAGGGCCAGTAAATAAATATAAACAATATAGCCAGGCATGGACCAGTCTTTAAACGGCGGAAATGAAGGGACCTGCTGTCCAAGCTTTTTGAGTACAATCTTTGCTATCATAAAGTTAAGATAAGTATCAGCAATAGCGGCCAAAACAAATCCTGCCGGCAATATAATTTTCATAAACTGAAGCATGGTCTGCATATTTGTTGCAATGGTCGCAATATCTTCTTCTTTCATGCCCAGGCTGCGATACATTTGCACAGCTTGATCAAAAGCCTGGCCAAGCGCTTCAGTCTGCATATTCAAAGGATTAATTCCCATTACAGCGGCACTGATTAACAACACCGCCACTTTGGAAAGCAGCGAGGCAACCGAGCCCCACAGGAGTGTCTTAACAGGATGAAATTCTGACCTTAGCGAATGTCCCAGAACAATCCCAATAAGCCCAAAGCCTACAACTACACCGACTGCCTGCAGCGGATGTACCAGCATGGCAATAATGATCCCGGCTACGAAGGTTGCCATAATACTCCATTTATAGCCATGACGGACCCCAAGCAGAATAATAGGAACCGGCCAGATCAAATTTACAAAAGGTCCGACAAACGGCATATAGGCACTAATTAATGCAAATACAATGGCAATTGAAGCTAAAATTCCGCCTTCAACCATAGGCCTTACACGATTATGCTGCATCTATTTCACCTCTTCTGACGGAGATGTCGCTGGTATTCGGAAAAATCACCAAACCATTTCTCCACATCATTTTCTTTTTTTATATTTTGACTTAAACGTGTTACTATAGCCTCATCCAAATCGGCAAAATTAATACCCAGTCTTCTCCCTAAAACAAAACAAGAAATAACAATAGAAGCCAAGCCATCACGAATAGCTTGTTCACTGTTCTTGGCCATAGCCTGATATAGCTGGCCAACATTAGCGACCAGCTCTGCTTTTAACCATTCTATGAGACGCATTTTGCGGAGAATTTCTGATTCGTGGGAAAACAAAGGACAACCCCTCCCTTAAACCTTCCCATTAATATTCGCAGATCAACTGCCTTCTTCCTGCTTGAGCTTGATGAAAATCAAAATCAGCCTGCTGCATATATTTCCAAAGCCTTGTCAATCGCATCACTACTCACATTACCTGAGCTGCAGAGCATTAAAGAAAAGAATAATAAAAGAGAGGTAGCTTTACCTCTCTTTTAGCTTGATTTATTCTGCTGTAAACGGCAGTAAAGCAATATTACGAGCCCGTTTAATGGACAATGTCAATTGACGTTGATGTTTCGCGCAGTTACCAGATATACGGCGAGGCAGAATTTTGCCGCGCTCAGTCGTGTAACGGCGGAGTTTTGGAACGTCTTTATAGTCGATAGCTTCTACTTTATCTACACAGAAGCTGCAAACTTTTTTCTTAGGTTTTCTTCCTCTTTCACGTCTCACTGAACTTACCTCCCTTTAAAATGGTATTTCTTCTTCAGGGAAGACTTCACTACCAAAGGAACTGGCATCATATGGAGACCCGGAGCTGCCGCCTGCCGCCTGCTTGCTGTCTAAGAACTCGATATTTTGCGCTACTACTTCAGCAACCCGACGTTTTTGTCCGTCAGTAGCTTCATAGGAACGTATCTGCAATCGGCCTTCAACCAGCACCCGGCGTCCTTTGGTGAGATTATTTCCACAAATTTCGGCCAGTTTTTCCCACGCTACGATGGGTATAAAATCAGCAGCCTCCTTTTGGCCCGAACCCGTAAAACGATTAACCGCAATGCTGAAAGAAGCTACGGCTTTACCATTTTGCGTATAACGTACCTCGGGATCCTGAGAAAGACGACCAACTAATATAACCTTGTTCATGGCATTTCCCCCTGGCCTTATTCGTCTTCTTTAATAATCATGTGTTTCAAGATCTCGTCGGTAATCTTCATTACACGGTCAAGCTCAGCAACTACTTTAGGCTCGGCTGTAATGTAGAATAAAGTGTAAAAACCTTCATTAAGGTCTTTAACCGGATAAGCAAGACGTTTCTTGCCCCAACGATCAATCTTGTCAATGTTTCCGCCGAAATTTTTAACGATATTCTCAAATTTAGTAACAACATTATTGAGAGTATCTTCATCAACCGGCTTAACAATGAATATGACTTCGTATTTTCTCACGAAATCACCTCCTCCTGTGGTCTATGGCTCCCATTTGGGAGCAGGGAAGGTAACAAAAATAAATTTGAAACCTCAGTTTGTCCTTAGACTAATCTATTATAGCATTAACTAATGTTCATTAGCAAGAAAATATCCTGGAAATAAATTAGATTTTAGTGGAATTTTTTTACTTCTTGCAATACCGGTCCACAAGACCTAATGCACTGCGATTATGCCCGTAATGCACCTCAAGTTCCATAATGATTTTTTTAGCACTGTCCCATTGGGCTTGGGTGTTGCTTTTGTCTATGCCGCTCATGATGGTTCGCCAAAATAATTCCAGCCAATGAAACGCCTGCTGCAAGCCATAGGTATAAAAAGGCTTTTTAAAAATAAAGTTTACCAAAAAATGCTCAATCAGAATCTCTGCTGAGAGTTCAGGCTGTGCATTCTCCAAACCAGCTTCCATCTTATCATAATTGCGCCAAAACAATTGATTAAGCTGACTCCCTGCATCCTCGTGATCAGCACAAGGGCCTAGCTGCTGTACCGTTTGATCAAGCAAGCTAATTCTTTGTTCAAACGGGAGACGGCGGCATTGGATAATGTCGATAAAATGCTGCTCCAATTCAAAGTAATACCGCAACGGATCACTTTTGCGTTTTTGTTTTGGAAAAACCTGCTCGGTGTATTGGTCGGGGATAAGCGGCAGCGGTGGGATTTCATTTTTGACCAACCGCATTGGCTCTATCCGGGCAATCTGATCCAGGACAGCCGGGCAACTGAAACTCAGTGTTAGCTCGATACCACGCGCACTCGTCATCGGGTAACGAGGAAAGGTCTGACAAACAGCATCAAGATGCTGATGGCCTGCTTCACGATGCAAGCGGCAGAAATTGCTATCGGCTAAAAACCAACAAGCGCCTCCAGTTGTTTGTTTAGCAATAGCAGCATACTCTCCCGGCTTAGCCTTGCCAGTAAGAGTTGAAAAAGCCTGGCGAAACTCGTCTAGGCGGCCTTGACGGGCAAATAACGCGTAATTCCGCTCATAAGATGCCTGATCAACTGTTACCTGCCAATCATTACGGCAACAAGTACCACACATTTGACACGAAAATTTTTCAACAATATCCAAGTAAATATACATGAATTCATCCTCGCGAAACTATTCTAGTCACACTCTTTTCGGTGTTGCATAAGCTGCTAATAACCAAAAAATACGCATTACTGTATTCACGCTTAAGCAAGCAAAATCCTGTTAAAAATTAATTTTCTGATTAATCTAAAAACAAGAATGTATTTTGTATTTTTTATAGAATATACTACATTAAGATACTGGTGAACGATTTTTGTTTAAGGCTGGTGAACACAATGAATGCTCAAGAAATTTATGTTGTTTCACGCATTATCCTCATCACTTTATTAGGCCTGCTGCTCAGTGCTTTTTGATGCTGTATCCCACTCGGCGAGCACGTCCGCGAAGAACTGCCTTGGCTTGTGCTAATTCCAGCTAGGTATTGGCAGAGGCCTTTAAGGCATGACTGATCATGCGTCGAATTTTGCCTGACCTATAAAAAAACTACCGAACATGGTGATCGGTAGTTTTTCTTTGTTATGTTATACATTAAAGCGGAAGTAAGTGACATCGCCATCTTTCATGATGTAATCCTTACCTTCCAAACGGACTTGACCTTTTTCCCGTGCCGCTGAATGGCTTCCCGCAGCCATCAGCTCAGCAAACGAAACAATTTCAGCCCGGATGAAACCGCGTTCAATATCGCTGTGAATTTTGCCGCCGGCTTGCGGCGCTTTAGTTCCGGAAGTGATGGTCCAGGCACGAACTTCCTGTTCACCAGCTGTCAGGAAAGTGATTAAGCCTAACAGTTTGAACGAGGCTTTGATGAGCTTATCCAGCCCGGATTCATCCAGCCCAAGCTCGCCTAAAAACTCTTTGGCATCTTCATCAGCTAATTCAGCGATTTCTGATTCAACCTTAGCCGAAACAGCAATCACTTCTGCGCCTTCTTGCTGTGCATACGCTTTTACTTTTTGCACATAAGGATTATTGTCAGGAGTCGCCACTTCATCTTCACCAACGTTGGCTACAAACAAAATGGGTTTTAGGGTAAGCAAATTAAGATCACGAATGAGTACGGCTTCATCATCAGTCATTTCGACTCGACGAGCAGGCAATGCTTGCTCAAGCAATTCTTTAATCCGGTTTAATACATTAATTTCAGCCTGAGCTTTTTTGTCGCCGCCTTTGAGCAGCTTTTGCGCCCGTTCCAACCGTTTATCCAAGGTTTCTAAATCGGCCAAACACAGTTCGGTATTAATAATTTCAATATCCCGCAACGGATCAAGACCACCTTCGACATGCGTGATATTTTCATCATCAAAACAACGAACGACTTGGGCTACAGCATCCACTTGACGGATATGGGCTAAGAACTTATTGCCAAGACCTTCGCCTTGGGCTGCGCCTTTCACTAAACCAGCAATATCAACAAACCGAATGGCTGCTGGTATAATTCTTTTGGAATTATACATGGCCAGCAGTTTCGCTAACCGCTCATCCGGGACGTCAACCACGCCCACATTGGGTTCAATCGTACAAAACGGATAATTGGCAGCTTCCGCGCCTGCTTTGGTAATGGCATTAAATAAAGTACTTTTGCCAACATTCGGCAGACCAACAATACCGACTTCTAAATTACTCATTCCTTTATATTCCACCTTATCTTTATCTATATTTAACCCAGTTTCCATGTAACAAAAATAAACAATACCACCATGTCTAAAGACTTGGCATATGCCAAGTCTTTTCTTATTGTAGAATATCCGGTTATGAATTGCAAGACCTGTAACTATTTTGCCATGAAGTTCAGCAATAATGCCAAACCGCAAACCAATACTTTCCTCAATCCAAGCTATTGGTTAACACTTGTATTCCTTGCGCCTCCAGCTGCCTTTTGGCCTGGGCAATTTGCGCACCTGTCGCGTCCGGCACTTCTTCCAGACGATATTCAAGCCCCAGCTTCAGCCACTTTTCCCGCCCTAAGGTATGATAGGCCAGCAATTCAACCGGAACTAGGCTGGGTAAAGTTTTAATCAAACCGGCTAATTGAACAAGATCGCTGATTGAGTCATTTATTCCTGGAATCAGTACATAGCGCAAAGTAATCGGAATATGCGCCGCAAAATGCCGCAGATTGGCTAAAATAACAGCGTTATCGGCCACAGTTAAAAATTGATACTGCTCCGCAGTAGTGGCCTTAAGACTGAATAATACCGCATCGGTATAAGGAATAACCTTGAATACCTGTTGCTGCGTACAGTAACCTGCCGTATCCAGGGTGGTATGAATACCAAGTTCACGACAGGCTTTAAATAATTCAGCCACAAAATCGGCTTGCAGCAGCGGTTCCCCGCCGCTTACCGTAATTCCGCCGCCCGAAGCATCATAGAAGGCACGATATTTATGATAATCTGCCAAGATCTCTGGAATAGTAATGACTTTCTCACCATAGCTCCAGGTATCAGGATTATGACAGAAAACACACCCTAAGGAGCAGCCTGCCAGGAATAGAACATACCGAATACCCTGGCCATCGACTGTCCCGAATGTCTCAATGGAATGATAATAAGCTTTCATCTTAAACAGCCTGATAGAACGTACGCTTAATGACTTCGCGCTGGTGGCTTGGACTTAGTTTAACAAAGTTTACGGCATAACCCGACACGCGGATGGTCAGCTGTGGATATAGCTCAGGTTGAGCCATCGCCGCTTCTAATACTGAACGGTCGAATACATTCACATTAATATGGTGCCCTTGCTGCTTGGTATACCCATCCAAAATGGCAACAAGATTGCCAATCCGGCTATCTCTCGTTTTACCTAAAGCACCGGGTACAATGGAAAACGTATAAGAAATACCGTCACGGCAGTTGTCATAGCAGATATTGGTAATTGAGCTAATAGCTGCCAAAGCCCCCCGCCGGTCACGGCCGTGCATCGGGTTAGCCCCTGGTGCAAACGCTTCACCCGCTTTTCTCCCGTCAGGAGTTGCACCGGTTTTCTTGCCATACATGACATTGGAAGTAATCGTAAGTACTGATAAAGTATGCTCAGCATCCCGATAGGTCTGGTGTTTTCTTAACTCTGCGATAAACTCTTCCGTTAGCTCATGAGCAATACCGTCTACTCGGTCATCATTATTGCCAAAGCACGGATATTCGCCGTCAACGGTAAAGCCTGTCGCGATTCCCTGTTCATTACGAATGGCCTGCACCTTGCCGTAGCGGATTGCGCTTAACGAGTCTACCGCTACCGACAAGCCGGCAACCCCAAAAGCCATAAGACGCTCTACCTGACTGTCATGCAGTGCCATCTGAGCGGCCTCATAGGCATATTTATCATGCATATAGTGAATTAAATTCATGGTGTTAACATAAAGTTCTGCCAGCCAGCCAATAACCTTTGAATAGTTTGCCCGTACCTGGTCATAATCCAGATAATCCCCTTGCACCGCTGGCACCACAGGTGCAACTTGTTCGCCCGTATTTTCATCACGGCCGCCGTTGATGGCCATGAGCAGCGCTTTTGCCAAATTAGCCCGGGCGCCAAAGAACTGCATTTGCTGACCCACTTTCATGGCTGAAACACAGCAGGCGATGGCATAATCATCGCCATAGACTGGGCGCATCAGATCATCATTCTCATATTGGATGGCACTTGTATCAATCGATACTTGGGCACAATATTGTTTAAATTTCTCTGGCAGCGCTGACGACCATAAAATAGTTAGATTAGGCTCAGGCGCTGGTCCCAGGTTATACAGCGTGTGCAGGACACGGAAAGAAGTTTTTGTAACCAGTGTACGGCCATCTTGGCCCATACCGCCGATTGCTTCAGTGACCCACAGAGGATCACCCGCAAAAAGCTCATTATATTCTGGTGTCCGCAAATGGCGGGCCAAGCGCAGCTTAATGACCAATTGATCCATTAATTCCTGAGCCAGCTTTTCGTCAAGTACGCCAGCCTGCAAATCCCGCTCGATATAGATATCTAAAAAAGTGGATACCCGCCCCAGCGACATAGCAGCACCATTTTGCTCTTTGATTCCGGCTAAATAGGCAAAGTATACCCATTGAACAGCTTGGTGTGCATTTTCAGCTGGACTTGCAATATCCAGACCATATTGACCTGTCATTTGTTTCATGGCTTGCAATGCCTTAACTTGTTTAGCCAATTCTTCGCGGCTGCGTAATACGCCTTCACTCATCGGCTGTTTAGCCAATTCGGTTATATCAGCCTGCTTGGCTTGAATTAACCGGTCAACACCATATAGCGCCACCCGTCGGTAGTCGCCAATGATTCGACCACGGCCATAGGCATCAGGCAGACCGGTGATCACGCCTAGCCGGCGGGCCTGCCGCATTTCCTCGGTATAGACATCAAAGACAGCTGAATTATGGGTTGTGCAATGATGATGATAAATATCACTAATCGTGGGGCTGAGCTCAAAGCCATAGGCTTCACAAGCTTGCTCAGCCATACGGACGCCGCCATTCACGATAACGCTGCGCCGCAGCGGCGCATCGGTTTGCAAACCAACAATAACTTCATGCTCTCTGTCAATATAGCCAGGTTGATGGGAGGTGATGGTACTCACGGTTTCGGTATCAATATCAAGAACGCCTTTGGCATTTTCTTCAACCAATAGCTGCCTGCAAGTATTCCAAACTGTTTGCGTTTTCTCTGTCGCCGCTGCTAAAAAGGCGCCATCATTCTCATAAGGCTGATAGTTAAGCTGAATAAAATTCTGCACATCGATTGTTTCCTGCCATTTACCGGCTTTAAACCCGTTCCATGCTTTCATAATTATCCCTCCATAAATTACTGTTTTTTGCCAGTCTGTAGCCAAGGCAGAAGTTTATTGTTATCGTTCCCTAAAAAAACACAAAAAACCGCCTGAGCAATAGAAACTGCCCAGGCGGTCGGCTTTACACAATACAGTCCACGTGGTGCTCCACTTATCCGCCAGTTCTGCATTGCAATGTATACAATTGTTTTAACTAAATTATAATTTATCTGTCAAAATTCGTCAAGATGGAGATTGATTATTAGCTGACTTTTTTTCTAGAATACTCTTGACCGCTTTTTCAAATTTTGGCCGTGGAATCATAATCCAGCGATTGCAGCCTAGACATTTAAGCCCAAAATCAATTCCGGTACGCATAATTTCCCAGCGATCAGAACCACAGGGATGCGTCTTTTTCATTTTTACAATATCGCCCACTTCATAACGAACTAAATTCATGCTGCTCCCTACCCATTCTGTTTTATTGCTGACGTTGGCAGTGGAATGGCCGCAGTGTCAAACAATGTTTTTATTTTATACCTCAAAGCCGCTTCTACCTTTCCTTGCTCAAGCGGTACCGTCTTAGCAACAATTTTGGCAATCATGTCATTAGAACGAAACTCTACAAGGCCGATCACGTTAGGTCCGTCAATCACTTCCGGCATTGTAGCGCCGATCTCCACACAAGCCTGATCCAACAGGCTGAGTACTGTTTTCGTATCCGCTTCATAAAGTATCGGTATGGTAACTGCCGCTTGCATATGACCGCGCGTATAATTGGTAATTTTGGTAATGAGTCCATGGGGGATAATATGAAGCAGCCCGCTCGAATCCCGCAATTTTGTCACCCGAAAGCCAATCTCCTCCACGGTGCCAGTCATATCACCACTGGCAATAAAGTCACCCACTGCATATTGATCCTCAAGAATAACAAAAAAGCCAGTAATAAAATCCTTAATCAGACTTTGTGCACCAACACCGATGGCCAAGCCAATAATACCAGCTCCAGCAACAATTGAGGTTGTGTCAATTTTAAATTCCTGCAGCAGCAGAATGATGGTGATGAAGTAAATCATGTAGCGAGTAATGCTTTGCAGTAAGATGCTAATTGTCCGGGCTCGACGTTCATCAAAGTAGAATGTTTTACTGCCTGCCTGAGGAGTAAAAATCCGGGCAACAACAACACGAAAGAAACGAAGAATCAATAATGCTACCGCGATAATTGCAACAATACGTAATACTTTATTCCCGGCAAAGAGTAAGAAGTCTGACGAAAGTATATCCAGAGTCAATCACCCCTCTCCCATTCGTTCTATTCTGTAAAATTAGCTATTTCCTCATAACTGCCGGCCTGCCGTTTAAATAGCTTAGACCACTCTACCTGCCCATTCTCAAGAATAGTCAATACAGTCGACTGATCAGCTGCTCCGAACAGTAAGCACTGGCCGCAGCTAATGGCAATTTCACGCGGTGTCGGCATAGCGACCACCTTAATGCCAGCCGCACCTAACAGCTTTTCTGCCCGAATGGCGTGGTGCACCGAGTTAAATGATAGGAAACGATCATAATCTGAGAAAATAGTGTTCACCTCACAAGGTAATTGCCTTATTGGCTGACATTTCATCCAAGATGGTATACATATTGGTTACTCCGCCAACTGCCAGTTTATCTTTAAGCTGATAATATTCCAGGCATGTGCCGCAGGATAATAACTGAACACCGGCTTGTTCCAGCTTTTGCAGGTGTTCAAGTACAGGTGAGCCTTGGGTTGTCAATAAAACCCCCGAATTTATAAACATAACCGTTTTAGGATAAGGCTGTTTTTCTACCAAAGTAAACAGCAGCGATTTAATCAGCACGCCTCCCAGCTCGTCATTACCATGCCCCAGGGTATTTTTGGTAATCAGATAAACCGTTGCAGACGCTTCGACTGCAACGAGCGGCTCAGCCTGATTTGAACCACTGCCTTTAACAATCTGCAGGGTAAACAGACCGCTCTTTTCTTCTACACGAACCTCGCAATGGCTGGAAGCAGCCAATTTAAGGACATTTTCTTTAGCAATAGCGTTATCAACAATCACCGTAACAGTACCATCATCTATGCTATCTAATGCTTTCTTTGTTGCGATCACTGGCTGAGGACAAGCTAGACCTCTGGCATCCACATAATTTGCCATCTACTTCCACCTCTTTCTCAATTATAACGTCTTCTCTACATAATTATACCACGACCGCAAAATTCCTTTGCGGATATTTTTTGATTCTATTTTAACCAAAATTACCAGTCATGCATACTATGATGTAGCACTGGCGAAAGAGGTGGTTTTTGGTGGCTACGCCAATTCTCAACACAATTATTGCCGACGTTAATGCAATTGTTCCAAACTTAACTTCACTAGTTAGTTCCTACCGTTTGCTGGTTGGTTCGGCTGAAGAGATCAATCGAATCCCTGGCGTTCCATTTGAGGTGTTTGAACGGTCTGTTATACGCTTTGACCGGGCAGGAACGCTGATCGATATACTGCTTGAGTTATTATGCTGTAAGATCACCTTTCTGGCTGAGTTTCTCAGTGTAACCTGCGCTCCTATTGATATTTTCAGCATGGCTCAAGATCCGGTTGAAGAGATTACGATTGAGCAGATTATCGAGCTGGAAGTACTGCGCAGAATTCTTAAAACCTGCTGTTACGAAGTGCCCTGCTTCTGCCCACCCGTTCAGATTGACCCTTCCTGTCAGTTTCCTTGCCCTAAGCCGCCTGAACCAACTGCAACAGAAGCTGCCCCGCCCGCTAACCAGTCAACACCACCTCAACCTCAGCCATCCAGCAATGAAGAAGAGCAGGAAGAGTGTTTTACAATAGACAGCGAAGTACTGAAAGAACTGCTCACCGAAGCCGGTCTCATTGTTCCGGTACGGGAGGATGAATAACCAAAAATCCCTTTTCCCAGTTGGGAAAAGGGATTTTTAATTGATTCAGGTTAAACGCTTACCATTTCGGCTGCCGGGAATAGGGCAATACCCAAAGCCCTCATGATAGTCACAAGGCTCAATATGAATCACCACATCACACAAGCCTAACGCCTGTTTTATTTCTTCTTCAAGCTGATCACAAACAGCGTGCGCCTTATCTAAATGCATGTTTTTATCAAGAACCAAATGCATATCCACCAACCGGTAACTGCCTGATCGACGGGTACGCAATTGATGAAAGGCAATCACTGAAGCATGTTTGGTCAAAATATCGGCAATCATCTTTTCTTCCTCTGGCGGCAGACTTACATCAGTGAGCTGACTAATGCTTTTTAAAGTCATACTGTATCCGGCCTTGAAGACAATGACGGCAACAACAATAGCAATTGCCGGATCAATCCAGGTCCAACCAGTTACCTTGATTGTCCCCAAGCCGATGAGAACGCCCGCCGAGGTCCAGATATCGGCTCTTAGATGGAGTGCATCAGCCTCTAATGCCTGTGATTCAGTCTCACGGGCAACTTTAAGCAGTTTATTCGATACCCAATAGTTTACACCGATCGATATCAGCATAATAACAATACCATATTCCAGGTATTGAGGCATACTCGCAGTATGAAATTTCTCAGCTGCTTCATAAACAATCCAAATAGCTGCTCCAACAATCAGCAATGCCTCTACTGCCCCGGACAAATTCTCGAATTTGCCATGGCCATAGGCATGATTCTCATCAGGTGGCTGAGCCGCTTTTTTCACCGCATAATAGGCGACAATGGCTGCAATTAAATCTACAGCCGAATGCGCGGCTTCAGAGATGATACTGACTGCACCGGCATAAAATCCGACAACTAACTTTAGTAATACCAGCAACGTATTGGATATAATGGATAATCTGGCTGTATTTTGTTTTAATTCGGAATTAGCTCCTACCAAAACAGTCCCTCCTAATGCGCAGAAGCCCACGACAGCTTCTACATAATCTAGTCTTTCCGTAAAAACGCAAAAAAACCCGCGGTCCCCATTATCAGGTCCCGCAGGTTTATTCAGAGGACTAATCCAGGAGATGCACTCCCAATTGTCACACTTCATCACCGCTGCTCACAGCCCGGCCGCATCAGGTAAAAACCTGATCGCCTGTTCCCTATTTTATTATATTAACATACTGCCGAATATGTGTAAATATCGCTAGTTTTCAATCTTAGTCCTATGATCCAATTTTTGCAACATGATTGACAGGATAGCCTTTGGCAGCCAATTTCTCTGTCAGTATTTCAACATTATCAGCATCGGCCCGAATCACTAATTCATATTGACCGTCAGGCAATTCATAGGTGGCCATACTGCCAATATTAACGCCCAATTCAGCAAAGACTGCAGTAATCTCACTAATAACCCCAACATTGTCGGCGACATCAATCGTCAGCCTGGTTTTTCCACCAGGCAGTCCCATAATATCGACAAAGCATTTAAAGATATCAGTTTCAGTAATAATGCCAACCACTTTATCCGCTTCGTCAAGCACCGGCAAACCGCCAATGCGGCTGTTATACATGACTAAAGCCGCCTCTTCCACAGTTGCTGACGCTTTAATTGTCACTACCTTCTTAGTCATAATATCCTGTACCTGCATTTTCGCCAACAGGTAGTTCAATTCAAAGATGGACAAGGTTGTCGCCGGTGATGGTGAAACTTCCATGAGATCACGGTCTGTTACAATGCCCACGATTTTATCGTTAGCGACGACTGGCAAGCGACGGAATTTATTAGTACGCATGAGCTCAGATGCATCGGCAACAGTAGTGGTTGGAGTAATAAGCACTGGATTTGTGGTCATTCGGTTAGCTACAAACATTTTTCATCGCTCCTCGCATAATTACTAGAATTTTCTTAATTTAATTATAACCTACTTGCAAAATTCTGTCATTATGTATAAAAAAATATTCCAGAATTCAATTCCTTCTCTTCTCTAATCTATTTAAAAACCCCGAAATATATGCAGATCAGCTATATTGCAAATGACAAGAAATGCGGTACCCGGAAATACCGGATACCGCATCGTGTCAACCACCCAAATAAGCTTTACGAATTTCTTCACTGGCTGCCAACTCTTTGGCTGAACCGGATAAAGTAATTCTACCAGTTTCAAGCACATACGCTTTATTGGCTATCGAAAGTGCCATATTGGCATTCTGTTCAACAAGCAAAATGGTTGTGCCGGTAGCATTGATGTCTTTGATAATTGAGAAAATCTCTTTAACCAGCAAAGGTGCTAGCCCCATAGATGGCTCATCTAAGAGTAACAAACGCGGCCGGCTCATCAAAGCACGACCCATAGCCAGCATTTGCTGCTCACCGCCGCTAAGCGTACCAGCCAGCTGTGTCAGACGTTCAGACAGGCGGGGAAAGCGCTCGAAGACAACGTTCATATCTTCCTTAATTCCCTGTTTGTCTGAACGAATATAAGCTCCCAGTTCCAGATTTTCTAGAACCGTCATGTTGGCGAATACCCGACGGCCTTCCGGCACTTGAGAAATTCCCAACTTTACAATATTCTGGGCTGGCATACCGGCTATATTCTTGCCTTCAAAGTTGATTTCGCCAATTTTAGGTTTAAGCAATCCGGAAACCGTGCGCAAAATAGTACTTTTCCCGGCACCATTAGCTCCGATAAGGGTTACAATTTCCCCTTCATTAACCTCAAGGCTAATTCCCTTGATTGCGTGG
The DNA here is from genome assembly GCA_003990955.1 of Sporomusaceae bacterium FL31. Taxonomy (GTDB): domain Bacteria; phylum Bacillota; class Negativicutes; order DSM-1736; family Dendrosporobacteraceae; genus BIFV01. The sequence continues at coordinate 243,221 of BIFV01000010.1, forward strand.
ATAGCTCCATAATATACATTAATGTTATCAATCTTAAGCATCAGTGCACCTCTTCCCCAAGGTATGCCTCAATAACTCGCGGATTATTCTTAATTTCCAGCGGCGTACCGTGGGCAATAATACTACCATATTCCAATACATAAATGCGCTCACAGACACCCATAACCAAACTCATGTCATGCTCAATCAATAGAATGGTCAAGTTAAATTCTTTACGAATCCAGCGAATCATTTCCATGAGCTGTTGTGTTTCCTGCGGATTCATACCAGCAGCCGGTTCATCAAGCAGTAACAGCTTGGGCTGAGCCGCCAGTGCCCGGGCAATCTCCAAACGGCGTTGTTCACCATAAGGAAGATTCTTGGCTATTTCATCTTTTTTATGGGTTAAGTTAAACACATCTAAAAAGCGAATGGCTTTTTGCTCAATTTCTTCTTCTTCATTGTGATAACGGCCAATCCGTAGCACAGATTCTAAGATACCGTATTTTACATGAGAGTGATACGCGATTTTTACGTTATCAAGAACACTGAGTTCAGAGAATAAGCGGATGTTCTGGAAGGTACGCGCCACACCTCTTTGGGTAATCTGAAAAGGCTTCAAACCAAGCAGGCTTTGACCATCAAAATCAATGGTTCCAGTTGTCGGCTCATAAACACCTGTCAGCAGATTGAAGGCTGTGGTTTTACCAGCACCATTTGGTCCAATCAAACCAATCAGTTCACCTTCGTTAATTTCCACATCAAAATTAGAGACAGCTTTCAGGCCGCCAAATACTTTGGATAACTTGGATGCTTTAAGCAGCGTCATGTTTGGCACCTCCTTTAGCACGACTAAACATTTTCAAGCTAAGCTCTTTATTGCCAAACAAGCCTTGCGGACGGTAAATCATCAAAACGATCAGTACGAGCGAATAAATAATCATCCGGAATTCAGGATAACTGGCTGTCGCTGCTGAAACGAAAGTGAGCAGAATTGCAGCTGTAATCGAACCACTGATACTTCCTAAACCGCCTAATACGACCATGGTAAGAATATCAAAAGATCTCATGAACGTAAACGATGCTGGATGAGCAATATAGAAGTAGTGAGAGAATAGCGCTCCTGCAACTCCGGCGAAGGAGGCCCCGATTGTAAAGGCTAAGACTTTATATTTCGTGGTATCAATCCCCATTGCCTCAGCTGCAATCTCATTCTCGCGAATCGAGATACAAGCCCGGCCATGGGAAGAATTAATTAAGTTCTTAATAAAGTAAACCGTAAATACAGCTAATGCACATACCCATATGAAATTAGTATAACGCGGAATTCCCATAAAGCCGGATGCACCACCGACATACGGAATATTTAAGATGGTAATGCGGATAATTTCACCTAAACCCAAGGTAGCAATCGCCAAATAGTCACCTTTTAAGCGCAAAGTTGGCAAGCCGATCACAAAACCCAGGAATCCAGCGCCAAGCGCACCACCAATAATAGCAACTAAAAATGGAAGCTGCATCTTAACAGTCAGTACAGCACTCAAATAAGCACCAACTGCCATAAAACCGGCATGACCAATTGAAAACTGCCCAGTAAAGCCATTAATCAAATTAAGACTTGTTGCTAAAATGATGTTAATCCCAATCAGCACAAGATTAAGCTGCCAATATGGGCCGATAATATCGAATTCCATCATGGCTTGCATGACAGCAAATAATGCAATACAAGCGCCAAATGACAGTAAATCTTTTTTTGTTGTTCCTCTCATTACTGCCACCTACACTTTCTCGCGCACGTTCTTGCCAAAAATACCAGATGGCTTGAACAGCAGGATAATAATTAAAATTGCAAACGCTGCCGCATCGCGGAAGGTTGAAGAAATAAAGCCACTTACCAGAGCCTCGACCACACCAAGAATAATCCCGCCAGCCATGGCTCCAGGAATTACACCAATGCCGCCTAATACGGCTGCTACGAAGGCCTTTAAGCCAGGCATAATGCCCATCAGCGGATCAATAGAATTATAATAGACACCTACTAGAACACCAGCTGCAGCCGCCAAAGCAGAGCCAATACCAAAAGTAAACGAAATGACCCGATTGACGTCGATCCCCATTAAACGGGCAGCATCTGTGTCAAAAGAACAGGCTCGCATGGCTTTACCAACTTTAGTACTATTAACAACATAAGTGAGAACCATCATTAAGATAACTGAAACAGCTAAAATAACAACCTGTTGATTGTTAATGATGAACCCGCCAATGTTATAGGTTTGTGCTTCAAATACGGCTGGGAAAGTACGAGGCTGCGGCGATACTAACAACATGCCGCCATACTCCAATAACAGCGATACCCCAATCGCCGTAATTAGCACCGCAATTTTCGGTGCATTACGCAAAGGGCGATAGGCTAACCGCTCGATCAGCATCCCCGCCAGAGCTGCACCAATCATTGCTGTAATCAGTGCTGGTACAAATGACATTTTCAATACAGCGGTAGCAAAGAACCCGACATAAGCACCTAGCATGTAAATATCGCCATGAGCGAAATTGATAAGTTTAATGATTCCGTATACCATCGTATAACCCAAGGCGATTAGAGCGTAAATACTACCCAGTGAGACGCCGTTAATAAGCTGCTGGATTAACTGATGTGTAAATGATGAAACATCCATTTTCTCTCTTCCCTCCGTTTACTTCATTAAATACCTTAATTAGTTGCCGTTAAACCTAGCCAATCCACAAACAAAAGACAAATTCAGCAATATGTCCACATTCGCCGGACGTTCTGTAAATAAACAGAAGACCCGAAGCCATGCAATGTTAACTGGCGCCAGGTCTCCATAAACTACAGCTGTCTTGTGAACTTCAATGTTCGTGGTATTTTCTATTACGTGTTTATTATAGCGGCGTTGTCCTTGCCTGTCAATATACTTTGATATATTTACTGATTTTTGTCTAATCTACACAAACAAATGTCCCCAATTAATTCAAAAATTCAGCAAACAATGAAATAAATCAGTAAAGCTTTCTTATCCCTTGTTGTACTGTGTAAAGGATAAGACAAATCGCCTTATCCTTACCAGTATAATGAGTGTAATAATTGTAAATTACGGATTGATCTTTTCTTTGAAAGTCTGTTTGCCATCTTTCATTTCAATAATAACAGCACTCTTCACTGCATCATGAGTTTCGTTTAGGGTAATGACACCTGATACAGCAGGATAGTCTTTTGTCTTAGCTAGCTCATCTTTAACTTTTACAGGATCGGCACTATTTGCACGTTTAATGGCTTCAAATACCATCATGGTTGCATCATACGCCAATGCAGCAAATGCATCTGGTGTTTGTCCGTATTCTTTCTTATAAGACTCTACAAAAGTAGTAATTGCTGGGCTGTTGTCATCCGGTGAATAGTGATTTGCAAAGAAAGTATTATTAAGAGCTGCTCCGCCTGCAATCTCAGGAAGCTTCGCCGAATCCCAGCCGTCGCCGCCCAGGAACGGTACGCTCAGGCCAAGTTCACGGCCTTGTTTAATAATCATGCCTACTTCTTGATAGTAACCTGGTACAAATACAACATCGGGAGTTGCAGCTTTAAGTTTAGTAAGCGTTGCTTTGAAATCAGTATCTTTAGCTAAATAGGCTTCTTCGGCCACAATTGTACCACCATTTTTAATGAAGGTTTCTTTAAAGAACTGACCAAGACCTTTAGCATAATCACTCGAGTTATCAATGTAGAGAGCAGCTTTTTTTGCATTTAAAGTCTTCGTTGCAAAGTTCGCCATAACCGAACCTTGGAAAGGGTCGATAAAGGCCGCTCTAAATAAGTAATCGCGAACTTTTCCGGTGTTTGGATCAACAGTTACTTTTGGATTGGAAGCAGTTGGGCTGATTGCCAACACTTTATTATCCATATTGACTTGGGCACCAGCGATAACGCTGGAAGAAGCGATTGGCGCAATGACTGCACTGACTTTGTCTTGAGTTATCAGCTTTTGCATAGCATTAGCAGCTTCAGCTGCTTCACTTTTATTGTCAGCAACAACCAAGCTAACTTGCTTTCCGAGCAAACCACCCTTAGCATTGATTTCTTTAATGGCTAATTTGGTGCCATTCGCTGCTGACTGACCAAATGTAGCATTATTTCCTGTCATCTCCAGGTTGGCCCCTAATTTGATTACATCAGCCGATTGCTGACCACCGCCGCATCCTGCAAGTAGCACCGCTAACATGGCAATTGCTACTAGGACGCCTACCGTTCTCTGCATTTTTCCAGTGAACATTATTTTCCCTCCCGTTTCAATTGAAAGCACCGTTGTACAATCCACCAAGACATCCTCAGTCTATGTCCTTCGTGAGTGGATATATGTGTGCGTATATTTGTTATTATAGGGAGGAATGTTCACTATGTCAATACATTTACCACAGACTATCTTCATGCGAAAAACTTATATCATTTGAATGTTTCCCTGGATAGTACTCAAAAGTACATTGTTAAGATACATTTAGTGTAAAACAAAACACGGGACAAACCTGAGGTTTGTCCCGCTTGCTAACTTCTTTCAGTTTTTTCTCTTACCTGAGATCAAGGATTAATTTTTTCTTTAAACATTTCTACGCCATTTTGACGTGCGAGAATAAAAGCTGTTTTGATCGGATTATGGTTAGCATCCAGCGACAACAATCCAGTGCTGGCCTGGAAGTTCTTCGTATTCTCTAATGCATCCCGGATTTTCTGCGGTTCAGCGCTGCCAGCGCGTTTAATGGCATCAATCATTAACAATCCGGCATCATAACCTAAAGCGGCAAATACACTAGGTTCCTTGCCATATTCTTTTTTGTAGGATTCAACAAATTTAGCAACATTAGCATCCTTGTCCTGTGCCGAGAAATGGTTGCTATAGTAGGTATTATTGAGCGCCTCAATGCCTGCAATCTCTACCAGTTTGCCATCAGTCCAACCGTCAGTCCCTAATAGCGGGATCTGCATTCCCAGTTCACGTGCTTGTTTTACAATTTTCCCTACTTCTTCATAATAACCAGGAATAAAGATAGTTTCCGGATTTGTTGACTTTATTTTTGTTAAGCCGGCTCTAAAGTCACTGTCTTTTTGTAAATAAGCTTCTTTAGCAACAATGGTTCCGCCATTTTGTGTAAACACTTTTTCAAAAACTTCAGCTAAGCCTTTAGAATAGTCTGAACTGCTATCTATGTAAATGGCTGCTGTTTTAGCTTTTAAAGAGTTCGCCGCAAAGTTTGCCATGACTGTTCCTTGAAACGGATCAGTAAAGCAGGAGCGGAAACTGTATGGTTTTACCTTGCCATTTTCAAAAGTAATTTTTTCATTTGTTCCTGTTGGTGTCAGTGCTGGAATCTTATTGTCCTGAGCCACCTGAGCAGCAGCCAGGAAATTTGAACTTACTGCCGGCCCAATGATTGCGACTACTTTATCCTGAGTAATAAGTTTGGTTGTCGCGTTGGTTGCCTCAGAAGGTTCTGATTTATTATCAGCCACAACTAATGTGATTTGCTTTCCAAGCACACCGCCAGCAGCATTCACTTCCTTAACCGCCAGCTTTAAGCCCGAAAGAGCCTGCTCTCCATAGTTTGCTACACTGCCTGTCAGTTCGATATTGGCTCCAATTCTAATATCGTTTGAGTCTACTGCTGTTTTACTGCTGCATCCTGTAATGAAACTGCTCAACATTGCTAAAACAATCATTAAAACAGATACTTTGAAACCTTTTCTTGTCATTTTTTACCCCTCCTATATTTTCAGCCAAGGAAGCTTGGGTCGCTAATCCTTGGAAGTGACAAAGCTCGGACATGTAAATTTACAAGATTACAAACAAAATGCCTACTGTATAAAGTATTTTTATGTCCGATGTTTTCGTACATTACACATTATAATCATAATGTGTAATGTTGTCAACCGTCATTCCAGTCATTTATTATCACCATGTCCTGATCTCAGCCGGCATTATTTTGAGAACGCGATATGTCTGCATAAGCTGTTATTACAATTTTTACCGCCTTCCTTCTAAGTAAACTTAGGCAAAAAAAAGCAAGGATAAGGGGTTGCCTTATCCTTGCTTGCTGTTTTAATCCCGTAGAATCAAGGGTTAATTTTTTCTTTAAATACTTGTTTGCCGTCTTTCATTTCAATTACGACAGCACTCTTAACTGGGTTGTGGTTAGCATCCAAAGTGATAATTCCTGTGCTCACTTGTAAGTTTTTGGTTTGTTCAAGAGCTTCGCGAATTTTTGCAGGCTCATCGCTGCCAGCACGTTTGATGGCATCAATCAACATAAGTGCGGAATCATAACCAAGTGCCGCGAGAGCGCTAGGTTCTTGGCCGTATTCTTTTTTGTAAGCCTCAACGAATTTTACTACATTAGGATCAGTATCTTGCGGGGAGTAATGATTACTGAAGTAACCGTTATTAAGAGCAGCAGCTCCAGCAATTTCAACTAATTTTGGGTCATCCCAGCCATCAGTTCCGAGGAATGGTTGAGTAAGACCAAGTTCACGAGCTTGTTTGGAAATTTTGCCTACTTCTTCATAATAAGCAGGGATAAAAATAACATCTGGATTTGAAGCTTTAATTTTAGTTAAAGTAGCTTTGAAATCCTGGTCTTTTTGCAAGAAGGCTTCTTTAGCTACAATTGTACCGCCATTTTTAACAAAGCCTTCTTCGAAGAACTGAGCCAGTCCTTTTGAATAGTCAGAGCTATTATCAATATAGATGGCTGCAGTTTTAGCTTTCATGGATTTAGATGCGAAGTTTGCCATTACTGTTCCTTGGAAAGGATCAATAAAGCAAGCACGGAATACTTGCGATTTTACCTGGCCATTGTCAACAGTTACCTTTGGATTGGTCGCTGTTGCTGTGATCACAGGAATTTTGTTATCTTGAGCAATTTGAGTCGTTGCCATTACGTTCGAGCTGGCTACTGGCCCCAAAACAACTTTCACTTTATCTTGAGTGATCAGTTTTGTAATTGCATTGGCAGCTTCGGAAGGTTCTGATTTGTTATCAGCTACAACTAAAGTAAGCTGTTTACCCAATACACCGCCATTTGCATTTGCTTCTTTAATTGCCAGCTTAATACCATTTACAGTTTGATTACCAAAGTTGGCAATACCGCCAGTCATTTCAAAGTTAGCACCAATTTTAATTTCTTTGGAATTTGTTGTCGCACTACCGCAGCCAGCTACCAAACTTCCCAGCATGGTGACACCAACCAGCAGGCTTGCCATGGATACCCACTTTTTCTTCATCGTTTCTCCCCCTCATTCATTCTTAATTCTCTAATGTAATGTTTCACTGTCTTCAAAATGGCCATCAGCCAGATACTTTACAAATTTACAAACAGCTTGTGACTCGCCGTATCATCTGCTTGTATTTTTGTCTATGAGTAACATTATAAATTCGACCATATATCCATGTCAACAACATTTTTTCGACCTTTTTTGCTTTTTTGTAGTTAAATTACGTACATGAGTTCACTGCAGGAGGATATCGCGAAATCCCTTTGTTATTGCTTTGTCTGTGTAAAATGGAAATAACCTGGTAAACTTGCAAATTGCAGCTTACCAGGTTATATGATTTTTTAAGCTTTATTATACGTCCGATACATGTTAACGGGTTCGTTATTGGCATACATCGTCCAAATTCCACAAGGACAAATACCTGCGCAAATTCCGCAGCCAATACATTTTGCGGCATCTGAGCTATACTCAAAGCTGCCATCAGCAAGCTGTCGCCGTGAAATTGCGTTTTCCGGGCAAGATTTGTGGCACATGTGACAATCACGGCAAGTACCACAACTAATACAACGATTATGGTCTTCTGTGGCCGTTGGAATGTCGCAAGTATGACACTTCTTAAAGTAAGCCGTACTGAGTTTGCCAGCAGGCAGTTTAGTTTTTTGTTTGGTCTGATGTTCTTGTCCTGTCAGGTAAGCATCCACTGCAAGAGCAGCTTCCCTCCCTGCGCCGATCGCATCAACCAAGCGGCCGGGTTTAATGGTGTCACCGGCGGTATAGACACCATCAGCAATCATGTAATTTTTTCCAGCAATGAGATGACCACGTTCAGTCGCTATTCCCTCAGGCAAAAAGTCAAATTCTGGTGTTTCACCAATTGAAACAATAATCGTATCTGCTGGAATAACTTCACCGCTTTGCGTAACAATCCCTTCGCTAGTGATGGCCTTTGTAAGCACCGGCCATAAGATAACGCCGCCCATTTCCTCAACATGCTCAATTTCATGAGCAAACGCAGCAGGCCGCTGCACATCAATACAGGTGACTTGTTCAGCCCCCATTTGATAGGCACCCACAGCAGCATCCATACCCGAGTTCCCACAGCCAATCACCACAACACGGCGGCCGACCGACGGACTCTCACCACGATTTACAGCTTTTAAAAAATCTAAACCTTTTACTACCCGCTCATGACCTGGCCATGGGATAACGCGAGGATTATGCCCCCCTGTTGTAACAACCACTGCATCATGATTGGCTTTAATATCAATAAAATTCTCTTTTGTTACTTTATAGTTATTAATCAGTTTAACACCCATATCGGCAATCCGCTGAATTTCGCGGGTAAGTGTTTCTTGCGGCAAGCGTGAGCGCGGAATAACTTGTTCCATTTTCCCGCCCATCTTTGCATCAGCTTCATACACTGTCACCGCATGACCTTGTCGCGCCAATTGCCAAGCTGCGGTAAGACCTGCGGCACCACCACCGATAACAGCAACATGCCTGCCAGTCGAAGGGTTAGTTTTTTCTAAAGTAACATCTGATGAATGACGGCCAAGAAGACCAATTTGCGCCGAAATATCAATATTTTTACGACTACATTCATCCATACACAAATTAGGACAAACAGCTCCACACACCGATCCTGGAAAAGGTGTATATTCAAGAACCAATTGATAAGCTTCGCTAATTTTACCATCTCTGAGCAAATTAAAGCGCTGCTGGGAAGGAATCGAGGCTGTACAGTTAAATTCACACGGCGCGGCATAGCGGGCGTTTTCCCAAGCAGGCACTCTTTGACGGTAAAGACCACTGTTAACCAAGCCAATCACGGCAAAATCATCACTACAGACATCATTAAAGATGCCGCCTTCCACCCATTGCTGATTACGGAAAGAGAAAAGATCGGTATTGGCTTTTTTAGGACGCTCATCGTAAGTCAGCGCCACGGCTTTTTGCCAGTTACCCCATTCGCTTAATTCAGCCCGTAATTCAGGACGACCGATAGCCGTAAGAAAGTCATCCATTTTATCATCTAGATAAGCAATATCAGCGCTGTTTAACGGCGTTATCTTTACATCTTTTTTAGAAAGGCCGCTGGCTGTTCCCCGGAAATACAAGGTTCCGCCAACCATACCAACACAAGACCGGTCTCCGAGTACGGATTCAAACCCTTCACTGTCATAGCCGCAGACAACACCAATACCGCCGCCCATAAACTCAAACGAGAAGCTGCCGACATTTTTAAGAACCCACATTTCAGGAGGCGCATAAAGCGGATCATGCTTCATGAGCGATCCAGAACGAGTTCCAGCCCGGCCGCCAATATAAATGGTTCCAGCGGCCGCACAATGGCCTGCCGTGTCACCGGCGTCCCCTTTAACAACAATCCGTCCGCCAGCATTCAGCCAACCTACATCAGCCGATGCTGAGCCCTCTACGACGACTTCAGTATTATCTAAACACATCGAGCCAACCCGTTGGCCGGCGTTTTTTACATGAAATTTTAACGGCTTGCCTTCTGGATGCCAAAGTGGTCCGCCAATATCATGTTGACCGGAAGCCTCAATATAAAATTCCGTCTCTCCGCCAGCCAACGCTTCGTTGATAGCCATCAACAAGTCTTGCGTTGACATGCGGTCATTGTTTTGAATGGTATTTATTTTAAACATGCAGCTTCCCTCCTAACACACATATTGAATAGCCAATTTATTAGCAACAGCATCATCGGTTGTCACCAAGGCATCAGAGCGGCCTACCGGCAAGGAGCTATTACCAATTGGTGCCATTAGCTTGCGCAGCTCGCTGTCCAATGCCAGCATATAATCGACAATATTTTGTGCACCTTTATCAATATCCAGGCGTTTTACCAGACGAGGATCTTGAGTACAGATACCGGTTGGGCATTTGCCTGTTGAACAGGAATTGCAGCGACCGCGCTCATTACCAATACAGCCAAGCAATTGGATCAGAATTTTACCAATAAATACACCATTGGCACCCAGACAAATCATTTTAAAAGCATCAGCTGCAGCATTGCCAGTTAACCCAACGCCACCGCCAGCCCATAAAGGAATTTGCCCTTGACGGCCTTGTTTCACCGCCGCCAGGTAGCATTCCCGCAATTTAGAAACCACTGGATGACCCGTGTGGTCAAGTGACACTTCGTTCGCAGCACCAGTACCACCTTGGATACCATCCAGGAAAAAGCCGCCACAAATCCGGTAAGGATCACGCAGCAGATTATTGTATACCGATACCGAAGTCGCTGAAGCAGCACACTTGATGGCTACCGGCACGCGGAAACCGAAAGCTGCATTTAAGGATAAATGCATTTTTTGCACAGACTCTTCAATGGAATAGAGCCCTTGATGATTGGGTGGTGAATTCAAATCAGCTTTAGGTACACCGCGGATGGCCTGAACATGTTCAGCAACCTTAGCCGCAGGCAAAAGGCCACCATCACCAGGCTTAGCCCCTTGACCAATTTTGATCAAAATCCCTGCCGGATCTACCTTCATTCGCGGCATGGCTTTGATAATACGGTTCCAGCCAAAATGACCGGAAGCAATTTGTAGAATCATATATTTTAACTGTTCAGATTCCATAAGTTTTACCGGCATACCGCCCTCACCAGAGCACATCCGTACAGGTAAATGATATTTTTCATTCAGGTAAGCGGTTGCTAAGGCTACAGCCTCCCAAGCCCGTGTCGAAAGCGCACCAATGGACATATCGCTGAAAATAACCGGATAAATCCAATGCACAGGCGGAGTCTTGGAGGTCATTTTAAGTTCACCGTTTTCAGCAGTTACCGGCAGTTCCTGCGGCAGCAATACACGGCCAAACGGAGCCAAGATATCAAAAGTGTGGCGCTCCGAATCAAGCGACGGGTCGGTCATTTGTGAGATTCGGCCAATCACGATATTATCAAGCGTACGCTGTGCATTCAAATTAGTACGGCCGCCACGTTTTAACGGGGAGCCGCCGCTGCGTGCTAAAAGATTATGGCGGGTATCTTCGTTGCGAACTGGTTTAATGGCTCTGTTTGGACATACTTTTTCACACATGCCGCAGCCGACACAGGCATTAGCCAAGGTTGTTTTTTGTTTGATGACCGGTACAGCGGCGTGACGCTGCGTGGGTTCAGGCTGATGTCCGGTTGATACTGTCATCGAACGGCGCTCCATAACCGCCTCAATCGCATTAAAGGTACAGGCGGCAACACAGCTGCCGCACATGGTACAGCGGTCATGGTGATATTCTATTTTATAGTTAAGATCATTGACAGTAATATCTTGTGTTCTTACTGTTTCCATCTCTGCACCTCCAATTCATTCGTAATGACAACAACTTCCCGCTCATTCGGATAGACGTCCAACTCGCGATTGCGATCAGGCAATATGACATTAAGACCGCACACTTCCGATGAAATGGCAATCGTCGTATCATCTCCGCCAACAACAACCGGACGCAGTTTTTTAGAATCACAGCAAGTCATCATATGGTTGTTCGGTAACAAGGCAATAACGGTATTAGGCCCATTGATCTCTAAATGTCCCAAGGATTGACGCAATGTTGTGAGAACTTCCTTATCCGAACGCTGTTCAATTTCATCAAAAGGCAAGGGCGTGATCACATGTTTGTAGTATTTAATTGGCCATTTTAATTGATGAAGCACATAGTGCAGGGTGTATAGAAAATTTTGCGAGTCTGATTCAAAACCAATATACCCGCGATGTAAAGACCTTTGATATTCTTTATTTTTGGTATAAAACGTATTTTCACCGTTGGCACACAGCGTATAGCCTTGCAAAAAGAATGGATGAGCTGCATAACGCACAATATCATAGTTTGTATTTTGGCGGCATTGAACAACCACATTTTTGGCCATAAGCAGACCATTGTCATCCCATAATTTAAAGTAAGTTGCGATATCGCGTGGATCACCAATTTCTTTTAATGTAAGAACATCTGGCCAAAAGGAATACACATACCCTTGATCATCCTTCTCCAGTAACTTTCTTAACGCCAAACGAGTGTCCAGCAGCAAATCCTCTTTAACTTGCTGAGAAGCGTCACGATAGTGCTCTGGATAATCATAATTGCGGAAAATATAGTAAGGCATAGCTTTTATATCTAAGCCCTGTTTTTTACTTCCCTTAGGAATCCATTCGTTAATTTGAACGAAGTTATGCGTTTCCATATAATCTTCAACTAATTTAGCCCCATATTGCGTACAGGCTAAAGATAACAGCGGTTTATCTTTATAGTTTTCAAATACCCCAGCCAAATCTTGCATCACCATTGCAAAGCCTGAATTGTCATGCCCTTCCTGTTGAGGAAGCATGAGATGCAAAGCTTTTGAAGGATGAAACGGGACCTTACTTTTAATTGCGCCTATTCTGCACATCTTCTCTCCACCTCATATCAAAAAAATATTGTTAAAAAATCAAAAACCCTGCGTAAGTACCGGAACCTTTTTCCAGGAACTTCCGCAGGGCTGTTCAGGCCCACGGTGAGTGCGTGCTACGCTGCACAAATGCCTACCAATTGCCTATTTACCATCATGCAAATTGCCAGACATTTCCCTAGTTGTCTTCCATTAGCGGATGCGCTAAGGCCGGCTCCATAATTAAAATACATTTGTACACCTGTAAAGAACTTGTTGTTAATGTACTTTTATTATAAGAACGAAAAGTTATACTGTCAATATGCATATTAAAAATTAATTTTTTCTGAAAACTACCTGATTTTGCTGAATGCAGGCATTGTACGCTCTTTGTATTTTGTATATTTATACACGAACAAACGATTTTGAACAAAGTCTTTATTTTCGAGCAAGTGTTAATTACACCACTGATTTCGGCTACTGACAGGGTACTTTTATTACACTAAATTGCCCAAATTGACTAAGCTGTGTACTGAATTGTTTTTCGGTATACATACATATTACGGAGTAAATTCGTTCTGTCATCAAGGTACTTGAAGCAAAAAAAAATCGTAAATTTTTAATATAAATCTTCCAAGTTAGTCGTTTATCTTGTTTCCTAACGATAATCCTGTATAAAGTTTGCCTTTCTTACACATAATGGTAATAGCCCAGACCAAACTTATAGGAGTTGCAAATGTTAGAAAATATTATAAAGCTAAAAAAGCCAGAGCTTAAATTCTCTGTTCATCATCCTCAAGCTATGTATGATATTGCAATAAACGTACGCACCTTATTCGCTGATGCAAAATCTTCAGGTCACGAGATTGTTGTTCTATGTATCGGCACAGATCGATCAACAGGCGACTCTCTAGGACCTTTAATCGGCAGCAAACTCCACGCTCTTAGCTTTAATTCTCACGTATATGGCACTTTAGACGACCCTGTCCATGCTACCAATCTAGCTGATAGAATTAAGTTGATCAGCGCCAATTATGAGAGTCCTTATATCATGGCCATTGATGCTTGTCTCGGCCGCTTGGAAAGTGTCGGCTGTGTTTCCTTAGGACGCGGCTCAGTCAAGCCCGGTGCTGCCGTTAACAAGGATCTCCCTGCTGTTGGTGATGCTTACATTACCGGCATTGTAAATGTGGGCGGTTTTATGGAGCATCTGGTGCTTCAAAGCACTCGTCTTAACCTAGTCATGAAGATGGCAGATACCATTGCTAACGGACTTTCTTTTGCATTGCGCACACTGCATTGATATTGGCTTCAATATATTATAGAATAAAAGCCATAAAAGAAACCCAGAACAACTTTTGTTCTGGGTTTTACTATTATAGCCGCTCTAATTCTTCTAAAATCTCATCAGTACTCTTTCCAGAAGCATTAATGATTGGCACATGAACCAAGATATCCTGCATATTCATCAGATTATTATCGGCACCACTCACAACAATGGCGTCAACAGATTCGATGTTTGTACTATCTAAAGATACTACATCATACCCTTCTGTTTCTAATAAATCGGCTAATCTAGACAGATTCTTTTCAATGGCAATGATTCCTTGCATAATACACCTCCTCACTCCTAGTTTTACCAATTAAGATCCAGTTTATTACAATCTTTCCTCTAAGCAGGAGGCTACTTGCTCTGCAGTTAATCCAGCTGCATTAATGACTGTCGTTCCGCGGGAAGTTTTGACTTTGCCTAACGAATTTGCTGCTAAGCTTGTATAGATGACCGCTTCTACAGGCCGCAAGTGCTCAGCCATGTCAATCACTTGATAACCACAGGTATTCAAATGTGTTTTAATGTCATCAAGTCCTGTTTCAACTGAAACTAATCGCAACATAAAAGCACCTCCTTAAATTGTATTGTTTACAGAGGTGCCTTTTTCATGACTGTTAAGTTTTTCGAAATTAGGTTTATTTCGCATGTATCGCTGATAGTTTTCATGTACCGCGCCGTATAGAAGGCACATCAGCAACTAAAAGCTTCTTGTCTAACTTGCCTTGTCATAACTATAATTTTATTTCGATTCTTATAGGTTGTACGATTTTCTTGGTCCATATTCTTTTTCTTATAATTTGAGAAATAAAAAAGCATCACCACAATACTTGCGGCGATGCTGTGAATCCACTCTCGTTTAGCAGCAATAACATTAAGCCGATGCAGCCCCGTCTTGATACTTGTCAGTCGTTTTATTGCCACTCGTGTCAATCATATCGCTTACACCTTTAAATACAGCCCCTTCACCGATTATGAGGGCATTGGCCTTAATATCTCCGTAAAGCTTGCCGCTGGACATCAGTTCAAGCCGCCCAGTTGCATTCACATTGCCTTGCAGAACGCCAGATATCAGTACATTCCGGGCATTGATTTTGGCAGTAACGTGGCCACTCTCACCAATAATAATATCCTGTTCGGAATCAATGTCCCCTTCAAATTCACCATCAATACGAATTGTCCCCTGCGCTTTAACTGAACCTTTTAATTGAGTATCCTTGCCAATGATTGTCTCTATCTCACCAATGGCAGAAGCCCTTATCTTCTTGCTACCAAACATCATTCACTCAACCTTTCATTTATGGTTTGCTCTCCGGAGTGATATTTTATTTTAGAAAGTACTTTATAGAAAGTTTGCGGGATTGACAGCATTGCCGTTAACTCGTACTTCATAATGAACGTGAGGACCAGTACTATAGCCAGTACTCCCCATATAGGCAATAATATCGCCTTTTTTTACAGCGGTTCCGACATCCACTAAATTACTGGAATTATGTCCATAAACGGTTGATATACCGTTGCCGTGATCAATCCGAATCATTTTCCCGTAGCCGCCATTCCAGCCACTTTCGACGACTTCGCCGTCGGCAGTTGCGGCGATTGGCGTACCATAGCTATTTGCAATATCAATACCAGGATGCCAGTCACGCCCCCAGCCGATTGGCGATTGACGCCAGCCAAATCTTGACGTTACATCACCTTGTGCCGGCCAAATGGATGGAGTGATTGCCTCCCGCTCTTGAATTGCCAATAATTCTGCCCGTAAATCACTTAGGCTCTGTTCTCTTGCCTGAGCTGTTGTTTTCAACTGCTTCACCAGCGCTGCAACTTCGGCTACAGTTGGTTTTACAACCGGCCCTCCTTGCCCCTGATTCCCCATCGAAGGACGTTCGATACCAGAACGGGACGTACCAACCGACTGTTCATTTTTAACAATACTGCGTAACTCCACTTCAAGCTTGTTAAGTCTATTTAATTCTTCCTGCAAAGCAGCAGTTTCCTGAGCCAACTGCTCAAGCTGCTGTTGCTGAGAACCATTATTAATACGATAATTTTCTAATTCTGCTTTTTCCGCCTGCGCTACTTTAAGCTTTACATTATAGTTTACATAACTTCCGCCTAATATGAGGGCTCCTGCACACAATAATGCAACGCCGCATTTGATAACTTTAGAATGAATACTAAAACGACGGACTAAATTACCCTGATGCGGAACGATCATGATTGTATACTCTTGCTTTTCAGGCTTTTGCTTTGTTTCGATCAACCCGAGCCCTCCTTAGGTACACTGATACTACATATGTCATTTTCTTCCTATATTATAAAAATCCTGCCTATAGCCCAACTTTTTTTTCACACGCTTGAGCCAAAGCTTGCTTTTCTTCCTCTGTTAGAAAGTAGCTTGATTGTCCCCCAATCACTGGTTTGCCATAAGAACGTGATTCGTTACGCCCAAAAATGCTGGATATCACAACACCGTTATTTTTTGCATCTAATAACGCAATAGCAAAACTTAAATCACTGCCAGTATCTTCAAATGCATTAAACCGGACAATACCTAGTTTCTGAATGCAGGATTTAGAAAGCTGATCAATCCGTTGATACTCTACTGATAATGTTTCAACTTTTGCAACAACCTGGCGAACTTCATCAATATGTGCCATAAGCAAGCGCTCGAGATTGGCTCCCTCAGCACCTTGCATCATTTTGCGATAACGCTTATTCATTTTAGACAGCTTCAAATTAATACTGATAAAAACAATTAAAGCCACTAAGATGAGTATGGTCATCCCCAATAACATGTATTGTAAATTATTTAAAATGAATGCTGATAAAGCGGACAAGTCAATATTGATATTCATTTTTCATCAAACCCCTTAATTTATATTACATCGACCATAAAGCCGTTATAACAACTGCTGCCGGTATGGCTGGCAGTAAATTAGCAACTTTAATTTTCTTTACATCCAGCATTAGTATGCTTATTCCAATAATCAGTACTCCTCCCACTGCTGTCAGCTCGGTAATAATCTGCTCAGTCAGCAGTGTACTGAAAGCTCCTGCCAATAAAGTAATCGTTCCTTGATAAGCGATGACCGACACACTTGATAAGGCTACCCCAATACCTAGCGTAGAGGCAAAAACGACGGCAGAGACACCATCAAGCATTGATTTTGCATATAATGTACTGGCATCCCCAGTTAAGCCATCTTGAATTGAGCCAACAACAGCCATTGCACCAACACAATACACTAAGCTTGCCGTAACAAACCCCTCACCTACATTTCCATATTGGCTGCCTAGCTTTGCGGTAAGCCAGTTACCGAGTTTTGTCAGCAAAGCATCAATATTCAAGGCTTCCCCTATGATAGCTCCCATCACAATGCTTAATATAACAATAAGCATATTCTGAGTCTTAAATGCCATCTGAAGGCCAATAACGCCCACTGCCAAAGCTAGTCCTTGCATAATGGTATGCTGATAGCGTTCCGGCATACCACGTTTTAGGAATAAGCCAACAACTGAACCGCTTAGGATGGCTGCTGCATTAACCAGAGTTCCCTTCATTCTTTTCATTCCTTTCGGCGATTATTTGAACTGCCTTAAGGGCTGCAGCAGTTTCATCTTCATGATTAAAAAAGCCTGGACTAAAACGGATTGTCCCACTTCCGATTGTACCGATCGTTTTGTGCGCCCATGGTGCGCAGTGCAAGCCGCCTCGACAAGCTATGCCAAAATCCCGATCCAATTCATAAGCAACATGACTGCTATCCAAGTTGGCGATCGTAAAAGAAATAACCGCTGTACGGTCTCGCTGATTGGCAGGACCATAAACTTTGACCCGCGGAATTTTCTTTAACCCTTCCACTAAATGCGCAGCCAACTTTATTTCTTTCTGCCTGATTATGTCACGACCTGTTTTCTTGATAAAACGCAAGCCTGCCAATAATCCAGCAATCCCCGGGGTATTCAGCGTACCACTTTCCAGACTATCTGGCAAAAAGCCTGGCTGCTGTTCTAATTCTGATAAACTGCCAGTACCGCCATATCGCATAGGCTTCACTGCGAGCTTTTCTCGAATATATAAACCGCCGGTTCCTTGGGGCCCAAACAGGCCTTTGTGGCCACTAAATGCTAATAGCCCGATATTCATTTTGACAACATCAATCGTCTCTATACCAGCGGTCTGGGCTGCATCGACGATCAAGACAGCTTGATACTTTTTGGCAATCTCACCAATTGCTTCTAAAGGCATAATGGTTCCTGTTACATTAGATGCATGACTGAGCAGAATGGCTTTCGCGCCTTTTGCAGCACTTTGCTCCAGACATTCTAAATGAATGCGGCCCTCTTCATCTGCTGGTATCCTGACAACCTTCACACCAATAGACTCTAAATATTTCAAAGGCCGTACGACTGCGTTATGTTCCATCGATGTTGTGATAATGCAGTCACCGGGATTAATCGTCCCAAAGAGGGCAATATTTAAAGCATCGGTAGCATTATGGGTAAAAACGACCTGGCTCGGATTTGAAATCCCAAATAAATCTGCTAGTTCTTCGCGTGTTTCATAAAGAATACTGGCAGCATTACGCGCTCCCTCTGAAAATCCCCGTCCAGGATTGCCGCTCACTGAGCGCAAACACTGATCCACCGCTTGATACACAGGTTCTGGCTTCGGCCAAGATGTTGCTGCATTATCAAAATAAATCATGACAACTGCCCCGCTTTCAACATAACTTTTTCTTATTATTCCTCCAAAAGCAGTTGAGCAAGCGGAAAAGGTGCCAATGCCCGATATAATATTCCGTGAACATGGGCAATTAATATGCCATAGTTCACAATTGGAATATTATTTTCATGAGCTTCTGTCAAACGGGAGAGCACTTCGCGCCGATTGAGCATACAGGCGCCGCAGTGAACAATTAGTTGATATTGCCTTAAATTCTGTGGAAAGGTTCCGCCTGAGACCCAATCAAATTCGAGATCGCCTCCAACCATTTGTCTGAGCCACCGCGGTATTTTGACCTTGCCGATATCATCTGCTTGCCGATGATGAGTACACCCTTCTGCAATCAGCACTTTATCCCCAGCTTTAAGTGCATCAATAGCTTTTACACCAGCAACGAAGGTTTTCAGATCGCCCTTATGACGGGCAAATAGGATAGAAAAGGAAGTTAATAGCACTTCAGGCGGCGTATCGGCTGCTACTTTGAGAAACTCCTGCGAATCAGTAACAACAAGCTTTGGTAATTGCCGCATGTTGCTTAATGTATCTTTCAACTCACGTTCCTTTACCACACTGCAATAAGCATCATGATCCAATATATCCCGGATGGTTTGGACTTGCGGCAAAATCAGTCGTCCTTTGGGCGCCGATAAGTCAATTGGCACAACCAACACGACATGATCGCCGGGATTGAGCAAATCGCCAATAACCGGAATACTTTCCCAATCAGCGGGGGCATTTTGAATAATTTGGCGTTTTAATTCTTCAATACCCTGCCCGCATTTTGCACTGATTGGCAATAAGGGCAAATTAAGCTCAGTATTGAATCCGCTTAACTTAGCTTCACTAAGCGGAGCAAGATCAGTTTTGTTGACTACACCGACAACAGCAACTTGCTTCTTTCGTATCGCAGTTAAAATAGCTTGCTCAAAGCTTGATATTCCCAGCTCTGCATCTATGACAATGATTGCTAAATCAGCCTTATGTAATACTTGCATCGTTCTTTCGACACGCAGGGCTCCCAGTTCACCCTCATCGTCAATCCCAGCCGTATCGATGATCATGACAGGGCCTATAGGCAAAATCTCCATGGCTTTGTATACTGGATCAGTTGTCGTACCTGGCACTGCCGAAACGAGTGCGATATCCTGCTTAGTCAGCGCGTTAATTAAACTTGATTTACCAGCATTTCGCCGGCCAAATATCGCAATATGCAGTCTGTTTCCTTTAGGCGTATCTTGCATAACTTAAGCAACCTCCTTACCGCAGCACACCACCAGATATTCCTGGTTTTGTTAGTGCATGAGGATTGAGTATTTCTGCTAATTTCTCTTCGGTAATTAAATTCATAGTCCTGACAGTTTCTAATACACTGTGACCTGTCTGCATTGCCTCACGTGCTACTTGAGTTGCCTGATCATAGCCAATATGGGGTACTAAGGCAGCTACCGTGACTAAGCTTTTATCCAGCATGCTTTGACACGACTTTAGATTGACTTGTATTCCAATTATACAATGACTGACAAACATATGAATACAACGAGTTAATAATTCAATACTTGACAGCAAATGATGAGCAATTAATGGCAAAAATGCATTTAACTCCAATTGACCGGATTGCGCTGCCATGGTTATCGCCAAATCAGATGCCATAACATGAAAAGCCACCTGATTGACGGCCTCTGGAATGATTGGATTGACCTTCCCGGGCATGATTGATGAACCAGCCTGCCGTTCCGGCAACGATAGTTCTGCCAAACCGCCTAAGGGACCAGAAGACATCAAGCGTAAGTCATGTGCAATTTTACCCAAATTTACCGCTAACGTCTTCAATAGACCAGAGACTTCAACATAGACATCCGCATTTTGGGTTGCATCAATCATATTTTCTGCTCGCGCTAACCCAACTTTAGCATATTGACGCACTTTATCATTGACCATAAAGATGTATTTTTTAGGTGCATTCATTCCTGTCCCAACTGCCGTTCCGCCTAAATTCACTTGTCTTAGACGTTCTTCAACCTTATAAAGGCGCCAGCGATCACGCGAAACAGCTTGTGCATAAGCACTAAACTCTTGTCCAAGCATAATCGGTACAGCATCTTGCAACTGAGTGCGGCCAATTTTTAGCACCCCGGCAAATTCGCTTTCTTTATCTTGAAACGCCTGTTGTAGGGACGCACAAGCCTCGCTTAAGTCCTGCAGCAGCCAAATTGCGGCTATTTTCACAGCCGTCGGATAGGTATCATTGGTTGATTGATGCAAATTGACATGATTTAAGGGGTGAACAATTGCATACTCACCCAATTGGCCACCAAGCAGCTCAATCGCACGATTGGCTATCACTTCATTGATATTCATATTGGTCGAAGTTCCCGCTCCGCCTTGCAAGGCATCCACGACAAATTGTTCTTGCCATTTCCCGGCTACAACTTCATCGGCTGCCTCACTAATTGCTTTTCCAATTTTCGGATCAAGGCTCCCTAACTCACTATTTACATTTGCTGCTGCCTTTTTGATAAGTGCCATTGCCGCAATCAGCTTCGGATGGGCTTTAAAAGCAGTAAGCGGGAAGTTATCCACCGCCCGCAGGGTATGTACTCCGTAATATGCGTGTTTTGGAACCAGACACTCACCCAGCAAATCTTTTTCTATCCGCATCAACACCACTCCAAATAGATGAGCTTAATGTTTCACGTGAAACAATTTATACAACAAACCTTCCACTAGGACGATTGGCAGAGATCTGGGGTTGGCTCTCAGTAAGGACTTCAATGATGCGATCCAAATCCTCAGCTGAATAAAATTCGATTTCGATTTTGCTTTTTAGTTTGCCTGGTTTAATCTTGACTTGAGTGCCCAATGCTAATTTAAGGCGATCCTCTGCTTCAACAACAAAAATTTCCCGCGGTGGATTGTCTACTTCTTCTGCAGGCTTTCTCGGTGACGTGGCTAATCGTTTTACAAGAGTTTCTGCATCACGGGCGGATAAATCCTCAGCAACAATGATTTCAGCAGCCTCAATTTGCAGTTCTTGATTCTCTAAGGCCAAAATTGGTCTTGCTTGCCCCATCGATAATGTTCCACGTGAAACAAAATCTTGGATGATTGGTGGCAGATTTAATAAACGAATAAAATTAGCAATATGAGATCGGCTGCGTCCAATTTTGCGTGATACCTCTTCTTGTGTAAGACCGAATTCCTCCATAAGCCGTTTATAGGCAAGACCTTCCTCAATCGCATTCAAATCTTGACGTTGAAGATTTTCGATTAATGCAATCTCAGTCATTTCGCCATCCGTATAATCGCGTATAACAGCCGGGATAATCGTTAACCCGGCTTGCTGCGAAGCACGCCAACGTCTTTCGCCAGCAACAAGCTCATACCCATTTAAAGTTTTACGGACTACAATGGGCTGAAGAATGCCATATTGTTTAATGGATTGGCTTAATTCAATTAATGCCTCATCATCAAAAATGCGTCGCGGTTGAAATTTGTTTGGAACGATGTCTTTTACAGAAATAACATTCACTTGATCATTCTCTTGAACTGCTGTGGTTGGAATAAGAGCATCAAGACCTCTCCCCAGACCGCGTAGTTGTTTATTCATCACCAATCACCTCTCTAGCTAAATCGAAATAAACCTCAGCACCTTTAGATTTAGGATCATATTTAATGACCGGCTGACCATGACTCGGTGCTTCGCTTAACCGTACATTGCGAGGAATAATGGTCTGATACACCTTTTGTCTAAAATGATTCTTCACTTCGTCAACCACTTGAATGGATAAATTAGTGCGAGCATCAAACATCGTCAGAACGACACCTTCAAGGGTTAGAATCGGGTTTAAATTCTTTTGCACCAATGTCACTGTTTTCATAAGCTGTGATAAGCCTTCTAATGCGTAAAACTCGCATTGAATGGGAACCAGCACAGAATTAGCAGCAGTAAGCGAGTTAATTGTCAGTAATCCTAAAGATGGCGGACAATCAATAATCACATAGTCATAATCGTACTTAACACGATCCAACGCTCTTTTTAATTTGGTTTCACGCGACATAATTGAAACAAGTTCAATCTCCGCACCCGCTAATTGAATGGTAGCTGGCAATAACTTTAGATTATCAATTTGTGTTTCAAGCGCCATACTCTGTATTGGAACATCGTTAACAAGCGCATCATAAACACAACGATCCATCTTTGATTTATTAAAACCAAATCCACTAGTAGTATTACCTTGGGGGTCTATATCAATTAACAAAACTTTCTTCCCAAGTTCAGCGATACATGCGCTTAAATTAACGGAAGTCGTAGTTTTGCCCACACCACCCTTCTGATTGGCAATTGCAATAACCTTAACCAAAACGTTCACCTCATTTTAAACTTGCTAGATTACATCATTCCACAACTTGGGTAAATATCCTGCCAAAAATTATCAAGCCATGCGTAGGAAAACATGCATTTCGACAATCTGGAACTTAAATGACAGTTTTTGTTAACATAATGTTAATGCTTTTGATATGTCTTGACTAAAGTTTCCAAATATGATAGGGTACTAAGAAAACTCCGCTTCTCTATCCTTCTGACCGTCGATTGTTTATAATGATAAATTACCTAAATATAACATTAAGGGTGTTGATACAATGCCAATTTTTAATGCCGCGCTAACGGCAATTGATCTTAGTGAAACACGGCGCTATGCCGGTTTAAATAAAGCAGAATTCCCAAATAAGTTATTAGAAGATGCCTGTTTTGAAGCTCAAATGCTAGTGCAGGCTAAGGGAGTCTGGGAATTATACGAATATAGTCCTATAACAAGCACAATCTCAGCCAGCCCCGATTATCTGTTAACAGGCAAGAAAATAACCGCTTATTTAAAGGAAGCCAAAAAAGTTGCTGTCCTTGCTGTAACAATTGGTGAGGCACTGGAAAAGGCTATCTCAGAACATTTTTCAAAAGGAAACTATGCCTATGCCGTCTTACTAGATGCTGCCGGAACAACAGCTGTTGAAATGGCTGCAGATCAGATGAACAAGGCCATCACCCAGCAAGCAAACAAACTGGGTTTTAGCACATTATCACGCTTTAGTCCTGGCTATGGAGACTGGAATATCACAGAACAGCCCGCTGTACTAGAGTTGGCTTATGGTCAAACAATAGGCATCCAGGTTACAGAAAGCTGCATGTTGGTTCCAAGAAAATCCGTCACCGCAGTCATCGGTTTTGTTCCGACACAAAACGTTAAAGATTGCACTAGAAATCGCTGCAATGATTGCATTCAACAAAATTGCCTGGCAAGAAAGGAAGATATTTAAATGATACAAATTTTTGACGGCGCTATGGGTACGATGCTGCAAAAGGCCGGTTTACAACCTGGTCAATGTCCTGAACAATGGAATGTAGATTGTCCCGAAATTATCACAAAGATCCACCAGCAGTATATTGAGCATGGGGCTACCATTATTGAAACAAATACTTTTGGTGCAAACCGCATCAAACTAGAGCACTATGGTCTATCCACGAAAGTCGCTGAATTAAATACAGCTGCCGTTCTGGCAGCTAAAGCCGCTGCGAAAACGAATGCCAAAATAGCCGGCTCGGTAGGACCCACCGGAAAATTCATCACCCCATTAGGCGACTTGAGTTTTGACGAAGCTTATACTGTATTTTTTGAACAAATTACCGCATTAGATCTTGCAGGTGTCGATTATATTCTGATTGAGACCATTATTGACATTCAGGAAATACGCGCAGCATTACTTGCCGCAAAAGCAGCAACTAAAAAGCCAGTTATCTGCCAGCTATCTTTCGGAGATGATGGAAGAACGGTTACTGGCACAGATCCTGAGACAGCTGCCATTGTTTTAGAAGCCATGGGCGCAAACGTTATTGGTGCAAATTGTTCACTGGGTCCAGCACAGCTATTGCCAATTATAAAAGCGCTTGCTTCAGCATGCAGCTGTCCAATTAGTGTTCAACCCAATGCCGGAATGCCGGAATTAATTGGTGGTGAGACAGTTTTCCCCATGAGCCCCGCCGAACTTGGTGAGTGGGTTCCAAAACTGATTGAGGCCGGCGCGAGTTATATCGGCGGATGCTGCGGTACGACCCCTCAACATATCCAAGCCATCAGGACAGCCGCCCAAACTTGCTCGCTCGCCCCAAGGGAAAAACCGCCGCAGGCACTTGCCCTAACCAGCCGCAGCAAAACGGTATACATAGCGGCCTCAAGACCAACAGTCATCATTGGCGAACGCATTAATCCAACTGGCCGTAAGCAACTGGCAGCAGATATTAAGGCTGGTCAGTTTCTATCCGTAAAAAAAGAGGCCATAGAACAAGTTCGTGCTGGCGCAAAGGTTTTAGATGTAAATATGGGTGTACCAGGAATTGATCAAGCCGCAGCCATGCAGCAAGCCATCCAGGAACTATCCATGCTAGTGGATGTCCCGCTTGCGATTGATACCAGTGATGCGCTAGCACTTGAAGCCGGCTTAAAAGCCTATCCTGGCCGTGCACTCATAAATTCAGTCAGCGCTGAACCAGAACGTTTAGAGCAGTTTTTACCCCTGGCCAAAAAATATGGTGCAGCCATTCTATGCCTGCCCATTTCCCCTGAAGGAGTTCCTGCTACAGCGGTAGAACGTGTTGCTGTTATTCAAAAAATAGTTGATACAGCACTGGCTGCAGGGCTTCGCCACCAGGATTTCTTACTTGATGCTCTTGTGATGACAGTTGCCGCTGATCAGCATGCTGCCGAACAAACCCTAGCCACCCTCCGTCTGTATCGAAAACAGTTTGGTTATCCGGCTACAATGGGACTAAGCAATATCTCCTATGGACTCCCTAACCGCCAACTAATGAATAGCACTTTCTGCGCAATGAGCTTGGCTTCTGGACTGGATGCCCCTATCCTAAATCCTTATGATAAGAGCATGCAAGATACGCTTGCAGCGGCTGGCGCTCTGCTCGGCTATGATCAAAATGGCCGTCAATACAGCCTTAACTATGCTGCTGCACTTCCCAACGCCAGCCAAACCACCGCACCCAGAATTAATCCGGATGACATTATTGCCTTAACCCGCCAAGCTGTCGTCGACGGTGAAAAGGAAGGCGTAGTTCCACTCATCAAAAAAGCACTCGAGCAAGGCTACAGCCCAACTGATATCACCGAAGAGGCTTTAACGGCTGCAATGAATGAAGTAGGAAAAGCATTTGGCTCCGGGCGCTGCTTCCTGCCTCAAGTACTGCTTTCTGCTGAAACCATGCGAGCAGCCTTTATGACAATCAAAGAAATGCTTCCCTCCCAAGTCATGAAAAGCCGTGGTACTGTGATTATTGCAACAGTAAAAGGAGATATTCACGATCTTGGAAAAAATATTGTTGGTGCGCTGCTTGAGAACAACGGATTTACAGTCATTGATTTAGGTAAAGATGTCAGTGATGCCGCGATCGTCGAAGCTGCGATTAAGCATAAAGCTGACATCGTCGGTCTGTGCGCGCTAATGACAACCACAATGCCACAAATTGATATTGCAATTCAAGCGCTGAAAATAGCAACTGCTGATATCAAAACAATCGTAGGCGGTGCTGTATTAACAGCTGACTATGCAACACAAGCTGGTGCCGATGCCTATGCCCGTGATGGTGTTGCTGCAGTAAATCTGGCAAAAGAGCTCATGAAGGCCTAACCATCCTAAAATAGCCCCAATTACAATACTTCATATAAATAGAAAACGCACCGACCTCGGTGCGTTTTTTTATAGCTATTTCCGCTTTGGAATTTGCAATTTCACAGTGATATAATCGTCATCCTGATCTTGATCGACTTTAACATTAAGACCAGTTTTTTTCATTTCCCCTACTACATTATTAATGGTATTGAGGAATATACGCACATCACGAATGATCCTGACAACATTTTGCCGAGGTGCTTTCTTTTCCATTTCCCGGGAAATATCGTCAAGAACTGCCTGAATCAGCGCTTCTGTCTCACGAACATTTAGATCTTTTTGTCGAACTGACTCCAAAATTTCCATTTGCATGTTATAATCATCAATCTTCAGAAGCGCCCGTG
Organism: Sporomusaceae bacterium FL31; assembly: GCA_003990955.1. Lineage (GTDB taxonomy): Bacteria > Bacillota > Negativicutes > DSM-1736 > Dendrosporobacteraceae > BIFV01. Next base: position 270,002 of record BIFV01000010.1, read on the forward strand.
CATGACGTTCTGTTAATTGATCTTGAACCAAGATGGTCCGTACTTCTGGACAAAGCTTCAGGAGTCGTAATTTATTCGCCACTGTCGATTGCTTCTTCCCCATTCGACGAGCCAATTCATCTTGCGTAAAACCGAAATTAGCAATAAGCTGTTGAAATCCTTCAGCCTCTTCCAAGTAATGCAAGTCTTCACGCTGAAGGTTTTCGATCATAGCCAGCTCGGCCATTTCCTTGTCGGTAAGTTCTTTAATAATTGCCGGTATTTCCACTAACTGCGCTAATTTAGATGCCCTTAAGCGTCGTTCACCAGCAACCAGCTCATAACCATTGTCTGTTCTCCGCACTAGTAACGGCTGGATAACGCCAAATTCCTTAATCGAGTCAGCTAAATCCTGCAGTGCTTCCTCATTAAAGGTCTTGCGTGGCTGAAAGGGATTGGGAACGATCTCATCAATTTTTAAGTATTGTACATCATTTACATTAAGTACTTCTTGTTCTGCTTGTTGCTCAATAACAGCTTCAATTATGCTATTTTCAGCCGGATTTACAGCTTCGGGTTTGTCTGGGGCTATCCCAAAAAATCTGGCTAAATTTTTCATTCGTACACCGCCCTACTACTTAATACCAACATGAATTCGTCACAACTTTCATAAAATCCTCTAATTTTTCCCAATTAGAGAGGCTTTTTTTCTGGTTGCCCAGGTTTTCGCGGATATGCGGCTGGAGTAGAATGAACTTTCTTAATAAAAATGACAGCTCGAACATCTTCTAATCCCGGAAGCTTGACTGGCTGAATGTGACTTATTTTTCCGCCAAGGATTTCAATCGCCCGCTTAGCCTCCTCAGCTTCCTGCTGATACTGAGCCCCTTTAAGCGCAACAAAATAACCGCCTGGCTTAACAAAAGGCATGCATAATTCACATAAGACATTGAGTCGGGCAACAGCCCTCGAGACAGCAACATGATATTGCTCGCGATACAGCTTCTGTTTGGCCCCTTCTTCGGCACGGCTATGAATGACAGCAACCTCTTTAAGTTGCAATGAGTCAACTACCTGCTGAAGAAAATTAACCCGCTTATTGAGTGAATCTAATAACGTCAGCTTAATATCAGAATGAATCATCTTGAGTGGCAGCCCTGGGAAGCCGGCACCAGTACCAACGTCGATCACACTGCAGCCAGGTGTAAATACCGCAGCATCATAACAGGAAAGCGAATCAATCATATGCTTCACAGCGACCTCTTCCGGCTCAGTAATGGCAGTTAAATTAATTTTATTATTCCAATCGACAAGCAGGCTGTAATAAGTATGAAAAGCCGCAAGTTGATCTTGCGATAATTCCAACCCGAATTGAACAGCAGCCTGCTGCAAAGCACTCTGGAAATCCATTACCTTTCCCCCTTACGGCGCTCTTGTTCAATAAAGATCATCAGAATGGAAATATCAGCAGGTGAAACCCCGGAAATTCTGGCTGCCTGGCCAATCGAAATGGGACGTATTTGAGCGAGTTTTTGCTTAGCTTCACGAGATAGGCCATGCAGTTGACTATAATCTAAGCTCTCAGGGATTAATTTTACTTCAAGTTTTGCAGCACGCTCAACCTGTTCAATTTGCTTTTTGATATATCCTTCGTACTTAACGGTAATCTCAACTTGTAGTCGAACCGCATCGGTGATATGCGGTAGATCAAATTGCTGCTGTAAGCCTTCATAGCTAATCTCAGTGCGTCGTAATAACTCGTATAACGAAGTACCGGTGCGTAACTCGACAGAACCTAAAGCAGCCAGCTTAGCTTGAGTATCTGCTGTAGGTGTGACAATGATACTACGCAGCAAATTTAATGTTTCTTCAATCGAATCACGTTTTTCGGTAAAGCGCTGATAACGCTCATCATTGACAAGTCCAATTTGACGACCTTTCTCGGTAAGCCGCAGATCAGCATTATCCTGACGCAAAATCAGCCTGTATTCAGCACGTGAAGTCATCATACGATAAGGCTCACTAGTACCCTTAGTCACCAAATCATCAATTAATACCCCAATATAGGCATCAGACCGTGTAAGAATAAAAGCGTCCCGCTGACGAATGAGACACGCCGCATTAATACCAGCCATTAAGCCTTGTGCAGCTGCCTCTTCATAGCCAGAAGTGCCATTAGCCTGTCCAGCAGAAAATAATCCGCTAATTGCTTTAAACTCCAGCGATGGCTTAAGCTGAGTCGGATCAACGCAATCATATTCAATGGCATATCCCGGACGCATGATCTCAACATTCTCCAAGCCAGAAATAGTCCTTAAAAAAGCAAGCTGAACATCAATTGGCAGACTGGTCGACATGCCCTGCACATACATCTCGGTGGTATGAATTCCTTCAGGCTCAACAAACAGCTGGTGAGCTGTTTTATCAGCAAACCGAACTACTTTATCTTCAATGGATGGACAATAGCGCGGTCCTGTCCCCTCAATAATTCCTGTATACATTGGCGCACGATGCAAATTCGAACGAATAATCTCATGAGTCTGCTCATTGGTGTAAGTTAACCAACAAGGTACCTGCTCTCTAGTGACACATTCACTTAAAAAAGAAAAATTATGTGTTTCATCATCACCAGGCTGGATAGACATTTTTGAAAAATCCACGGTCCGACTGTCCACCCTGGCTGGTGTACCGGTTTTAAACCGCATCAGTTTAACCCCAAGCTCCTTTAATGACTCAGAAAGCTTTTCAGCCGACCGCTGCCCGTTTGGGCCGCCAGGATAAGTATTTTCACCTAAAATAATCTTGCCTCGCAAATAAGTACCTGAAGCAATCACAATGGCACGACAGTCATAAATTTCACCTGTCTCAATTTGGATCCCACATACTGCACCCTGATCCACGATGATTTTATCCACAAGTAGTTGCTTTACCGTCAAATTCGGCTGATTTTCCACTGTCTCTTTCATCATGATTTGATATAGTTTCTTATCAGCCTGTGCTCTGAGCGCATGAACAGCCGGGCCTTTACCTGTATTCAACATCCGCATTTGGATGCAAGTCTTATCGGTATTGATCCCCATTTCGCCGCCGAGCGCATCGATCTCACGAACCAGATGTCCTTTCGCTGGTCCGCCAACGGCTGGATTACATGGCATCATCGCGATATTATCCATATTTAATGTTGCTAATAGTGTCTTACAACCCATTCTGGCAGCAGCTAAGGCCGCTTCACAGCCAGCATGTCCAGCACCAATAATCACTACATCAAAGCTACCCGCTTTAAACAAACCATCATCCCCTTACTTGCCAATGCAAAACTGTGTAAATATTTGATCGATGATATCTTCTCCGACAGTATCGCCAGTAATTTCGCCCAGCTTGTCCCATGCGCCCCGAAGATCAATGACAATGCAATCAGGCGGCATCTGATCAGCAATCGTACGCAAAGCTGCTTGCAAGTGCTGTTCCGCTTGATTTAATAAATTGATTTGTCGGACATTATTCACAAAGGTGCCTTCATGCTGCTGAATATCACCGCCATATACCATGGAAACAATGAGCTGCTCAAGCTCTTCCAAGCCAGTGCCTGTAAGCACCGATATTTTTAGCTTCCTTTTTCCCGGCAAAAGCTGTTCAAGCCGTTGATCATCAAATTGAGCAGGTAAATCGCTTTTATTAATCAATAAGACCACATTTCGGTCTGTCAATATTCGCAGCACTTCCAAGTCTTCATCAGAAAGCGGTATGGAAGCATCCAGCATCAATAAGATTAAATCAGCCCGATTAATAAACTCCTTGGCCTTTTCAACCCCCATTTTTTCAACAATATCTTCAGTCTCACGAATTCCGGCCGTATCAATAATTTTTAATGGAACTCCGCCAATATTGACATATTCCTCAATAACATCTCTGGTAGTTCCAGGGATATCAGTAACAATGGCTCGTTTTTCTTTGACTAAGGCATTGAGCAAACTGGATTTACCGACATTGGGTTTGCCAATAATAACCGTTTCCAAGCCATCTCTTAAAATCCGGCCTGTACTTGCTGAAGCCAGTAACTGTTGTACTTTGGCAATGACTAGCGAAGTCTTTTCGGCAACCTCCTGAGAGGCAAGTTCTTCAATATCTTCTTCTGGAAAATCAATAGCTGCCTCCAAGTGTGCGATCATTCCTAAAATTTCATGCCGCAGCTCTCTAATTTTATCAGACAGCTGACCAGACAAGTTGCCTACTGCCATGCGCAGAGAAGCGTCGGTTTTCGCCCGGATGACATCAATCACCGCTTCGGCTTGAGTTAAATCAAGCCGGCCATTTAAAAAAGCTCTTTTGGTAAATTCACCTGGCTCAGCCAATCGAGCGCCGGCTTCCAAAGTAAGTCTTAAAATATTTCTCAGTGGGACTGCTCCGCCATGACAGTGAATTTCGACAACATCTTCACGAGTATAAGAGTGAGGGCCACGCATGACTAACAATAACACCTCATCAATAATCCGTTCCGTATTCGGATCAATAATATGACCATATATGGCTTTATGAGAAGCAGCCGACTCGACAGCTTGACCGCTTTTACTCCGAAACAACTTCCCTGCAATTGAAAGAGCATTTGCTCCACTCAACCGGATTATTCCAATACCGCCTTCGCCTAATGCTGTTGCAACAGCACTAATGGTATCTTCCTGAAACACATGTCCACCCTCCAATTCCTCTGAACCGCATGAACTAAAACGTAATGTTTTACCTCTATGATACTGCAATAAAACCCAGTAATAAACATTACTGGGTTTTAGCATATGCAAAAGTCTACCTTTTTAATGCAATAACAACTTTACGGAAAGGCTCTTCACCTTCACTATAAGTTGATATCCGGTTGTCTTCTTGAAGGGCCATATGAATAATTTTCCGTTCATGACGACTCATTGGCTCTAAAACAACTCTTTCCCCACGACGTTTTACTTTATCGGCTAATCGTTCTGCCAGTCTGTATAACGTTTCTTCACGACGTTTGCGATAATCTTCAACATCGACAATAATCCTCACACGATCTTCATCAATATCCCGATTGGCAGCCAAATTGGTCAAATACTGCAGAGCATCTAACGTTTGACCATGTTTGCCAATTAGAATTCCTAAATCATGACCTCGCAAATTAAACACTAGGCCTTCTTCGCTCGTCATTTCGTCAATTGCCACATTTAAATTCATTGCCGTAAAAATATTTTGTAAAAATTCTCTTGCGACAGCCACTGCATCAATCTTTTTCAACGACACCCGGACTTTTGCAGGTTTAGTACCAATAAACCCAAATAAACCCTTGCTAGGAGCTTCAATAACTTCTATTTCAACTCGCTTCTCGTCTACGCCAAGCTCTATTAATGCCAATGAAACTGCTTCATCAACGGTTTTCCCAATTTTTTCTACAGCAGTCATAAATTTAAGCAGCCTCCCCTTGCGGTTCTTGTTTCCGGTACATCCACCATTGCTGCGCAATTTGAACAGTATTACTGACTACCCAATACAGTACTAGGCCTGCAGGGAAAGTAATGCTGATATAACCAATAAATAACGGCATAAAAACCATCATCATTTTAGTTTGTTGAGTTACTTCTGTAGTTGTTTGCTTTTGTTGGATATAGGTAGTTAATGCCGATAATACAGGCAGTATGTAGGTATGATCAGCAGCAGCTAAATCATTAATCCACAAGAATTGCGGCGGTGGATTCAAATAAGTATAATCGCGGATTGCATAGAAAATACCAATCAAAATCGGCATTTGAACAATTAAAGGTAAACAGCCAGCTAAAGGATTAACGCCAGTTTCTTTATACATGGCAGTCATTTCTTTCTGCAGCTTCTCTGGATTGTCCTTATACTTCTCTTGCATTTCCTTCATTTTAGGCTGCAATTCCTGCATAGCTTTCATGGATTTAACCTGTTTAACAGTCAATGGATAAAGAAGCAGTTTTATCACAATGGTTAAAAGAATAATCGCAGCACCATAGTTTGCTAATCCGATACTAGCAGTCAAATTATAAAAAAAAGTCAATATCGCTTGTAGGTAACCAATAAAAACATCAAACAAAATCCCACATCCTTAACTATGTAATATCACTTGTACCACTAAAATCCAAGCATCAGTATTTATAAAACAGCAAATACTGATTTTATACTATATTAAATAGGATCATAGCCGCCTGGGTGAAAAGGATGACAGCGCAAAATACGCCGAATCGCTAAATATAACCCCCGCCAGACCCCATATTTCTCAAGCGCAAGTAATGCATACTCCGAGCAGGTTGGCACAAAACGACAAGTAGGCGGTTTCAATGGTGAAATAAAAATCCGGTAAAACTTAATCAGTAACACCAAAATTGTTTTCATAATCTAAATCGCCTACTCAACTTAAAATACGGGCCTTACTACACAAATCCAAAAAAGCCCTGGCAACGGTTTTATACCGTGATTTAACCATGGCTTGTCGGCCTACCAATATTAAATCAACATCAGCACTTAACTTATGTTGGTTTAAACGGTATGCCTCCCTTAACAGCCGTTTTACTCGATTACGAATAACGGCGTTCCCTAGCCTCTTACCGGCGGCAAATCCGATTTTACGATTAGCGCCATCATTAGGAAGTACATAAAGTACCATTGCTTTATTGGCATAAGACTTGCCGGACCGATAAACAGCTTGGAAACTATTATTTTTGCGCAGAATTCCCTGCTTTGACAACTTATACATCACAGTAATCATCCTAGCATATGGAAAAAATAGGCCACTTAAAGCGGCCTACTAAGCAGATAATTTTTTTCTGCCTCTAGCACGTCTTCTTTTGAGAACAAGACGACCACCTTTGGTTTTCATGCGCTCACGAAATCCGTGCGTTCTTTTCTTCCACAATGTATTTGGTTGATAAGTACGTTTCATCTATCATAACACCTCCTTGCTAAAAAGACGGAAACCACGTGTCAAAATCATCAATTTTAACTATAAAAATTATAGACTAGCTGGCTCTCAGTGTCAAGAAAATTGCACAAGACCCGTGAATAACTATGTGGATAAATATTGTAATTAATTGGCACATCTAATAAAAATATGTTGATAACTTCCCTAGCTTTTGCTAATATAATTCTTGAAAGTTATCCACATTTACAAAATTACGCAAGTTTTATATACATAAAATAACGTGTTATTAACAAAACACTGTATTTATACACAGACTTATCCACAGTAGTGAATAAGTCCTAAATATCAGGAAATACAAGACTGCGGAATACTTTGATTGGCCGCTGTTGTATTTTTTTTTCGTCTATTTTACCTGTTTTTGTAAAAAGTTATTAACAGTTGTTGATATTTTTGTGGATAAGTTATGTAGATGTTTATAAATTTTGTTGATATTTGCGCTAAATAGAAAGGATTGACATTAATGGACGATATTCGGTTAACGGCAATTTGGGAGCAAGTATTGAAAAGATTAGAGCAGGATTTATCAAAATTGGTATTTGATACTTGGATCAAACCAACCATTCCTCTATCTATGGATGAACATATTTTCGAAATTGGTACTCCTAAGCAAATCATGAAGGAATGGCTTGAATCCCGCTACATGTCAGTCATCATTAATGCTGTCCAGGTTGTCACTCAACGTCCATTAACAATAAAAATAACTAATTTAAATTTAGAAGTTGATTCGGCTGAAACACCTGTAATGCAAGAGACTCCCCAATATATTCCTCAAGATAAAGTTTCTATTCCTACCACCAATTATACCCATAATCCTACTATTTTTAATACACCGCCTGCTGCTCCACCCATACAAAATAATCCAGCCTATTCACCTACACAATTAATTCCAAAAAATAACGAAGCAGATAACAGACAAATAATTTCACCAGAAGAATCGCTGGCATTAAATCCTAAATATATTTTTGAAACTTTTGTTATCGGAAATTCCAATCGCTTTGCTCATGCTGCTTCATTAGCCGTAGCTGAAGCTCCAGCGCAAGTTTATAATCCATTTTTTATTTATGGCGGTGTTGGCCTTGGAAAAACTCATTTAATGCATGCCATTGGCCACCGTATTTTAAAAAATCATCCTGGTCTCAAAGTCGTTTATATTTCCAGTGAAAAATTCACGAATGAACTAATCAATTCCATTCGTGATGGTAACCCTGAAAGTTTCCGGCAAAAGTACCGTAATATTGACGTCCTGCTTGTGGATGATATTCAATTTTTATCAAAAAAAGAACATACACAAGAAGAGTTTTTCCACACTTTCAACACCCTTCATGAGGCCAATAAACAAATTATCATTTCCAGTGACCGGCCGCCTCGTGAAATTCAGACTCTTGAAGATCGCTTGAGATCCCGTTTTGAGTGGGGATTGATCACCGATATTCAGGCACCAGACCTTGAAACACGTATCGCCATTTTGCGAAAAAAAGCAATGCTGGAAAACTTAAATGTTCATAATGACGTGATGGTTTATATCGCCAGCCGGATTGATAACAATATTCGCGAACTTGAAGGCGCCTTAATCAGAGTCATGGCTTATGCATCCTTAACCAAACAAACCATTGATATTGATTTGGCAACAGAAGCCCTCAAAGATATCTTTCCAAATGGCCGTCCAAAACAAATCACCATGGAACTCATTCAGGATGTCGTTGCCTCGTTCTTTAAAATTAAGATGGACGAGCTATTAGCCAAAAAACGTACCCGCAATGTTGCATTTCCCCGCCAGATTGCCATGTATTTATGCCGCGAGCTAACAGATACCTCTTTGCCGAGAATCGGCGAAATGTTTGGCGGCCGCGATCATACAACAGTTATCCACGCTCACGATAAAATAACCCGTGAACGTAATGAAGATACAAAACTCAATAATACAATTAAAGAACTTGTTAAGAGAATTGAAAGTCTTTAGTGTATAACTCTGTTTATAACCTTACGATTAAACTGTAGATTAACTGTTAGTAACTTTTATACAGGTTTTCCCTGTTAATATGTTGATAAGTGCTATAATATTTATCTACATATTATTAACAGTCACTCTGTGGATTCGACAAGGGCTCAGCAAATTTATACACATATCTACAGGGCCTACTACTAATACGACTATTTTACTATTATATGTATCATTCAGTAATAATATGACAGCGGAGGGAAATTTAATGAAAATTACGTGCACTAAAGAACTGCTTAGTCATGCCGTACAAATTGTTCAAAAAGCTGTAGCAACAAAAGCGCAAATGCCAATTTTAACAGGGATCTATATGACAGCAGCCGACAATATTCTAGAGCTGCAGGCTACTGATTATGAAATTGGCGTAAGTTGTAAAATAGAAGCCGAAGTTGAAGAGCCTGGATCAGTCGTTCTTTCGGGACGATACTTTCAGGAAGTTGTTCGCAAACTCCCTGGTGATCGTATTGAAATTTCATCCAACAATGAAGACCGAACCATTAAAATAACTTCGAATTTCGCCCAATTTAATTTATTATGCTTACCAGCAGAAGAATTCCCGGTATTAAAACCTCTTGCCGGTGATACTGTTTTTCAAATTAGAGATAATATCTTAAGAGAACTGATCAAAAAGACGGTGTTTGCCTGCGCCAATGATGAAGCCAGACCAATCTTTACTGGTGGTTTGTTAGAAGTCAACAATCATGACGTAACCATGGTTGCTACCAACACACACCGTTTGGCATTGAAGAAAGATATGATTGATCGTTTTGATGGAAACATAAAAATGATTATTCCTGCCAAAATTCTTAATGAGTTAGCCAGGGTCATGGTATCTGACGTTCCATCCAATGTAACCATTAGTTGTCAACGCAATCAGATTGGTTTTGCATTTGATAATGTTTATATTCTGTCACGATTAATTGAGGGGCAATTCCCTGATTACAATCGAGTTATTCCACCTAATTTTGCTACAACAGTAACCATTAATACCGATCAATTTCTTGATGCAGTCGAGCGTGTCTCATTACTAGCTAGAGATGGCGAGTACAATGTCATTAAATTATCTTTCCGCAATAATTCAGTCATTATCACATCCAATAATCCTGATATTGGTAAAGCTGAGGAAAACGTTAATGCCAGTATTGACGGAAATGAGCTCGATATCGCATTTAACGCCAAATATGTTACCGATATTCTTAAAAATATCAGCAGCGATCAGCTGACATTTTCCTTAAATACTCCGCTTAGCCCAGCCAGCGTTAAACCTCTTGATGACCCAAATTATACCTATATTATTACTCCTGTACGGACAAACTAAGATGAAATCAGCATGATTAAGCTAGTGCTTAATCATGCTGTACTGTAAACGGAGGGCACTAAATGGAAAAAATATCCATAAACACTCCTCAAATTAACTTAGATCAATTGCTAAAATGGGCTGGTATTGTTGAGAGTGGCGGCCAAGTAAAATTAATGATTGATGAAGGATTAATTCAACTCAACAATGTATTAGTTACTGAGCGGCGTAAAAAAGTCCATCCGGGTGATGTGGTTAACATTGAGGGCTTGGGAATATGGCAAGTAACCACAGGGTAATATTATGCGAGTAAATCAAATTACTTTACGTAACTATAGAAATTATGTAAACATATCACTAAGTTTTACACAAAATATCAATATCTTTTTAGGTCAAAATGCTCAAGGAAAAACGAATATTCTTGAGGCTATTTACTATGGTGCAATGGGGCGTTCACACCGCACCAATATCGACACTGAATTGATTCGCTGGCAGCAGCCAGGTGGCAGTATCCAAATTGGATTTACTCGATTAGATATTGAAAATAATCTTAATTTTCGTTTTTCAATGCTTAAAAATAAGGAAATCATCTATAATAGCTATCCAATCAAGCCGCGGGAGCTTGTTGGAGCTTTAAATGTTGTCTTATTTTCGCCAGAAGATTTATTATTAATCAAAGGAGCGCCTGCTGGCCGCAGGCGCTTCCTTGATACTGAAATATCACAGGCAAATCCGCCTTATTATCGCCAGCTGCTGCAATACAACCGGATTATTTCGCAACGAAATACATTATTAAAAAAAATTCGTGAACGAAAAGCAAAAGCTGATTTACTAGATTCCTGGGATGAGCAGCTTGCTGTTTTAGCTGCCAGTTTGGTGCAAAAACGCCAGGACGCCGTTAAGAAATTAGCTATGCTAGCGAATTTAATGCATCGCAAAATAACTGATAATAAAGAAAACTTACTTTTGAGCTATCAGACAGTCGGTATTGAGCTGCCTGCCCAAAATCATGCTGACAGTTATCGCAAGCAGCTTTGTAATCTGCGTGATATTGATATTATTCGCGGCAGTACAGGCGTTGGTCCGCATCGTGATGATCTTGTATTAACCGTAAATGGAGTAAATTTGCGGACTTTTGGCTCACAAGGTCAGCAGCGTACAGGAGTATTAGCCCTGAAATTGGCTGAACTGGAATTTATAAAGTCTGAAACTGGTGAATATCCTGTGTTACTGCTAGATGATGTTATGAGTGAGCTTGATGAAAACCGCCGAGAGCAATTGCTGACTTTTATTAAAGATCGGGTTCAGACTTTTATTACTGCTACTGATGATAAGTTTTTCCCAGATTGGAAACCGGGAAAATATTATACCGTCACAGCAGGTCATGTCACGGAGTGATTTATATGAAACAGCTACGCGAAATACTACCCAATACTTTAAAAAATCTCGGCATTATTAAAAAATATAATATTGAATGGGCACTGCTTAATTGGCCTAAAATTGTTGGTGAAGAGATTGCTGCTCATGCTGCTCCTACCTCGGTACAGCGTGGTATAATGGTTGTAGCTGTGAATAATTCAGTATGGTGTCACCATTTATCCACAATGAAAGAAGAAATGATTCACAAGCTGAATGCATTTATTGGCGAAAAACAGATTATAGATATTCGCTTTCAAGCAGGATATTTGCGAAAATACCAGAATAATGAACAAGATGAGGAAAATTTCGAGACAATCAATCAGAAATTAAGAATGATCAAGCTCGATGATATTGAGTTAAAGCAAGCTGCTGTATTAGCCAATCAAACAACAGAAGATAGTTTGCAAAAAAAAGTGCTGCGAATTGTGAAAAAACATTTGGCCTTTAAAAAGCTGAAAAAATTAAATAATTGGCATCAATGTGCTCAGTGTGATAGTTTATGCCCTAGTGAGGCAATCTATTGTACAGTATGTGCAATAGAAAATCGTGAAAACATATTAAGTAATATTCGTCAATTACTTACAGAAGCACCATGGCTTACCTATGCCGAATTAAGTAAATATGCAGAATGTACTCCACAAGAGTTTATCAGTGCAAAGACAACGTTAATTATGTTATTTACCAACGAGATTAATAATGGTAAAAATGATCATGTAAAACTTCTCACTCTGGCTATGCTAACATCAGGAGCAAAACCAGAAGAAGTCAATGAAACGCTAATTAAAAAAACTCTGGACAAGTTCGGGAGGAAAAGTTATGTTTCTACACCTCGGCTCTGATACGGTTGTCGCGCTTAGAGATGTGATTGCTATCAATGATTTAAAATCTTTTCGCTCAGGTATTAATAAGGATTTTATTAAAAATATGCGTGAGAAAAAGCTTGTTGTTGATATTTCGTCCGATAATGCTAAGAGTTTTATTGTAACCGATAAGAAAATATTTTTATCGGCTATATCATCGCTGACATTAAAAAAGCGGGCCGGAACTTTGTTATACGGTGAGGATGATGATTAGCCATTTAAAGCAGGCGATTTTGTGTTTGGGGGTTGATTATGAATAACAATGACGATACCACAACGGTAAACGGAAATTATGGCGCTGGACAGATACAAGTTCTAGAAGGCTTAGAAGCTGTTCGTAAGCGTCCAGGTATGTATATTGGCAGTACATCTTCCAAAGGGTTGCACCATCTTGTATATGAAGTTGTCGATAATAGTATTGATGAAGCTTTGGCAGGATACTGTGATAAAGTAAATGTTGTCATCCATCAAGATAATAGTATTTCAGTTACTGACAATGGCCGCGGTATTCCAGTTGATATGCATGAGACTGGTAAACCAGCGGTTGAAGTGGTTTTAACTATTTTGCATGCGGGTGGTAAATTTGGCGGCGAAGGTTATAAAGTGTCTGGTGGTTTACATGGCGTTGGTGTATCTGTTGTAAACGCTCTCAGTACCAATTTAGATGTTGAAGTCAAGCTTAATGGGAAGATTCATCATATCGCGTTTGAACGTGGAATTACTGTTAAGCCTTTAACCATTGTTGGCACAACAGAAGAAACCGGCACAAAAGTAACTTTTAAACCAGATGCTGAAATTTTCGAAGAAACTGTCTATAGTTTTGATATTTTAAAGCAGCGTCTCAGAGAATTAGCATTTCTAAATAAAGGGATCACCATTACCCTGTCCGATGAACGGGATAATATCAGTGAAACCTTTTATTACGAAGGTGGAATTCGCTCTTTTGTGCAGCATCTTAATAAGAATAAAGATGTCGTTCATCCGGAACCAATTTACTTTAGTGGTACAAAAGATACTACTATGGTTGAAATTGCGCTTCAATATAACGATAGTTATGTGGAAAACGTCTTTAGTTTTGTTAATAACATCAATACCCAAGAGGGTGGAACTCACCTTAGTGGGTTTAAGATTGCGCTAACTCGGTCAGCCAATGATTTCGCCCGGAAGATCAATATGCTAAAGGAAGCGGATGATAATCTAAGCGGTGAAGATATTCGTGAAGGATTAACCGGAATTATTAGTGTTAAAATCCGTGAGCCACAATTTGAAGGTCAGACTAAAACCAAACTTGGCAATAGCGAAGTGCGCGGAATTGTCGATTCTATTGTGAGTGAAGGATTAAGCGAATTCTTTGAGGAAAATCCAGCGATAACGAAAAAAATAATCGAAAAAGCAGTTATGGCATCACGAGCCAGAGAAGCTGCCCGCAAAGCACGCGAATTGACCAGAAGAAAAAATGCGCTGGAATTTAGCTCATTACCTGGTAAGCTAGCCGATTGTTCAATTAAAGATCCAATGCAGACTGAAATTTATCTTGTTGAGGGTGATTCAGCCGGTGGTTCAGCCAAGCAGGGCCGCGACCGCCGTTTCCAGGCTATATTGCCGTTAAGAGGTAAAATTATTAATGTTGAGAAAGCCCGCCTGGATAAGATACTCAACAACGAAGAAATTCGAACCATGATAACGGCATTCGGAAATGGAATTGCTGAAGAATTTGATTTAGAGAAAAGTCGTTATGGTAAAATTATCATCATGACAGATGCGGATGTTGACGGTGCTCATATCCGAACCTTACTGTTGACTTTCTTTTATCGCTATATGCAGCCTCTGTTGGAAGCTGGTCGTATTTACATTGCTCAGCCACCGCTTTATCTAGTTAAAAAGGGTCGTGAGAGCTGGTATTTATACAGCGATGATGAGCTTGATACGTTGCTTACCAGAATTGGCCGTGAGAACATCAATGTTCAGCGATACAAAGGCTTGGGAGAAATGAATCCGGAACAGTTATGGGAAACCACAATGAATCCCGAGGGCCGGACTATTTTACAAGTCACGTTAGAAGATGCCATTCAAGCAGATGAAATATTCTCAGTGCTAATGGGCGATAAAGTTGAACCACGCCGTAAATTCATTGAGGATCATGCTGAGAATGTAAGAAATCTCGACATTTAATTAATTTTTATTAAACTAATAGTGAATGCCCTAGTTAGTACTACTAACTAGGGCATTTTTTAATAAACAGTTGACTTCCCGTAATTTATTTGCTATCTTTTGCAGTATGTATCTTAATGCAATAAATAAACTGCGCGGAGGTATAGTCTATGAGTGATGCAGTAAAAGGCTTTTTGATTTTCTTAGTTTGTATTGTGCTTACCATTATAGCCAGCTTCTAAAATACTAACACCTGAATGTACTGGAGTCCCAGATACACTCAGGTGTTTTAACTCTAAAGTAATCGTTTTGTAAACTGTAGAAGTTCTTCCTGTAATACTTTTTGATTGATTTCACCACTGAAGCTGTCAATGGCATTCAGAAAATCAGTTTTATTGGTTACATCTTTGATGAGCTCAAGAACATACTTGTTATTTTCATAAATAATCGGCAAAGCCGTTACCATATATATTTTTTCGCCAGCAACTTCTATCTTAACAAAAGTCGAGTTTTCAGCAGCGGCTTTCTGAGAGATGCAGTTTTTACAAGAACCGCCATTTTTCCAGAATGCATAGCAAGCGTCTATATCGCATTTTTGATGCTCTTGTTCATTTAATGCATGTAGTGATAGTACTTTTTTTTCAAAAGGATCTAAAACTCTAACGCAATCATAATATTTTCGTAAAATTGGTAACTTGGTTACAATTGTTGAAATGTCATACATTGCATTGATCTCCTTTACATAAATACTAACTTTTTATTTTCTATAAAGGGTTTAGCCGCTCTTGGCTCTCTAATGGTTAAAGAGTATAAAAGCGGCTATCTTTCTTAATAATTTATATATAAATGCGTATCGTAGAATCTATTTATGCTTATAGAATGGCCAGCTAATATATACTATGAGCTGTTTCAATATTATGTTACCATAGGTCAAAAAAATAAATACAAAATTACATAAAAAGTACTTGACGAAATGCATTTTTTTTATTAAAATATATTATGTTGACGAAATGAAATATCAACAACGGGGCGTGGCTCAGTTTGGTAGAGTACCTGGCTTGGGACCAGGGGGTCGCAGGTTCGAATCCTGCCGCTCCGACCATTTAAAAAATTAACCTTCCTTTTCAGGAAGGTTTTTTGTTTTTTCTATTGATCTTGCTAAGTTTTTAGAAGCCTAATTCTTCACCAATCATAATGATATGAATATCGCTTAAAGCAGGGCGTTTACTGATCACTGTTGTAACATTACAGATTCGGGTAGGAAGTTGACAATTCATGCACTTTCCTACCTTAGTACAGGGATTTGGCTTGCTTAAGCGTTTATTATTCAATGGAGCTGCAGTCGTTTTAATTCTCATATCTGCTTGCTCTGCATTCTCAACGATTTTATTGACGCCAGCAACAACAATGACTCTTTTAGGGCCAAAAATCATTGCAGCCACTCGATTGCCTACTCCATCAGTATTGACGAGCTGTCCATCCTGGGTGATGGCATTGGTACTGGTTATGAAGACGTCGGAGGTGAGTTGCTGACGACGGAGTGATAGTATTTGATCAGGCTGCAAACCAGGTGTATTATGATTGAATAGGGTATGCCCCTGATCTTCTAGGATTGTAAGAATATTTAATTGTTCAACAGTCCAGGAACCACCGACTCCAATTGTTGCGTTGTCGCCTATTAGTGAGAAAATGTGTTCAATTGCTTCGGCTTTTGAAGGAAAGTAATTTGCCGAAAAGTTATTTTTTATTAAATTTGCTACTGTCTTTTCTGCAATCAAGTCAATTGGGTTGCTCATGAAATTAACCTCCTGAATTTTAAATTGAAATATGATATAATCATATAAAGTATAGAATGAACATTCAAGTATGCACTTTTTTGTATGATAGTAGTAATTTTTATATTTACTTACCAAAAGGTAACTATGTTATTTAGGGAGAAGGATGAACAAGCATGATAGAATTTCGGAATAAGCAATTTAAATGTGCTATGGAAATTACGATGGATATTATCGGCGGCAAGTGGAAGGTTATTATCATTTGGCATTTAAGCAATACAAAGGTGATGAGATTTAGTGAATTAAATCGGTTACATCCAAAGTTAACTCAAAAAATGCTTACACAGCAATTGCGGGAATTAGAACGTGATGGCTTAATTACCCGCAAAGTCTATACCCAGGTACCACCAAAAGTAGAGTATTCTCTCACTGAATTTGGGGAGAAGCTTAAACCGATTTTAGCGGCAATGTGTGAATGGGGTACTCAATATGTTGAGGCGGGGATCGGTCATGAGAATGATCATCCGGCAGCAAACATAAGTTCGGAAAATTAATTAAAACCTATTGACTCGAACATATGTACTATATTACAATGATGATAAATAGAATATATGTTCGGGAGAGTGGGTTGCATGAAAATAATTTTCGGATTAACACTGATATTGGCGCTATGGTCGATTACACCATTAGCCAGTTCAAATTATTATCTAGCTTCCAATAGTTATGATGTAATCAGAGTGACAGATGGGGATAGTGTTTGGACTATCGCTGCTAAATTTGTTACTGATAAAGACGATATTAGAAATTTGGTTATGGCAATTAGGGAAGCAAATAAACTTAACAATAATGCGCAAATCTATCCAGGTCAGGAACTGAAAATACCAGCAAAAAAACTATAGATTATTCTTATCTGGCAAGGTATGTTAGAGCATGAGCTCAGTGTAGAGATGGTTATCCCTAATTCTACATAATCATCCATTTGAAATTCTAATAAGTTTACCGTTTTTGCTTGTTTTTTCTTCCGAGAGCGTGTATGATATTGTATGGGGAACTACCGTGGGTAAAACTGCGGTAGCTGGCAAAGGGTATAGAGGCGGCAAAAGCGAGAGCGGATCGGAAGGCTCTCGCTTTTGTGTTAATAAATGGACCCAAGTACAATATCAAGTTGTACTTGGGTCCATTTTTTGCTCAATAGCTAAATTATTGTCAGGAATTTATGACTAGTTTAATAAGGTTACTACTCCAAAGCCTGCAATGATTAAACCCGACCCGATGTTGGCAAAACGTAATTTACGATAATCAAAAGTGCTTCGAATGATTGTAGTTATACCGCTTAATAACAGCCACCAGAGTAAAGAGCCTAAAAAAACTCCTAGAACCATTGAACTGGATAATAGATAATTGCCATTTATTCCGCCAATGCCAAAGCCTGTAAAAATAGCTATAAACATGATTATGGTCATAGGATTGGTTAGTGTGAGCAAGAATGCTGAGATATAAGCTGAGGTGAGACTTGTGCCGCTAACTTGGGTTGGCGAAACCGAGGGCTGAGACATAAAAATTTTAACTCCAAGATAAAGTAAATAAAATCCGCCAACTATTTTGAGATAGAATTGATAATCTAGCAAGAATCTGGTTGCAGCGGTTAAACCAAATGCTGCGATTGCGCCATAAATTGCATCCGCTGTTGCTGTACCAATACCGGAAATAAACCCAAAGGACATTCCATAGGCTAATGTACGCCGAATACATAAGATACCGATTGGTCCTACCGGAGCAGCAATCGAAAATCCCAGGATGAGACCTTTTAAAAAGAAGAATAATGTCATGATGGATCACACAATTCGGTCAGTGGTAAAATGGGTGTTTCTTTTACTGTAGCGAGGATGATAGTGGTACGGGTTTTTATAACACCGTCAATCGCTTTTATCTCATCACTAATAATTCTTTCTAGGTCGCGGGTATTGCGACAACGAACTTTTAATAAGTAATCTTCATCACCGGCGATATGATGACATTCGAGTACTTCTGGCATGGCTTGAATTCTTGCCAAAAACTGCTGACGATGTTGAGGCCGGTCCAAATATACCGCAATCAGCGCAGCGAGATTTAACCCCACTGCTTCGTGATCGATCAGTGCTGAATAACCTTTGATAATTCCTTTTTCCTCCAGCTTCCGGACTCTGTCGGCTGCTCCGGGGGCTGACAGGCCTAGAATTGAGCCTAATTCGGCCCAAGTGGTACGGGCATAATTCATTAATTGTTGAATTATTTTCATATCGAAAGTATCCACTCTCAATAACCTCCATATCAAAAGTTTATTTATTATAATAGTTTATTATAATAAATAAATCAAGCAAAAAAGTTACCGCCGTTTTGCGGTAACTTTTTTAGAAGATGTTATTCAGTGTATTAAAGTTTGTTAAGATAAAGTTACTTAGTATTTGTCTGAGATCGGATGGAAAGCTGGCGTTATAAGAAGGGGTGCCAAGATTATTAATGACCTGGGTATCAACAAAATCCTGCAATCCAGGTGGAAAATTAAGATTTACATTATTCTGTGCTAGCTGAGCGAGATTCGCGATGACAAAAACATCAAGAATATCTCTTACATCAGATCTTACAGCCACTTTCATAGCCTCCTTTTGATATTAATACTATTTTTTTAGTATTAATATATGCGATAGATGAACTAAATGAGATGAATTTATAATAAACTATAGGAAAATAGATTAATTTGTTCAATTTAAGGGGTTTACTAATTTGTTAATTCGCAATACTATGATATTAATAATAGCTTAGGGGGGACCACGAATGGCTCGAATTATTTACTCGGATCAGGGTAACTCACCTTTTCAACGTTTATTAGGCCACAATCCCCAAATCTTAGGGGCTTGGAATGAGCTTGAGAATACGTTTTATACTGGCTTATTAGACAATGAACTAAAAGAACAGGTGCGCCGTACGTTGGCTTTCTGTAACGGCTGTGAGTATGATATGGCACAAGGGAATCCTGTTATTGAGCGCAAAAATAAGCGGTTATCACTTGCTGTGGATTTTGCGCGAATGGTGGCCGGAAATCATTTAAATATCAGAGATAGTGTATTTGAGGTTATGAAAACCGTATTTTCTGATGCAGAGATCGCTGAATTATGTGCATTTATTTTCTTTATCAATGCAACTCAAAAATTTGGGGCAACCCTGCAGTTAACGTCAGAGTAATCAGGTTATGTGGTTAAAAAATTACTGTGGTTATTATATGCGTTGCGACGAAATATGGTGTAGACGATCTGAAATCAGAGTATTAACAGCATACCTTATCGAAAAAATCATTGCTAAAAAAACAATATTTGTAATATAATTTAATCAATCGATTAATTAAGAAGATAGGAGGTTCATGATTGGAACAAGATAGTAGAACAAAATTGATAGCAGCAGCTACTCATTTATTTGCTCATAAAGGATTCTCAGCAGTCTCAATTCGCGAGCTCGCACAGCAAGCAGGTGTCAATAGCGCACTTATCTCCTATCACTTTGAAGGTAAGGAAGGCTTATATACAGCAGTATTAGAGAATCAGTTTTCGCTGATGCTGCAATTAGCTGAACGGATTAACAAGGAGCAGCTTACGCCTGAGCAAAGAATTAGAGAATATGCCACGACTGTGTTCAATATTCACCAGAAATCGCCGGCATTAATCAGGCTTTTATATAGTGAATTGTTTAATCCATCACCTTGTTTTGAAGTGATTACGCAAAAATTTTTAGCTAAATTATTTCAAACTTTATTTAAAGCAATCAGTGATGGCATTGAAGCAGGGCAATTCAGAGCTGATCTCAACATTGAGAATGCGGTGATTTCACTTGCTGGCATCATGAATTTTTATTTTATTTCCCGGCCGCTTACGAAAAAGCTGCTTCCGGAAACTGAGAATTGCGTAAGAGCCTATAACGAACAGGCAGTAGAAATATTTCTTGCCGGCATTACAAGGAGGAGTTCATGTGGATAAGAAAAGACTGCTCGTTGTGCTGATCGTATTCCTGGCGTTGGCTGGTATAGCCGGCTATAAGCTGTTTATGCGCTCTGAAGATGGGATTACCGCCACAGGCACAGTCGAAGTGACTAAGGTTGATATTATGCCTAAGGTGAGTGGCTATTTGAATGGTCTCACAATAAAAGAAGGCGACACAGTCCAAAATGGGCAGGAGATTGTGCGGATTATCCGGCCAGATTTAGAGGCTCAGGTTTTAAGAGATAAGGCGGCGTTAGAAAAAGCAGCAGTTCAGTTGAATGATTTAATTAAGGGCGCCAGAAGCCAGGAACGGGTACAAGCTACTGCTAACTTCGCAGCGGCTCAATCTGTCTATGAGAAAGCTAACAGTGATTATGAGCGCTACCAGACATTATTTCATAGCAATGCTATTTCCCGGCAACAGCTTGATACGATGAAATCAGCTTTGGATGTCGCCTATAATTCGCTTGTGGCCGCTCAAGCACAACAAGATTTAGTTGAGGAAGGAAACAGACCTGATGCAATTGCTGCTCAACAGCTCGAAGTCGAACGCAGTAAAGCTGTTTTAGAAGCCAGTAAAACTGCTGTAACCGATACTACGGTGATGAGTCCACTGCCAGGCTTAGTGCTTAGCAAGAACTTTGAGAATGGAGAATATGTAAATGCCGGCAGTCCAATTGCAACCATCGCCAATATGAATGATTGCTGGATAAAAATTTATATTCCTTCTTCACAGCTAGGCCTCATCAAAATAGGTCAGCTTACCGAAGTAAAAGTTGATGCTTTTCCAGGGCGAATTTTTCAAGGTGAAATTAAAGAAATTAGTCAAAATGCTGAATTTACTCCCCGTCAAAGTATTACCCAGCGTGAACGTGCCAATATGGTTTTTGGTGTTAAGATTAAGATTGATAATCGTGAAGGTGTCTTAAAACCAGGGATGCCAGCCGATGTGGTGATTCAATGATTCAAGTAACCGATGTAACCAAAAAGTTTGGTAATACGGTTGCCGTTGATCATGTATCGTTTACTGTACATGCTGGTGAAATCTTTGGCTTAGTTGGTCCAGATGGTGCGGGGAAAACAACGGTCATTCGGATGATCACCGGAATCATGGAATTAACTGATGGAACCATTGAAATGATGGGATCAACTGCTAGTGAGGCTATAAAAAGTCAAATTGGCTATGTTCCGCAAAAGTTCAGCCTTTATCGCGATTTAACGGTTTTAGAGAACATTGAGTTGATTGGTTCTCTTTATGGGGCTAAGCGGCAAGTGATTCAGCAATTGGCTGAAGAAATTTTGACGTTTACGGGATTATGGGAATTTCGAGACAGACTAAGTGAGAATTTGTCTGGCGGTATGAAACAGAAGCTGGCGTTAGCTGCAGGGTTAATGCATAAGCCAAAGTTATTTTTCTTAGATGAACCGACAACAGGCGTTGATCCGGTATCCAGGCGGGAATTTTGGCAAATGCTGTACCGGTTAAATAAAGAAGGAATGACTGTCATTGCAGCCACTCCTTATATGGATGAAGCAGAGTTATGTACCAGGATTGCCTTTATGGATCAGGGGAAAATTGTCGCTTGTGCATCGCCGCAGGAACTGAGGGCGCAATATGAGCATCATATTTTAGAACTTCAGGTTGACAGCAAAAATGTTAAACCGTTACTGCAGCACTGTCAAATCATCGATATTAACTCATTTGGTGATAAATATCATTTGGTGGTTAACGATGTTGACCAAGCTATTGTACAAGTTCAAGCAACCCTCAGTAGTGCAGGCAGGCAAGTACTATCCCTCAAAGAGATAGCCCCCACACTGGAGGATATTTTTGTATCTCTGGCAGGAGGAGGTACTAAGTATGACTGAGATCGTTGTTGAAACTCATCAATTAACCCGTCATTTTGGTAGTTTTATTGCTGTCAATCAGGTTAGTCTCCAAATTCGAAAAGGCAGTATTTATGGATTTTTAGGTCCGAATGGCTCAGGAAAATCAACCACAATTAGAATGCTATGCGGAATTCTACAGCCGACAGCAGGGGGCGGACAGGTATTAGGGCTGGATATTGCCAAAGATAGTGAGGCTATTAAAGCTAAAATTGGCTATATGTCTCAAAAATTTAGCTTATATAATGATTTAACTGTTTTAGAGAACTTAGATTTCTATGCGGGAATGTATAATTTGAGCGGTGATAGGAAGCAGGAGCGCATTGCCGAAATGATAGCAATGGCAGGACTTACTGGGCGAGAAAATGAACTTACCAGTAATTTATCAGGCGGATGGAAGCAGCGGCTCGCATTAGGATGCTCCATTTTACATCAGCCACCTATTCTTTTTTTGGATGAACCTACTGGCGGTGTAGATCCGAAATCACGACGGATGTTTTGGGACATTATTTATAATATGGCGGCTGCCGGAACCACGGTTATGGTTACTACCCATTTTATGGATGAAGCTGAACACTGTGACGAAATTGGGTTTATTTATCAAGGAAGTCTGATTGCATCTGGTTCACCTCAGCAGCTTAAGGCCAATATTCGTGAAATTCTCGTTGAAATAGAGGCTGCTGATCCAATTGGCTTATTACAGGAATTTACTTCGGCTCAATTACCGGTCAAGGATACTTATGTTTATGGTACTACGCTGCATGTTTTGCTGGAAAAAAATCAGTTAGAACTTCTTAATCAATGGGAGTATAAAGTGATTCCTCCAACCATGGAAGATGTTTTTGTCCAGTATGTACAAAATAACCGGAAGGAGGGGGAAGCTTGATGATTCGCCTCAAAGCATTACTCATTAAAGAGTTTATTCAAATGAAACGGGATAAGCTGACTTTGGGAATGATGGTCATGCTGCCCATTATTCAGTTATTAATTTTTGGGTTTGCAATTAATACAGATATTAAGCATTTGTCTACAGTAGTATTTGATCAGTCACTTAAACAGGAAAGCCGGGAATTGATTGAAGCTTTTACTGCCAGTGGCTATTTTGATATTAACTATGTAGCAGCGAATTATGAATCTGTGAATAGTCTGATTGAAAAAGGGGATGCAAAAGTCGGAATTATTATCCCGCCTGATTTAGCAGAAAATATCAATCATGGACGTACAGCAACCGTCCAAGTTCTTGTGGACGCATCTGACTCAATGGCAGCATCCTCGGCTATTAGTACAGCCCAGATTATCGGACAACTCAAATCGCAGGAAATAATCATTAAGAAGGTACAAAGCTTTACAGGTCAAAAAATGGAACAACCCTATGATATACGAATAAGAGCTTGGTACAATCCTGATTTTGTTACCGCCTTTTATATGGTACCAGGCATATTAGGAATTATTTTGACAATGACCATGGTCATGATTACTTCGATGGCCATTGTGCGTGAGCGGGAAAATGGGACGCTGGACCAACTCATCGTTACACCGCTAAAATCCTATGAACTGATGTTAGGAAAAATTATCCCCTATATCTTTGTCGGCTATGTACAGGCAACCTTAGCCCTATTGGTC
Organism: Sporomusaceae bacterium FL31; assembly: GCA_003990955.1. Taxonomy (GTDB): domain Bacteria; phylum Bacillota; class Negativicutes; order DSM-1736; family Dendrosporobacteraceae; genus BIFV01. Next base: position 293,966 of record BIFV01000010.1, read on the forward strand.
GGTATTGTCGTATTTGATCTGCCTATTCGCGGGAGTCTCGGATTATTATATGGATTGGCGTCCTTATTCATTGTTGCTTCACTTACTTTAGGAGTGCTGATTTCCAGTTTTGCTAAAACTCAAATGCAGGCCATGCAAATGTCCTTTTTCGTATTTTTGCCAAGTATCTTATTGTCAGGGTTTATGTTTCCCCGGGAAGCTATGCCAAAGCTATTTTATTATATTGGCAATATTATTCCTTTGACGTATTTCCTACAAATTCTCAGGGGCATTGTCTTAAAGGGAATTGGCTTGGAATTTCTCTGGCCCCAAGTCCTATCGCTTATTGTTTTTATTATGATAACACTGGTGCTCAGCGTTAAAAAATTCAAGAAAACAATTGCTTAATACAACTGCGGCCGTCTGTCGGTAAATACCGGCAGTCTTTTTCTTATATCCGCACTTTGTGAAAAATCAACATCGGCAATGATCAGTTCTTCTTGATCACTTCCCTCGGCGATAATTTCGCCCCAGGGATTAATAATCATGGAATGGCCATACATTTTGCCACGACCACGGCCATTCACACTATTAGCACTAATTACAAATTGTTGATTTTCAATGGCTCTGGCTAGATTCAAAATACGCCAATGATCGCCACGAACCTCAGGCCATTGGGCTGGGATAAATAATGTTGTACAGCCTTCTAAGGCTAAAGCGCGCGGTAATTCGGTAAAGCGAATATCGTAGCAGATAATGAGTCCGGCTTTTCCGATACTTAATTCGAAGCTGGATTTTTTGTCACCAGGGCTAATATATTGTTCTTCCGCCATCAAGCCAATAAGATGGATTTTGCTATATTGAGCAATGACTTGGCCCTGTTTGTTAATGACATAAGCGGTATTATACACTTTGCGATTGCGCGATTCAGCAATGGAGCCAGTGATAATTTCAATGTTATTTTCGTGGGCTAATTTCTGAAGCATTTTCATTGTAGGACCGTCTGATGGCTCAGCAAGCTGCTCTATTTGCTCTAATTGATAGCCTGTGGTCCACATTTCCGGCAAGACAAATAATTCTGCTCCTTGGGTCAGGCCTTCTTGAATCATTGCAGCAGCTTTTTCCCGATTAGCGGCCACATCACCTAATTGTACATCCATTTGCAATACGGCTATTTTCATAACTTGCAAGCAGCTCCTTTTCTCATAATTGATATTACTAGTATTTTATCAAATTAATCACAGTTTAGCAGTCTTTGGCTGAAATCATTGTGATAAAAGGTTTTTGTTGCTAATAATGGCTATTTATTGTAAATTTTATGTAGAACAGTGTAACAAGTTGACGATTGTTGTTTTCCAGCTTACTAAGTGAACTGATTCAGGAGGGATTTTGTGAATAAAGTCTTTGTTATTATCGGGCCGCCGGCTTCGGGGAAGACAGCGATTGCCGCTAAACTTGCCAGTCTCGGCATTCCTGAGATGGTGAGCCATACCACTCGCGAACAACGTGAAGGCGAGATTCATGGCGTAAATTACTATTTTGTTTCGAAAGAGGAATTTAGTGCTTTAGAGTTGATCGAACGTGTGACTTATTCAGGGCAATATTATGGTCTAAGCAAGGCAGAAGTAATAAAAAAAGTCAATGATCATCCTATCAGTATTGTAGTTGTAGAACGCAGCGGCTTGGAGCAGATTAAAAAATTATTGGGTACGCGGGTTGAGTCGATTTTTATTATGATTGATGATGTTACCATTATTGAACGGATGTTAAACCGCGGTGAAGCCAATGAACATATTCAAAAGCGCTTTGAATATGCGAAGAAAAATGGTGAGTTTGATAATTGGCAAATTGCTGATTATGTTGTGAAAAATACGAAAACCGTGGATGATGCTGTTCGCCAAATTCTGGCCATCATGGGACTGGCCGTACCAGTGCGGTAGCAACTTAATTTATCTGATTTATAGTCACAATATAAAAGGGAAAAGAGTATTATGTTAACATAATACTCTTTTCCCTTTTCATACTTTATAAGAAGTGGGGAAGAGAAGAGTTTATTTTGCTTAAGGTAATTTTAACGGCATATCTGTCACATAGCCGCCCAGGAATTTACCGTTTAATTCAAATACATATTTGTAGGTTCGCTCATTAAATTCCACCATAAACGTCTTAGTTTCACTGGTATAATACCAATTTCCGGTTTGCTGGTGATAATAGGGAACAGGATCATCAGTAACATCCCACCCATAGTAGGCAAATGCCGGTAAAACTGTCAAGAACAGAAGCAGCGATCCTATTAGTGTTATGCGCCAAATATGGCGGTACATGGCTTATCGCCTCCCTCATTACTATCATTATTGCCAGTTATGAAATAATTTAGACAAAGAGGAAGAAGCAAAAATTGATATTGACAAAGAAATCAGGATAAAATAATATATACACAATGGAACATATGAATATATGTTCATATAATAGGAGTGTAGAAAATGATAAAAAAATTAGAATGTGATTTATGTGAACAGGTCTGTGAGCATCCTCAGGTTATCTGCATCGCTAAGGCTGAGTTAGTTTCCGACGATTTGGCCTATAAGACAGCTGATTTTTTTAAGATATTAGCCGATCCAACACGGATTAAGATTTTACAAACATTAGCGGTTCGGGAACTGTGTGTGTGTGATCTGGCTGCCGTGCTGGAGATGGGCCAATCGGCTATTTCGCACCAGTTGCGCTTATTAAGAGGTGCGCGCTTAGTCAAATATCGTAAGGAAGGCAAAATGGCCTGGTATTCACTAGATGATGCTCATGTTTCAAATTTGTTAATGCAAGGCTTAAGTCACGTAGGTCATATTTGAGAGGAGTTATTTATGGCAGACGCTAACACGCTAGGACTGCACAAATCAGTGTTTAAAGTTTCAGGATTTGATTGCGCTGATTGTGCTGCTAAATTAGAAAAAAAGATTGCGGGAATTACTGGTGTGCATCAAGCCAATGTTAATTTTGGGGCCAGTAAACTGACTGTTGAGCACTCGCTGACTGATGATCAAATTATTATCGTGATTGAGCAATCAGGTTACCAGGGGTGGCTGGATGATGGCCGGCAGCCACAGACGGCAGCTTCAGCCTGGTGGAAAAATCCCCGTTTAATGGCAACAATTATTTCCGGTGGTTTGTTAACCGTGGTATCATTGCTGGATTGGGTTGGATTTGATCATGACTGGGTGATTGCACTCTACTTGCTGACAGCCGTAATCGGTGGCTATCATACCGCGCGTAGTGCTTATTACTCACTGCGCAGCCTGTCGATGGATATGAATTTTTTAATGACCATTGCAGTAATCGGTGCTGCCTTTATTGGTGAATGGAGTGAGGCTGCCACGGTTGTTGTGTTGTTTTCCCTAGGCAACACGCTGCAAGCCTATACACTCGATAAGACCCGGGAATCGATTAAAGCTCTTATTGAGCTCACGCCACGGGAAGCCTTGGTTCGCCGGCAGAATATTGAGCAGCAGCTGCCAATTGAAGATATTCGCATCGGCGATGTGATTATTGTTAAGCCAGGTGAACGTATTGCCATGGATGGTGGTGTTATCCAAGGTGTTTCTACGGTCAATCAAGCTGCCATAACCGGTGAATCTATGCCGATAGAGAAAACTGTCGGCGATATTGTATACGCTGGATCGATTAATGAAGTGGGCAGTTTAGAAATCGTAGTAACTAAATTGGCAGCTGATTCAACAATTGCCAAAATTCTCAAATTAGTGGAAGAAGCGCAGGCTCAGAAAGCACCATCCCAGCAGTTTGTCGATAAGTTTGCTGCTTATTATACACCAGTGATCATTGTCAGTGCAGTGGTAATTGCTTTAATCCCATGGCTCATGTTTGAGCAGAATTTTCAAGCCTGGTTATACCGGGCATTGGTGTTATTGGTAATAGCCTGCCCTTGTGCATTGGTTATTTCTACGCCAGTTTCCATCGTATCAGCCATTGGCAATGCCTCACGGCGGGGTGTGCTAATCAAGGGCGGTGCTTACCTGGAAGAAATCGGGCAATTAAAAGCCATTGCGTTTGATAAAACCGGTACATTAACAAATGGCCGGCCAGAAGTGACTGATGTTGTGGCGGCTGCTCCTTATACTACAGAGCAGTTGCTGTCAGCGGCGGGTGCGATTGAAAGGCTGTCAGAGCATCCGATTGCACAAGCCATTTTTGAAAAAGCACGTGGGCTTACCTTACCGTCAACATCTAACTTTAAAGCAGTTCTGGGCAAAGGGGTTCAGGCTGATATTCAGGGGCAAACCGTTTATATTGGCAACTATCGCTTATTTAGTGAAATGAATGAACAATTTGCGGCTTATCAAGATCAGGTGCTTGCCTTGGAAAGCCAGGGCAAAACCGTGATGCTTGTTGGCAGTGTCAGTGAAATTTATGGCATGATTGCTGTAGCCGATACGCTGCGTCCTAACAGTGTGGCTGCGGTCCAAGCGCTAAAAGCTTCCGGGGTGCAAGAGTTAATCATTCTGACTGGCGATAATGAGCAAGTGGCGCGAAATATTGCCGGACAGCTTGGTATCGATCGTTATTATGGCGAATTATTACCACAGGATAAGGTTGCCTTAATTAAGGAATTTGGTGAAAAATATGGCGGTGTGGCAATGGTTGGCGATGGCGTCAATGATGCTCCTGCACTGGCAGTAGCCAATGTGGGAATTGCGATGGGCGTTCAGGGGTCGGATGTGGCTTTGGAAACTGCCGATGTCGCCCTGATGTCTGATGATCTTAGCAAAGTCAGTTATCTGATGCAGCTTAGCCGCAAGACGCTGGCCATTATCAAGCAAAATATTGCGTTATCCATTGTGATTAAAGCCATCTTCATCATGATAACTATGGCTGGTGCGGCTAATTTGTGGCTGGCAGTTATTGCTGATATGGGAACGTCTTTAGTCGTTACGTTAAATGGAATGCGCCTGGCGCGTGAAATTAAGCAAAGATAAAAAGTGACAGCCTGGCTATGTGCTGAATGCTGTCCTTGGAAAATACAGCTGGGAGTGATCGTGATGGGTTATCTTTTTGTCTATGGGACACTGATGCGTGGTTGCAGCAATCACTCTATTCTTGAACCCTATATCCTTTCATTACGTTCTGCTGCCGTCCAAGGACAAATTTGGTACTTGCCGGAAGGCTATCCAATGCTATTTGCCGGCAACAGCCAGGTTTACGGGGAGTTAGTTCAATGTTGTGATGAGCAGGAAGCCTTGTCACAACTGGATGAGCTTGAGGAATATTATGGTCACGGTCATGACAATAATTTTTATGAGCGAACTCTAGCACTAGCAACTGACCTGGCAGGCTTGACTTATAATGCTTGGGTCTATCAATGCCCGGCTGATAAAGAAGCTGTCATGAAGGCGCAAGGGATACTCATAAGTTCAGGAGACTGGCGGAAGTTTTCAACTGAGTTTTGTAAATAATATTCGGCAATCGTATAGTAAAAAAACCTCACTCCGTTTGGAGTGAGGTTTTTTACTATCTTTTTGCAAGTTCTTGCAGTTTAGCTACCCGCTGAGCAGTTGCCGGGTGAGTGCTAAATAGGTTGCTTAATGTTCCGCGAACCCCACTTAAAGGGTTGATGATGAACATATGGGAAGTTGCCGGCGTGGCTTGCTGCATAACCGCATGTTTGGCATAATGTTCAATTTTCTGTAAGGCACTGGCTAATGCCAGCGGGTTACCGGAAATTTGACCGCCGGTTTGGTCAGCCTGGAATTCACGGGAGCGAGAAATACCAAGCTGAATCAAGGTAGCGGCTAATGGAGCGACGATAACAGTGAAGATGAATCCGGCGATACCGCCGCCCTCTTCGTCATCACGGTTGGTGCCAAAAATTGCAGCCCACTGAGCCATGGTTCCAATCCAGGAAATTACACCCGCAATGGAGGCTACAACGGTGCTGATTAATGTATCACGATTTTTGATGTGAGCTAATTCATGGGCAACAACGCCTTCAAGCTCAGCATAATTAAGGGCTCTCATAATTCCGGTTGTAACAGCCACTACGCCGTTTTCCGGATTACGACCAGTTGCAAATGCATTAGGCACATCCGTGTCGATAATATACACTCTTGGCATTGGCATTTTCGCGCGCTCTACCAGACCGGAGACCATCTTGTAGAGATCAGGCGCTTGATCTGGGCCGACAGGCCGGGCGTTGTACATCTTGAGAACAATTTTGTCGCTGAACCAGTAACTGCCGAAGTTCATGGCTAATGAGATGAGGAGCATCAAAGTGGCTCCAGATTTGCCGCCAAAGGCACCACCGACGGCAACCAGCAGACCCGTTAAAGCGGCCAGCAACACAGTGGTTTTTAAAGTATTCATAATATCCCTCCTAATTAATTTTCAGTGGGTTCAGGATTGTTTTTTGCATGGGATTTCAGTAAATGACCGGCTATGATGACGCCAAGGGTTAAGATGACTTGAAGATAGACGTCATAACGATGAACCATTTGGCCAATAATCTTATCAGCAATAATCATCTCGGCGGCCGCATAACCAAGGATACCGGCACCGAAATAAATAATAATTGGAAATTTAGACATAAGCTTCAGGAATATCTGCGAGCCCCAAACCACTAATGGAATGCTGGCTAACAAGCCAATGAGCAGTAACGAATATTTGCCGGAAGGAACAGTTTGAGCAACTGCCGCTAGTGAGAGCACATTGTCTAAGCTCATGACAAGATCAGCAACTAAAATAGTTTTTATCGAAGAAGCCAGGTTGGCCGACTCATCGCAATGGACATCTTTCGATTCTTTAGAAAGCAATTTAATTGCTATCCACACCAAGGCAATTCCGCCGATAAATTGCAAATAAGGGATTTCCAGCAGGCGGGCGGCCACCAAAGTCAGTGTTACCCTTAATCCGACTGCCCCGAGAGTACCCCAAAAAATTGCTTTTTTGCGAAGCTGAGACGGTAAATCTTTACAAGCCAGCGCTATAATTATAGCATTATCACCACTTAATATTAAGTCCAACAGTAAAATACTGCCTAAAGCTACAAACCAGTCTGGGCTGAAATTTAGTAATTCGAACATGTGAGAGATCTCCTTTAATTCAATGTAATGCAAAATTTTTTAATGAGTAAGAAACTAAAATTTTGCAGATTATTTTAGTATTGCTTCGTTAACTGTTAAACCATTCACCTCGCGAGTTAAATATTATAAAATAAAAAGACCTCGTCTCCATGTAGAGACAAGGTCTGGCTTGCAAATTTAGATTGCCAGCAGTGCCGGGGATATAATCCCGTAATGACGACAGTTGCTGTACAGCTACTCCCCTTGTAAGGAATAATATTTTATTTGAATTAAGTGTAGCATAACTTAGGCGGCTAGTCAACTTTTCAAATCAAAATTAACACCAAAGCGTGTACTCGTGAATTTTAACCATTCCCTGGCCGCAAAGGATAGATATTTGTCTTTGCGCCAGATAATTGCCAGATGCCAAGGAATTTCCGGTGGAGCTAATGTAAGGGTCTTAATACGCGATGGGGGCAATTCTTTGGTAATGGTATCAGGCAGCAAGGCAATTCCTAATTTGGCGGCAACCATCTCGGCAATGAAATCCCATTGAGAGCTTTCACAGACAATCTTCGGATAAAAGCCATTTTGGCTGCAGCGTTCCAGAATCCGGTCACGAATCGTAAAATCTTCGCGGAATAAAACAAAGTGGTCTTGTTTTAATTCGGAGAAGTGGACAAGTTCTTTGTTGGCTAATGGATGTTCGGGATAGACAATCAGCCGCAAGGGTTCTTTGACAAAAGAAAACATATTAAATAGTTCGTTTTTCACAGGCAAGGCGACGACGCCAATATCCAAGCTGCCATCTTCGACGCCATGTTCGACCTGTTTAGAACCAACTTCAATTAATTTTTGCGTAATCTGGGGATATAAATGATTAAAGTCGCCAATAACACTAGGAAAGAAACTGACTCCTACCATTGGTGGAAGACCAATAATAATATTCCCTCTTTTTATATTAATTACATCAGACAATTCTGACGTAAGATTATTGACAGAATGAACGATTTGCTGCGCCTGTCGTAAGACAGCTTTACCGGCGTCTGTTAACTCGGCTTGTTTGGCTGTCCGATTAAATAAGGTTACTCCTAGCTCTTCTTCCAATATTTTAACCATTTTGCTTATTGAAGGCTGAGTGATATGCAAGGCCTGTGCAGCTTTGGTAAAGCTGCGGTGACGAGCAACTTCAATAAAATACGTCAAATGTCGTACGTCCATCTTTTTGCCATCTCCTCATCGTGATGCTAAGGCATGCTAAACAATACAAGTATTCACTAGGTTTTCTGTTATGATACCATATTTTACGAATAGCTAAAAGGAATAAATGCAATTCATAACAAGAATTACAAACCTTTAATATTTACTCAACCAGTCAATTGAGCTATAATTAACAATGTTAACAGATTTTAGCGTAGCTGTTAACCATTTATTTGACTACATAGTTAACCATTATAATTAAATTGGTTAACCAACGGTAAAATAGGAGGAACGAATATGCCGAATAAAACACGGTGGATTACGGAGATTGGATTATTGGCAGCCCTGATTACTGTTACCGGGGCAGTTAAACTGCCAGGTTTGCTTCCTGGCACTGAGTTTCAATTGTCGGCTCCTTTGGCGGTAGCCATTTGTGCAGTTTTTGGTTTCGCAAAGTATATCATTGCTGGAATATTATCAAGTGTGATTGGTTTAGTATTGGGTACCCAAAATTTACTCAATGTGTTTATTGCCATGGTCTTTAGAGTCACTGTCGGGGGCGTTTTGGGTGTTTTAGGCACCTCTTGGCCAGTTGTGGCAATCGCTGGTCCAATTGGGTCAGCAACAGCCAGATTGGCGATGGGCGGGCTGCTTGGTAAAGCTGTGATTCCGTTGCTGATGGCTGCAATTCCTGGAATGGTCTATACGGCTGTAGCTGCCTGGCCGCTGACGCTCATGCTTAAGAAAGTAAAGACTCAAACTGAGAAGGTACTGGTCAATGCTTTACAGCGTTAGAATGAGAGCTGCTCAGGGAGCTTCCCATGAGGCTGGAGGAAGGCATATTTCTGGAGCCGAGCGATTAGTGAATCAGGAGCAAATTGCTGATTTGACTCAGGCGATGTTAACGCGTGCTTTTTCTCACACCCGTGGACAGGTCGATTTTATTAATATAACCATTGAAACAGTTGCTGAACAATCTGTTCGCAGGCTGAAGCTTTTACCAATTACCACCATTGATGTTGCTGATGTTGAATCAGGACGCTTAGCAGCGAAAGCTGCTTTAGTTGGAGCCGGTGTACAGGCAAAGGCTGTTGAAGCAGGAATGGAGCAACTGCTAAAGCTTGATGATAGTATGCGCGGGGCCATGCTGATTTGTGCTGAAACGGGAAAACGGCTGGATCATACTGCTGCACGCGGGATTCGGGTATCCCGCATGGATATTGCTGATGATTCAGGGTTTACCCAGTGGTTGGCCAGTCAGGGCTTTGGCAATGTTCATATTCGTGAGGCCGTTGTGCTGGCTACTAAAGTGGTGTCAGCCCAAGGCGTTATTGCTGAACTTTGCTGGTCGGATGATCCTGAGTATACGGCTGGTTATGTAGCTTCTGCTGCCGGCTATATTCGCTTTCCCTGGCTTAAGCCGTACGGCAGCCCGCATGGGGGGCGGCTGTTTTTTGTCCAACCAGGTACAAGCATGGAAGAATTAACGACTTATTTAGAAAGCCAGCCTGTATTGGTGGTCGCGCCAGAGGAGGCGGAATAAATGGATTTTTTACAAGACTATCTGATGGCAGTAAAACAAAAAGATTTATACCGTCAAACATTTACTTATGAACCAGTGGATGCAACCCATGTCAAATGTGAGGACAAAAACTATTTGATGCTTGCTTCAAATAATTATCTTGGCTTGACGCATCATGTCAGTGTGCAGCAAGCGGCCTGTGAAGCTATCTGCCGGTATGGGACCGGTTCGGGCGGTGCACGCCTAACGACGGGAACTCATCCTGACTATACTTGCTTGGAAAATGAATTGGCTGCATTTAAGGGTGTTGACGCTGCTGTTGTTTTTAATACCGGCTATATGGCCAATGTCGGCACAATCAGTGCCTTGATGGGGCCTGAAGATATTGTCTTTAGTGATGAACTGAACCATGCAAGTATTATTGACGGCTGTCGCTTAGCTAAATCACGAATTGTGGTGTTTCGTCATTCTGATATGAATCATTTAGCGCAGTGTTTGGCACAAAATCCCTGTACCGGGCGAAAATTAATTGTGGTAGATGGTGTTTTCAGCATGGATGGTGATATTGCTCCGCTTGCAGATATCACGGAATTAGCCGAAAAATACGGTGCTATGGTGATGGTGGATGATGCGCATGCAACTGGAGTACTTGGCCACGGCCGCGGTACTGCTGCCCATTTTGGGTTAAAAGATCGTGTGCACATCCAAATGGGAACGCTCAGTAAAGCGGTTGGGGCTGAAGGTGGTTATGTTGCTGGCAGCCGACCATTGATTGAATACCTGATCAACAAAGCTCGCAGCTATATATTTTCCACTGCATTAGCACCAGCGACCGTTGCGGCGGCCCGGGCTGCGCTGAATATCATTGCATGCAATCCGGAAATCGTTGAGCGATTATCAGAAAATGCAAGGTTTATGCGCAATGGCTTGATTGCAGCCGGACTTACTGTCGATCAGGGCGAGACGCCCATCATTCCCGTCGTTGTGGGAGAAGCTGCAACGGCGATAACGCTAGCCAAAGAGCTGCGGCAAGCTGGATTAATTATTACGGCGATCAGACCGCCAACTGTTCCGGTAGGACAGAGCCGATTGAGGATTACAGTCTCGGCGGCTCATCATCAACAAGAGCTGACTCAGGCCATTGAGAAAATTGCCCTGGCTGCTAAACGGATAGGAATTTTAAGAGGTGACAACGGATGAAAGGTTTATTTATAACAGCAACAGACACTGAAGTTGGCAAAACAGTCATTACTGGTGCGATTGCAGCGGCGCTTAAAGCCCGCGGTATCAACATCGGTGTTGTCAAACCATTGGCATCAGGCGGTGTTGCGAACAAACAGGGACAGTTAGTGGCCGAAGATGCCACGTTTCTAATGAAAGCAGCCGGTCTGGCTGAAGACAAACGGGCACTTGTCAATACCGTTTGCCTGCAATTGGCATTAACTCCGGCCGTTGCGGCCATGCAGACCGGTGTGAGTATTGATATGCCGGAGGTCATCTCAAGCTGTCGGTATAGTGCAGAGATGTTTGATAACGTGTTGGTAGAAGGTGTTGGCGGGATCATAGCTCCCTTATGGGAAGATTATCTGGTTGCCGATATGATGGCTGAATTAGGTTTGCCGGCAGTTATTGTTACCAGACCCAATTTAGGAACCATCAATCATACCGTACTGACTGTTGAATATGCGAAACAGCGCGGGATTAAGCTTGCCGGTATTGTAATAAACCGTTGGAATCAAGATCAGGCCGGCGTTTTAGAGCAAAGCAACATTGATTATATTGAGCGTTTGACCGGATTGCCGATATTGGGCAAATTCCCGGTAACAACTTCAATTAGTGTTCCTGAGGCACGTGTAGAAGGACTGGCTGAATTAGCCGAGCAGCACTTAGATATCGACAGGCTGATTGAGGCTATGGAGGTAGGACAATGAGCGAATTTGAGCGTAAGGATAAGCAGTATGTATGGCACCCATTTACTCAAATGAAAGGCTGGCTGGAGAGTTCACAAACCGTGATCACTGATGCAAGCGGAATAAAATTAACGGATACTGATGGCCGCGAGTATTATGATGCGGTATCTTCTTTATGGGTCAACATTCACGGTCATCGACGGGCTGAAATTGATCAGGCTATTATGAATCAGCTGGGGAAGGTCGCCCATAGTACGGCATTAGGCTTGGCTAATGTTCCGGCTGCTGAATATGCTGAACAATTGGTAAAGGTGGCTCCTGAAGGGTTAAATAAAGTATTTTATTCTGATGATGGCTCCACAGCGGTAGAGGTTGCCATCAAGATGGCCTTTCAATACTGGCAGCATAAAGGCAAGCCGGATAAGAAGCGGTTTGTTGCTTTAGAGCAAGCTTATCATGGCGATACAGTGGGTACCGTGAGCGTGGGTGGTATTGATTTATTCCACCGGGTGTTCAAGCCGTTGCTGTTTGAACCGTTTCATGTACCATCGCCATCCTGTTATCACTGTAAACTGGCCGATAGTCCTGAACAATGCGGGTTGGCATGCGCCCAAGCATTGGAGGAACTATTGGCTGCAAAGCATGAAGAAATTGCTGCGCTGGTTATCGAGCCATTAGTCCAGGCAGCTGCTGGCATGCTGATGTCGCCGCCGGGGTATTTAGCTAAAGTGAGAGAGATAACCCAGAAGTACAACGTTTTGCTCATTGCTGACGAAGTTGCAACTGGTTTTGGCCGTACAGGAAAGTTGTTTGCCTGTGAGCATGAGCAAGTTCGCCCTGATCTGATGTGCCTGTCAAAAGGAATTACCGGTGGCTACCTGCCGCTGGCAGCTACGTTAACCACGGATGAGATTTATCAAGCATTTTTAGGCGATATGGCTGACAAAAGGACGTTTTATCATGGACACTCTTATACGGCCAATCAATTAGGCTGTGCTGCTGCACTAGCTAGTTTGAAAATATTCGCCGATGAGCAGGTGATTGAAGGTCTTGAGCCTAAAATCGCAGCAATTCGTACAAAGCTTGCTATGATTGGTGAACAGGAACATGTTGGCGATGCCCGTCAATGCGGTATGATCGCTGGTATCGAGTTGATGCAGGATAAGACAGCTAAGCAGCCTTATCCCTGGGATCAAACGACTGGAGCAAAAGTTTGTATAAAAGCCCGTGAGTATGGTGTATTCATTCGTCCTGTGGGGGATGTCGTTGTCTTTATGCCGCCATTATGCAGTACAATTGCAGAAATTAACCATATGCTAGATATCGTTTACCGGTCTATCGACGAAGTGACTATTCAGGGTAAAATAACTGCTAGCGGCGGCGGCGCCCATTTTTAACAGGAAGTTTTCTTGACAAATAAGTGTCAGTCAAGTAAGCTTTTGATATCAATATTTTTGCAAGTTGAGTCATAGTCGACTTCACAAAGCAGCGTGCTTTGTGAAGTTTTTTTATTTTCATGTACGGGCTACTACGATTTTTTTAGACTTTGCTAGATTCGCCACATGTTAAAAATTGTTGGTGCATAATTGTATATAGTGCGGGTTGCGAATTGCAAGTAAAAAGCAGCAAGGGGTGAAACGTATGTTCAGTGACTATTCCTTTTCTCCTGAATATTATGATGAGATGTTTGACGGCAGTGGAAGTGTGCGAGCTCATTATTCCGGCGTTTATTCGCGATTGTCACAGATGAATTCGCTACAATTGACGGATCGCCATCAAGCCATATGCCGGCAAATGATTAAACAGGGAATTACCTTTACGCTTTATGGCGGTGATGCTCAGGAGATGCTTGAACGTACCATCCCTTTTGATCCTATCCCTAGGATTTTACCAGCCAGGGAATGGGAGGTTATTGAAAGCGGTGTTATTCAACGGGTAAAAGCCATTAATTGTTTTCTGCGTGATATTTATCATGAACAGCGGATTCTAAAAGATGGTATTGTACCGCGCAGTATGATTGTCGCCAATGATTATTTTCGGCCGGAAATGATGCATATGGATGTACCTGGCGATGTCTATGTCCCATTTTCCGGAATTGACCTGATTCGGGATGAACAAGGCAGCTATTTTGTTTTAGAAGATAACCTGCGGACTCCTTCCGGGATATCTTATCTATACAAAAACCGGATGCTCATGCGGCAGTTGTTCCCTGAATTATTCACGCAATACAATATCCGCAGCTTATCCCGGGGGCTTAATCAGTTTCTAGCCGGCCTGCGGAGCCTGGCACCGGATAATAAAGCCAATCCCCGGGTGGTGCTGTTGACACCTGGCAGTTACAATTCGGCGTATTTTGAACATACCTTTTTAGCCAGAGAAATGGGCATTGATTTAGTCGAGGGTCAGGATCTCAAAATTATGAATCATAAGGTCTATATCAAGACCATGCAGGGCTTGCAGCAGGTGGATGTTATCTATCGACGTATTGATGATGACTATTTAGATCCAGTGTGTTTCCGCTCTGATTCGGTGATTGGTGTACCAGGCTTAATGAGTGCTTATCGGGCAGGCAATGTAGCCATCGCTAATGCGCCAGGTACCGGTGTTGCAGACGATAAAGCCATCTATTCGTTTGTTCCTGATATCATTCGCTATTATTTAGCCGAAAAACCTATTTTGCAAAATGTACCGACCTATCTGGTGGAAAATGCCGGACAGCGGGAATATGTGCTGGCTAATTTGCCTAAGATGGTCGTGAAAGAGACTTCCTTGTCGGGGGGCTATGGCATGTTGATCGGACCTCATGCCGATGAACAAGAAAGAGCTGCTTTTGCTGCAAAGATTAGACAGACACCGGAACGCTATATTGCTCAACCTACTATTCGCTTATCTCGGGTTCCTTGCATTACCAATAACGGAATGGCTCCTCGTCATGTTGATCTAAGACCGTATGCGGTTATGGGAGCTGATCAAACCGTTCATGTTGTCCCTGGGGGGTTAACTCGCGTTGCCTTAAAGCATGGCTCGCTGGTTGTTAATTCCTCGCAGGGCGGTGGCAGTAAAGATACCTGGGTATTGGAATAAAGATCACTAAGGCGATGCTCACCTGGCATTAGTGGTTTTAAACTAGGCTGAATTTGAGATATGGGGGAGTTACTATGATGAGCCGTGTTGCCGAAACCATCTATTGGCTGGGGCGGTATATGGAGAGGATAGAAAATCATACCCGCCTGATTAATACGTGTTTTCATGATTACCATGAGTGGTCGGGTTGTGAGCTTGAACGGCAAAGGCATTGGGAGCAATTACTCACCATCCTGGGAGAATCCCAGGGGTATGCCGAGCGAACTGATTTGAGCGGTGAACAAGGGATCTTGTTTTATTTAACGCTTGATGCCAAGCAGCCTAATTCTATTGTCAGCTGCCTAGCCAAAGCCCGGCAGAATGCCCGCTCGGTTCGTGAAAGAATTCCTGATTTCTTATGGGAATCGGTTAATGATACCTACCATTGGCTAAATGGGCAGGATAGTGCTAGTTTCGCAGCTACAACGCCCTATTTATTTTATCAGCAGATTAAAGAGCGGACTGCACTGTTTTACGGAATTGCTGATTCGAGTATGTTAAGACAATCCGAATGGCATATGTTCAATTGCGGCCGCTATGTAGAGCGAGCCGAAAATATGGTTAGAATATTACACATGATTGTAGATCAGTATCAGAAAATCGCGCGGAATACAGAGCCTGCGGTCAGCTATCAATTTCTGGTTACCGGCCTCAAATCGGTGGATGGCTTGGAAGGCTTTCGCAAATTTCACGCAGCAGATATGCAGTTGGCCAAGGTATTCAATTTCTTAATGGTCAATGAAGTATTTCCCCGATCAGTATTGTTTTCGCTCTTGATGCTGGAACAGCATCTTACAGTGATGAAAATGAGTGAAAAGGATTTTGAAATCAGTGCTAGTAAACCATTTCGCACAGTAAAAAAGCTGCAAGGTTGGCTGCTGGATTTTAGCGATGATCTGACAGATACGACTCAGATGGAAGCTTTTCTGCAGAATCTATTGGTTTCCTATAATCAGTTAGGCAGGGAGTTTTCCAAGAGCTTTTTCTGCGAGGAGGTTTAGTTGGCATGAAATTGGAGATCAATCATACTACACGTTATCGTTATATCGAAGAGGTTACTGACAGCATTAACGAAGTCCGTTTAACTCCTCGTACCAATTACCGGCAGGCCTGCTATCACCATTCAATTACGACTGAGCCATTAGCCGGCTTGTTTTCCTACGAGGATTTTTTTGGTAATCGTGTTTATTCATTCTCGGTCAGCAAGCCCCATAAACAGCTTACGATCAAGACTCACTCTATTGTGGTTACCCAGGAGCAAGACCCACAGTCTGAAAGTGGTCTGCCGTTACCTGACGAACTTGCTATTTTACGGGACTCTCGCTTTAAAAATCGTTATGCTGAATTTCTTCTGGCTACACCCTATGTTGATTTAAGTGATCAAGTGAGGCAATATGCCGGTCAAATTGCTCATATCACCAAGGTCGGCAGTGTTTATAACACCGTACGGGGCGTTACCGAACGGATTTATCAAGATTTTTCGTATCAACCGGGAACTACCAATGTTGCAACAACTGCTAAAGACACATTGAGCTTGAAACACGGTGTGTGCCAGGATTTTGCGCATCTGATGCTGGCAATATGCCGTGCGCAGGGAATCCCAGCTCGATATATTAGTGGATATCATTTTGTTGGTGATTTACAAGGTGGGCATGCTGATTTCAAACAGGCCTCGCATGCTTGGGTTGAAGCCTTTATTCCAGGTATTGGCTGGCTGGGTTTTGATCCCACGAATAATGGAACCATGAATTGGCGTTATGTAAAATTAGGACATGGCCGGGACTATTCTGATATTGTACCGATAAAAGGAGTCTATACGGGAGCGGGTTGTTCAAAAATGGAAGTCATTGTTGATGTACGTAAGATTGAAGATGAGGCTAGTTTGTCTCAGAGTATTACGACAGCCGAAAGTAATTTACGAGCCTATGAGGGCGGCAGCATGGGAACAAAGGCGGCTGGAGCAGCGCAGTAATTTGCTCTGGCCTATTATTACGAAAAAAATGAGCCGGAAGCAATCATCATTGCTTCTGGCTCTTTGGGTTATATTATAAATATGCTGTGTGGCGTTTAATAGGCAATTTATTGCAAGCAGCTTGTTATTTTTAATCAGGAAATTGGCTAAGTGGTATTGGAAAATGTTATCATAGGCTTATAAGGGGGCGGGTTTAATTTGAAGATTTTATTTTGGGATATTGATGGCACGCTGATTAGAACTGCTAAGGCGGGCTTATTTGCTTTTGAGCAAGCTGTTGCTGAAATTTATTGCCGGGAAATAGATTACTCCAAGGTTGCAACCAGTGGTATGACCGATAACCATATTGCCGCTCAGGTTATTGCAGCTATTCAGGATGGACAAGCTTCCAGTCAGGATATTAGCAAACTTACCAAGCGTTATGAGGAATTGCTGCCAGCTCATTTGGCCGAGCGAAAAGGCTTTATTTTGCCTTCAGTAAAAGAAATTCTGGCGCATCTGCAGGGCAATAAGGACTATGTTTGCCTTTTGCTGACCGGCAATAGCCGCTGTGGCTCAGAAATAAAACTCAACTTTTACGATTTGGCTCAGTATTTTAATTTTGATGCCAGTGCATTTTGCGGACATCAAATAGAACGCAATGATATCGCGAGAACTGCGTTAAGCACAGTTGCCAAGCTCTATCCAGAGGTTACAATGGAAGATGTCTATGTCATTGGCGATACTCCTAATGATATCAACTGTGGCAAAACAATCGGTGCAAAGACAATCGCCGTGGCAACTGGCAATTATAGCTATCATCAGCTGAGTGAGTATTCTCCCTGGTGGGCTGTAGATAAGCTGCCTACGCCTGAAGAGTTTGTGAAAAAATTGGCAGAATGATATTAATTGAAAGAAGCATCCGGAGTTTATTCGGATGCTTCTTTTGAATTAGTGAAGGTTGTTGTTTGAAGCCGCCACCATACGGCTATAGTGATTGATCTTTTCAACAATCTGTTTAATGTAGCTGGACGATCCTGTCATGATATCAATCAGGGAATGTTTCTTAAACAGCAATAAATCTGTCTTGGAACCTTGTCCAATTGCTGTTAGCATCATTAGATATTCGTCAGAAATGCCGATCGGAATGTGCAGAGCTTCAACTGCTTTATGCATGCGGCCAGTTTCAGCAAGGATGCTGTACATATCTTTTCCATTCAATGAAAAGTCGAGCTTTTTCCAGGCATGAACTGGTTTGTACATCGAGTATTCGTAGTGCATTAAATTGACGACAAAGTCATCGGCGATTTTGAATCCAAACTTCTCAGCTTGGTCAAACCAGGCTGTGCCAGGAAGAACTCCAGGTGGATTGATAATCACTGTGTCAGGAAGTGAGTCTTCGATTAAACTGATATTTGCATCAAAAACGTCTTGAAGAGTCACTCCCTCAATGACCGGAGTTGGATAAATCATTGATAAGCCGATCTTGCAGGGTATTCCGACCTCAGCAGATGCTAATTTGATGCATTGAATGGTATCAATGATATTCTTCTTGGTGATACCTTTATTCATTACTGTGGCATTGATTGCATCGTGGCCGGTCTCACCACCCATAAATACCGCCTTAAGGCCAGATTTGATCATTAAGCAATAAGCATCATAGGTTTCTTTGGTTACTTTGCCTGCCCGGACAAACATTGAGTAGTTGACCGAGATATTATTATCCAGAATCATTTGAGCGATAGCTGTACCATGCTTAATCGGTGTTTCGGAACTGCTAAAGCGAAAAAAAGAAATTCCCTGCAACGACATTGCGAGCATTTCCGCTTTTATTTCATTTACTGGTCTAGGCAAATAACTCATATTTTGTCTGGTGTGGGAGCAAAAGTTGCATTGATTCCAAGAGCAGCCTAATCCATCAACTAGTGTATGGAAGAGAATTTTATCTTCTAGATCCGCCAAGGTATAATTGGGGACTGTAAATGTATTTAACTTGAATTTGCCAGATTGATCATAGTTTCCTGTGCAGATCAATCGATTCGGACTAAGTTGAGTGTGAACACTATCTAAGAAATGCTGCTTGCTGAGTGAAGTTTTGCGTAGCTGGAGTAGGGAGGCCAACATTTCTTCACCAGGGCCCATAATGATTAAATCGAAGGCGGTTACATCAAGTACCTTTTCTCCATATACCTTTGCTTGAGGTCCCCCCGCAATTACTGTAGTTTCGGGTGCTAACTGCTTAATCTTATCTGCTAGCTGAATACTCCAAGTATAAGCATCGCCGTTCCAGACTTTAATCCCGACAACTGGGATGTTGTGTGCTTTTACTTGATTTGCGATATTGTTAATCAACTGATCCATATAGGATTTGCGATAGAATAATGCGAGACTTTGTAACGGCCACGCCAGGATGATAAGAAGTAACGCAAGTATTTTAACTTTACTGTAGGCGATTAGTTGTAGATTGGTAAATAATCGTAGTAGCGTTAGGCACCAATGAGGAACACCCTGTTCAGCCCCCGAGACTCTTTGCTCATCAAGGATATCAACTTGGTATCCTTTGTCTACCAGATAGGTTCGGATGATTGCTAAACTATTTTCCAAAGCCGCATCGGAAACAATTCTTTGTCTTGGTGCAAAGCTGTTTATCAATAATAGGTCAATATCTTTTTTCATATTGATTCCTCCATAAAATTAGGAGAATTTTGGTATTGATGTGACAATTCTGCTTTTTCAGCGTTATCAATACCATTGATAATTTTGGCTGCAGTAGTAGGATGAAGCTGTTTGTATTTATCAAATGCTTGACGTGGAATTATGAATACTTCAGATAATTTTAATGCAGTGATTTGCTGTGAGCTCGGTTTTTGATAAACTAAACCATTACCAAAATATTGGCCAGGTTGTAACAATTTAGCTTCTTTTCTTGATTCTGCCACAATTGAACCTGATAGTAAGAAGTAAACTCCATTACTAACTTCGTTGAAGCTTAGGAGGCAATCACCTTTTGTGCACGAGAATATTGCTCCAAGTTTGAAAAAAGATAGACGTTCTTTTTCAGTTAATTTACTTAGTAAGTTAATATCAGTTTGCGTTGTCCCGTCAAAGGTGGTTTGCAGGTGTGTCCATAAATCTTCTTTACGAACAAGTTGAGTATTGATATAGTGTTTTGTGTCGGGGAAGACTTGCCTAAAAGATTCATTTACTATAGATTTGTGTGGTTTTTTGTCTATAAGACGATATAGAGGTGAATGAACTGCCTTAAGATAATCGAGATCATCTAATATGATTACGAATGGGATAAGAAGACCATGACCAGGTTCACTAAAATTAGTAGTAAATCGACGATATCCAATTCGTTCATACATAGGAATTAAATGAGGATTACTCCCACTAAATGAAACAATAATATTATTTTGTTGAAAAATTTTAAAATGTTCAGCGATAAGCTGATACATTACCGTTGAACCTCGATAGGCTGGCGCAATAGCAACTTTGGTCGAAAAGCCTATTTCTGAATTAATTCCAAGCATGTCTTTAAACTTCTGTAAAGCGAATATGTTTGAAAGCCATTTAGGAAAGTCATCTGGCTTGGCAATTGTGATTCGAGATGTACCAACTATTTCTGATTCGCACTCGGCATACAGGAGAATGCTTTTTTCATCGAGGTCATCACGCATTTGTTTATTTTGGTGATCTACAGGGCATTGCTTTGACATTTCTTCAACGAAAATATTATAGCGAAATTGGTAAATACGTTCTTTTTCCCAGGTTTCAGTGGCAATTCGGATTTGGATTGAATTGGCTTGCTCATTGTTCATAATAACTAATCCCCCTAATTTTTATTTTGGATTTTTTGATGGCTGGTTAATGTGTCATCCTATCGCACCTCCTAATAAGACACCTCTTCTCATATGTGAAACGTTCTTCCTATGAAAAATATCAAAACATGCAATAATTTGTCGGAAGATTTCTATAAAAAGGCAAAAAAAAAGTGCACTCTGAATGAGTGCACTTTTAAAAAGTTTAATTAAATAAAATTACCGCCTGATATAGAATGGATCTATTTTAGGCGGTAAGCAAATGTAGAAAAATTATAGAATTTACACTAGTTTGAATCTGCTTTTTTATCAAATTTCTTAAAGTGAATCAAGAATGTTGTTCCATTAGAACTAGAGTTTACTTGAATTTTGGCTTGATGCCTGTTAGCAATTCGATAACATATGGCTAACCCTAAACCTGTTCCAGTATCTTTAGTTGTTAAAAATGGTTTGCCGATATTTTCTAAAATATGGGGTGGTATTCCTATGCCTTCATCTTGAATTGATAGTACGACACCATCATTTTCACTATGAGTATAGATTCTGAGTATTCCTCCGATCCTCATAGCTTCTAATCCATTGCGGGACAAATTAAGTATAAGCTGTCGAATTTCTTTCTCATCCAAGTATAGATCGCCCGTATGTTGTAAATAAAGTTCTACATCTTTATTGGCAGCATTTGCATCGGCTTTGATAAGTGGATAGAGTGCCTCTATGACATTATTTAAATAGGTAGGCTTCAAATCAATGATTCGGTGCTGGCTAAGTGATAAATATTCTTTTATAATCAGGTTAGTTCTATCAAGTTCTTCAATCATAAGGCCAAACTGATTCTTATAACTAATAAATTCATGCTTATTTGCAAAGTATTGAATATATCCTCGAACTGTTGTCATAGGATTTCTAATTTCATGAGCGACGCTTGCTGCCATTTGTCCTACGGCATTTAATCTATCCAGGCGCGATACGTCCAGTTCGAGATTTTTTCGGCTCGTAATATCGCGGACGATGCAATCAAATCCTACACATTCTCCAGAATCATTTGTTAATGGAACTGATTTTTGTTCGATCCAGATTATTGATTTATCTTTCTTCACTAAGCGTAACGTGATTAGTTGGTCAATATATGCAGGATCGCGGATAAACATCTTTAGTATGGGACGATCTTTTGGGAAAATAAGAGACAGGATCAGTTTCTTTGATTTATAAAAATCTTCTGGATAATATCCTGTCAATTTAGAAATCGATGGGCTAATATATTCAAATCCTTTTGTAGGAGTAATTTTATAACGATATATTACGTCTGAAGCATTCTCAGCAAGCAAGCGATAATACTGCTCCTTAATCACCAAGTCGTTGCGGGTTTTCTCAAAATAGACAATTAATGTACCTACTGCTACTAAAAAGCGAAAAATAGAATCTATTATAAAACCCCAAGGGGCAAACCATTCTACCGTGATAAGAAATGGCAGATCCAGTAGATGCAAGCCTAATATTATAAAAGAAATTCCCGTAATATATTTTCCTAATCCATGGACATCAAGGCTTCTAATAAATAAAAGCCCATTTTTACAATATACAAATGCTAAATAAAGGCACACTGGAAAAACAGTCAGAAAAAATGATATATTTAGTGAAATCAAGAAAATAGTTAGTAAAAACGTAAACAGCGATCCTAAATGCCAGTATTTTTTGAGCGGTTTCTCAACAAAAATACTAGTAGCAATAAGCATCATTAGACTACCCCAGATAACAGTAAAGATATATAATATCATAGGGAGGCCTGTAACAGTATGTAAAGGAGTATCAAGAAATACAAATCTAATAAGGTATAAGGCCCAACTAAATGCCCAGAGTCCTATATAGAGTTGACGGTATTGAATATACAAATAGCAATATATTAAAAAGACAGCAAAACTGGCCGCTAATGGATAAAGTATTGATAGCTCAGAGACACTCATCATTATCACCTTTTCCGATAAACTTAGAAGCCTTACCAAATACCTGTGCTATAATTACTATATAACATTTAATTCCATAAATTTGAAGTCTTTCCTGCTAAAGTTTGGAATATATGTAGAAATGTGACATAACTGTGTTCAAATTCAATTATAAATAACCATAAAAAAACAAGCCGTTTATGCGGCTTGTTTTTTTATGTTACTTTTGTTTAAATGAAATTATTTTCATTAGCTCTGCTAGTAAGAAGGCCACTGGTGATAATAGGGCAATGACTAGCCAATCGTTGAGTACTAATGTTTGGGTTTTGAAGATAGCCTGGAATGGTCCAACGGCGATCAGCATGAGGACGAATGATAGGGCTACTGCCATATTCATATACTTATTGCAGAATAATCCGGTTTTAAATACTGAGTAGTTTGTGGAGCGTGCAGAATAGGCGCAGAGGAGTTGGCTATTGATCAGGGTAATAAACGCAAAGGTACGGGCTGTCGTTAGATTTTCTCCATAGGCAAAGTATCCGTAGCCGAAGGCAGCTAGTACAGATGCGGTGATGGCCAAACTTTGCAGGATAATCATGGTTAAGGCCGGTCTGTTAATAATCGGCTCACTGGGATTACGGGGCGGGGTTTTCATGATATCATCTTCTTTTCGCTCCATGCCAAGTGCGAGAGCCGGGAAGGCATCGGTGACTAGATTAACCCAGAGCAGCTGGATGGGGAGCAGTGGAATTGGCCAACCCAACAGCATCGCAATAAAAATTACTAATACCTCTGATAAATTGCAAGACAATAAGAAGGCAATAAATTTGCGGATATTAGCGAATATAGTACGGCCTTCCTCAACAGCGGCAACAATTGTGGCAAAATTATCGTCAGTGACAACCATATCAGCTGTTTCCTTGGTAACGTCAGTGCCTGTGATACCCATAGCGACACCAATATCAGCTTTCTTTAAGGCAGGTGCATCATTAATTCCATCACCAGTCATGGCAACAATATGATTGTTGGCCTTTAAGGCTTCCACAATGGCTACTTTATTCTCTGGCGATACTCGAGCGAAGACGCTAATGGTTTGGACAGCCTGGCTCAGTTCGCTTTGCGTCAGATTATCGATTTGTTTGCCTGTCATGGATTGTTCTTTGCTGCTAATAATCCCAAGGTCTAAAGCAATAGCCTGTGCCGTGTCTTGATGATCCCCGGTAATCATGATGGGGCGGATTCCGGCTGTGGTACAAATTCTTACTGCTTCACGGGCTTCGCTGCGGGGCGGATCAATCATGCCAACCAGACCGATTAATATTAGGTCATCTTCAACTTGATCAGGACTGGTTTCGTTCGGTATCTCTGGAAAGCGGCGGCAGGCTACTGCCAAAACCCGCAAGGCTTGAGCAGCCAAGTCATGATTGATTTTTTGGAACTTTGCAATTTCATCAGCATCGAGAGGCTGAATCTGATCGGCAGTCATGATTCCTGTACAACGGCTGATTAATATATCTGGTGCGCCTTTCGTGAAGGCTAAGTAGGATTGATCTGCCTGATGAATGGTTGTCATCATTTTACGGCCTGAGTCAAAGGGTAATTCCTTTATGCGTGGAAATTCGCTGGTAACCATATCTAGGGTAAGGCCAGCTTTAGCCGCTGCGGTTAATAAAGCGCCTTCTGTTGGATCACCGACAATTCCCCAGTTTTTTGTATTCGGGTTCAGCATAAGCTTGGCGTCATTGCACAGGATTATTCCTTGCAGCAGCATCCTTAAGTCCTGGTCGGAGATAATTTCAGCCCGGATATTGTTAAGACGAATTTCGCCTTGAGGGTCATAGCCTTCACCACTTAACTCATACATTTTACCATTCAC
Organism: Sporomusaceae bacterium FL31; assembly: GCA_003990955.1. Taxonomy (GTDB): domain Bacteria; phylum Bacillota; class Negativicutes; order DSM-1736; family Dendrosporobacteraceae; genus BIFV01. The sequence goes on from BIFV01000010.1 coordinate 318,355, forward strand.
GTAAGCTTTGGTTACTGTCATTTGATTCTGCGTCAGAGTGCCGGTTTTGTCGGAGCAGATTACCGTTATACTTCCTAAGGTCTCTACGGCATGAAGCTTTCGGATAATGCTGTTTTTGCGGGCCATCCGCTGCATTCCAAGGGCCAGTACAATGGTAACAACTGCTGGAAGGCCTTCGGGGATTGCTGCTACTGCAAGGCTGATTGCTGTCATTAGCATGAGCTGCAGTTCTTGAGCTGTTAAGTTACCAGCGCGTAGAGCATTGTAAATGCCAAGGAAGAAAACTAACGTACAGACAGCCAGGCAGGCAAAGCCTAATGTTTTGCTGAAATCGGCTAATTTTCTCTGCAGCGGGGTTACTTCCTTTTCACCAGTTTGCAGCATGTTGGCAATTTTGCCGATTTCGGTTTGCATGCCGGTCTCAACCACAATACCTTTAGCACGGCCATAGGTGACCAAAGTGCTCATAAAGGCCATATTGTATCTATCCGCTAACGGTACATCGCCTTCAATCGGTGAGGCTGTTTTTTCCACAGGTACTGATTCACCGGTTAGTGAAGCTTCTTCGACTTTTAAACTAAAGGTCTCGAGAATTCTAAGATCGGCAGGAATTCGGTCACCTGCTTCAACAAGTACGACATCACCAGGCACCAGTTCCCGGGCGGGAATACTGATCAAGGTTCCATTGCGAAGCACTTTACTGTTTGGGGCACTCATTTGCTTTAAGGCAGCCAGTGCTTTTTCTGCTTTTGTTTCTTGCACGATCCCCAGTACGGCATTCAGGAGTACAATGATTAAGATCGCAATTGAATCAACGGCTTCTCCCAGAAATGCCGATATGATACTGGCAGCAATTAGGATTAGTACCAGGAAATCTTTAAATTGCCCTATAAATTTACTAAAGAGGCTTTCGCGCTCTTTTTCTTTTAATTCATTGTAGCCATGTATTTGAAGGAGCTCAGTGGCCTTCTCAGTTGAGAGGCCGGCAGACAGATTGGATTGAAGTTCCTGGAGTGTCTGTTCTTGAGGTTTATTGAACCAGCTGGTTTTCAAACGATCATCCTCCCACTCTTATTATGCTGAATACTTCTTATAGGATAATTATTCTATATATGGGTTTACACACCCTGCAAACTAGACAAATCCAGAAAATTTTTCGATAATAATGGTAAAAAGGATCGCAGCTTCTCATCCTGGTTAAGCAAACGATCCTAAAAGTCTTTATGTCGTTATTTACTTATGAAATAATAGTCACTGGTGTACCGATGGGGACGAGGCCAGCCAACTCTAATACATCACGATTTTGCATACGAATGCAGCCTTTCGATACAAAGCCGCCAATTGATGATGGATTATTCGTACCATGTATGCCTACATGGGGTATACTCAGTCCCAGCCACATGGCGCCAAAAGGTCCACCAGGATTTTGGCGTTTAGTCGCTATTGTAAAACGACCGGTGGGCGTAGGCGAGTATTGTTTGCCAACACCAACCGGGTATGATTTAATAGGTTTACCGTTATTAAATAACGTTAAGCGTCTCATACTGATGGATATCGTGATTGAATATGCCATAACATCACCTCACTTTACAATATTCAGGAATAAGAAAAATGCTACTAGCTGGTGGCTGATTAAACACTGGAGGTATTTATGAGAAACTTCAGGGGAATTGCCCGAAAACAAGGAATGTCACCTGGCACGCTGGTCTATGTCGGAGAAACACGTGACGAGAAAGCCACACTCAGTTTAGTTGAATATGATAAAGATACAATTCTTGAAAGTCATTTTTCCAGAGTTACTGAGCTTTTGCGGCATGGGTTGAATCATCAAATCAGTTGGATTAATATCAATGGAGTTCATGATGTTGCTGTTGTCGGGCAAATTGGTGAATTTTTTGGTATTCACCCGCTGGTATTAGAAGATATTGTTAATACCCATCAGCGTCCCAAGTTTGAAGATCATGACCACTACTCCTACCTAGTGCTTAAAATGCTGCTCCCGGCGAGTGACGGGTATAGTACCGAAATCCAACAGGTGAGTCTAATCGTAGGGGTAAACTATGTAATTTCCTTTCAAGAGCTGCCTAGTAAAATATTTGATGCTGTCAAAGCTCGCCTGTTTAGTCCACTCGGCCGTATGCGTACTTTGGGAGCAGACTATTTAGCTTACGCGCTCATTGACGCGATTATTGATAATTACTACGAGGTTTTGGAGTTTTTTGGAGAACAAATTGAAGAGTTGGAAGATCGGGTGGTTTTAAAGCCAGACCCGTTGGTAATCAAAGAAATACATACATTAAAGAATGAGTTACTGTTTATGCGTAAATCGGTATGGCCGCTCAGGGAGGTTATTAATGCTATTCAGCGAGGCGACTCGCCGATGTTTGCTGCTGAAACCCGGATATATATTCGGGATATTTATGATCATACCATTCAGGTCATTGATACCATTGAAATGTACCGTGACATGGTATCTGGTATGCTGGATATTTATCTGTCGAGCATTAGCAATCGTTTGAATGAAGTCATGAAAGTATTGACCATTATATCGACAATTTTTATTCCGCTTAATTTTATTGCCGGAGTCTATGGCATGAATTTTAAGTATATGCCTGAGCTGGAGTTTGTTTGGGGTTATCCGGCGATTTTAGTCTTGATGGCAGCAGTTGCCGGTTCTTTACTTTATTTTTTCCGTAAACGCTCCTGGTTGTAATCGGTTATAACAGGGTCAAGTCCGGTTCGTGGACTTGACCTTTATTTAGTTATGGAATTTATTTAAAGTTCGTCTTATTTTTGTGTTGTCGACGCAGGGTAAATGTTGGCTTATGTAGAATTTTAGCAATATCTGAATAGCGCGGAAATTTGCAGACCCCAAATTGCTGATAAGTTATAAACCAAGGCGGGTGTGTCAACATGAAAACAAAATATGGGTGTCGGTTGTTACTGTTCATATTATTAGTCAATCTAACTGTTGGCTTATCACTAGCGACCGCTCAGAATGAAGGGCGTACCGAGGTGTTAGTGCTGCATTCGTACAGTCCTGACTATGAATGGACTCAGACCGAGCAGCAAGGCCTTGATAGCATTCTAAAGCCCCTGGAAAATCAAATTAAAGTGCGCATTGAGTATATGGATTCAAATCATAGCCCAGGCTTATTGCAAGGCTCGCTGCTAAAGCAGCTATACAAAGAAAAATTCGCACATAGCGCTTTTTCGGCGATTATTGTTACCGATAATGCTGCCCTGGAGTTTCTCCGAGTCAATCGGGATGAGTTATTCCCAGGGGTTCCAGTCATCTTTTGTGGTGTCAATGGTTATGATGAGTCCATGATTCGGGGATTTAAAGATGTTACTGGAGTGGCTGAAGACAATGATTTTCTAGGATTGTTTGAGATTGCCCTGCAGCTGCATCCCAAAACCAAGCGAATTATGATCTATGGGATACCGGATGATCCGTCTCATATTGCCAATGTAGCGTTAATACGAAAGCTGCTGCCGGAATTTAAACGCCAAGTTGCTGTTGAGATCAGGGAATTTCCGGATATTGAGGATTGCATTACCGATATTCATACACTGCCGGAAGATAGTCTTGTGATCGCTGTGGGAAGCATGCGGACTAAGGGCGGTGAAGGGGTTAACCTGCAGCGTGCCAATGAAATCATTTCTGCGGCTGTTTCGGTACCTGTCTATACAGGCTGGGACTTTGGGTTAAATCACGGTGCAATCGGCGGATTGGTTGTGAGCGGCAAAGATCAGGGGCGGCTTGCTGCCGAAATGGCTTTGCGTATTTTAAATGGGGAAGCACCTGCCGACATCGAAATCTTGCAGCATGTAAGAAATGTCTACATGTTTGATTATAAGCAATTGTTACGGCATGACTTAATTGATCGTAAGCTTCCTGAAGGTGCTGTCATTTTTAATTCGCCTGATTTTTCTTATCGGGTTAGCCGTGAAGCTTACTGGACAGGTGCAGTTGCCTTGGTTGTTTTGGTTGCTACCATCATCATTCTTTCCGCTAATATTAGAAAACGGCAACGGGCTGAAGCCGCATTGATGGCATCTGAAGAAAAGTATTCAAAAGCCTTTCGCAATTGCGCCGATGTTGTCGGTATTGCCAAACTAAGTGACGGAAATTATATAGAAGTCAGTGATGCCTTCTTTGAAACATTCGGTTACGACCGCGGTGAGGTTATTGATAAACCATCGTCTGCCTATATTCAGGATGATGGTGCTGATCGTTCTTTTCGGTTGTGGTTAAGTGCCACAGAACGGAATCAACTCTTTGAAAAATTAGGCCAAGACGGCTTTTTAAAGAACCATGAGACGCATTGGTGTACAAAGTCCGGCGAAATCAGAGTTGGTTTATATTCGGCCGAAGTGATGACCATCAACGGCGAAGATTGCATTGTCTATGTTTGGCACGATATTACTGAACGCAAGTGGGCTGAACAAGAACTTCGCAGGGTTAATGATGATCTGGAGCATAAAGTTGAACATAGAACCCAGGAGCTTTCATCGCTGAATCAGGAATTGATTGCTATGAACGAAGAACTGCAAGCCATCAATGAAGAACTGCATCACGAGGTTGAGGTGCGGCGGCGGATTGAAGAGAAACTGGCTGATGCCAATGATGAGTTAAAACGTGCATTTGACGAATTGAAAGCCATGCAGGCTCATTTGGTACAGTCAGAGAAAATGGCAGCCTTGGGTAATTTGGTTGCGGGGGTAGCTCATGAAATTAATACCCCGTTAGGAGTTGGTGTGACGGCAGCGTCGCATCTCAAACAACTCACAGATCAATTTAAGGATTTTTGCCAAAACGGTGCTCCGCGCCGGCAGGATCTGATTGACTACTTGCATGACCTTGAAGAAGCCGTAACGATCACACTGAAGAATTTGGAACGAGCCGCCAAGCTGGTGTACAGCTTTAAGCAGGTGTCGGTAGATCAATCAAGTGAAGTGCGGCGTGAATTTAATATTAACAGCTATTTGGCTGAGATTCTACTCAGTATGCAGCCACAACTTAAAAGAACCAAGCATACGGTTAGTGTTGAATGTCATGATGAATTAAAGATTGATGGCTATCCTGGCGCATTTGCTCAGATTGTTACCAATCTGGTTATGAACTCTTTGACTCATGCCTTTGACCCTGGCGATGAGGGCAGAATTTCCATCAAGGTAGAACGTACGAACAATCATCTGCTTTTTATCTATTCCGATAATGGTAAGGGAATGCAACAGAATGTACTGGCTAAAATTTTTGACCCTTTCTTTACAACGAAACGTGGGATTGGCGGCACTGGCTTAGGCTTATATGTAGTGTATAATATAGTCACTCAACAATTTAATGGTACGATAAAATGTGAAAGTCAACTCGGTCAGGGAACAACTTTTCATATTCACTTACCGATCGGGAAAGAGGGGACAATCGATGGAAAGCGTGGATGAATTCCTATTTGAGGACGACCGTAATAAATTTTGCCATGATCGCACCAGTGCAAAGCTAGCACAAGGAAATGCTGCCTGGAAGGTTTTAATCGTGGATGATGAGGAAGATGTGCACGATGTAACCCGAATGACATTAAAACGCTTAATTTTTGATGGCCGCCGTGTGGAATTTCACAGCGCTACCTCGGCTGCGCAAGCCAAAGAGATCCTGAAAATGATTCCCGATATTGCCGTTATGCTACTGGACGTGGTAATGGAAGAAGAATACGCTGGCTTGTCGTTGGTTCATTATGTTCGCAGAGATTTGAAAAACTCAATGGTGCGGATTATTCTGCGAACTGGGCACCCCGGTCAAGCTCCTGAAGAAAGTGTAACTATTGAATACGATATTAATGATTATCGTGAAAAAACCGAACTGACCACTCAGCGGTTAATGACTGCTGTTGTAACCGCACTTCGGTCCTATCGTGACTTGCAGACCATTGATGAAAATCGTCGTGATTTAAAGCAGGTCATCACTTCATCGATCCAGATTTTCCGGATACAATCTACAAAAAGCTTTGCTGCAGAAATTTTGCGGCAGTTGACCTTACTGGCCTGTCTTCAACCTCATGGCAGCTGTCCACAATTGTCCGGATTTGTCGCTGAACGGAAAAACCACGAAGAGTTTGTTATTCTTGTTGGCACAGGCCGATATCAGCCGTTAACTGGTCAGTTATTGCAGGAGAATATTCCAGACAAACTAAGCCTGGACATTCAAGCCGCGTATCAGGAAAACCGCTGTATTTACCAGGATGACCGGATCATTCTTTATTGCCAGAGCAATTTGGGGCCTGAGAATATTATTTGTATAGAAGGCTTTGGACCAATCAGCGAATGGGCACAGGACTTGTTAGCGATGCTAAGGCTGAATGTTCTGGTTGCCTATGATAATATCTACTTGAATCAGGAAATTGAAGCTACTCAGCGCGAATGTATCTTAACATTAGGGGAAATTGCCGAGTCGCGTTCACCAGAGACTGGCAACCATGTAAAACGGGTAGGCGAAATAGCACGCATTTTGGCATTGCGCTACGGACTATCTGAGTATGAAGCCGAATTGATTAAGATTGCAGCTTCCATGCATGATCTTGGCAAGTTGGCTATTCAGGATGCTATTTTGAATAAGCCGGGAATTTTAACCCACGAAGAGTTTGATATTATGAAAAACCATGCTGAGCTGGGCTATGAGATGCTTAAATCTTCGAAGCGATCACTCTTTCAGACTGCTGCGCTTATTGCCCGCGAGCACCACGAAAACTATGACGGATCAGGGTATCCACACGGTCTTAAATCTGAAGGGATTAATATATACAGCCGGATTGTTGCTTTAGCCGATGTCTTTGATGCGTTGGGTACTAAAAGGGTTTATAAGAACTCTTGGACCAAGGATCAGATTATTGAGTATTTATGGGAACAAAAAGGAAAGAAATTTGATCCTCAGTTAGTAGAATTATTCTTTGAACATCAGGAAGAAATTTTTGCTGTTCGTGAGAATTTCCCTGACGAATAAAAAGAACAGGATTAGCTGGATTAGCTAATCCTGTTCTTTTTATTTTGTGCGTAAGGAATCATAGGCTTTTGCTGCCAGCTTAGCCAAAAAATCGCTGGCATAATCCGGAGATTCCTGGGTTTTGGAAAAAGCACTGATTAGAATCTGGTCTTTCCCATCATCAACAACGCCAACATCATTCAGAACGCCATCAGGCAGCTGTCCCACCTTATGCATGACTTTATTATCTGCCATATGACGGGGAATTTCTTCTTTATAAATGGTCTTAGCCAGTTCTTCTTTGAGAATTGCCGACATTTCCTTGCCTAAATACTGCTCGTTATAAATGGTCTCCATGATAATCGCCATTTCCTGAGGGGTAGTGACACTGTGATAACTATATTTGTTGTAAGCCTCATCACTGTGAATCCGAGTTTTTGTTAGGTTCAGATCTTGTAAGACTTGTGTGAGGGCAGTTGGTTTTCGCTGCTCAATTTCGTTTAGCAGCTCATAAAAAGCCGGGTTGTCACTAACGACCATCATTTTCTTGATAAGCTGGTCGTATTCACGCTTTTTATCGACTGGAACTTCGGGATATATATACTTATAGACAGCTAAGGCGACAACGAGTTTGTGGGTTGAAGCTGTGGCAAAGATTTCGTCCGCATTGAAACTAATGATCTGGCCTGTTTTGAGATTTTTTGCATAAAGGCCCGCTTTACCAGAGAATTTTTTGGCGTAGTCAATGACTTCCTTTGAATCAGAAGCAGGCGGTAAAGCTGCCTGAGGTGAAGGAGCTTGTTGCTGTTCAGGGGCAGGAACAGGTTGCTTTTTTACTGGGCCTTGCATGCATGCTGTTAAAGTGAACAGCATGATGAAACAGATGAATAGTGATCTTATCAGCGTATATCACTCCTTATCAAGGTGGGATTGATCTTTAGCTAGTTTTACCGCAGTCAGATTACTTTATCCGAATCGTAACTTGCGCAAACCTGGGAAAAATATATACCCATAGAACTAACATACTGTTGTGTCTCTCTTCATATGGTGTAATGTCTGTTATTTTGGACAAAAGAAGGGAGCGCCAGTGAAAAAGTATGTTTTTGTTTCGATGGCTTTGATTGTATTGCTACTGGTAAAGCCGACAAACGTCCAGGCAAATTGCGGAGCAGCAATTATCATTAATCTTCCCAGCAGAACGCTGGAGTACTATGTAAACGATGTGCTCACCAGGGAATATTCCATTGCAATTGGCAAAGTATCAACACCGTCACCGTTAGGCATGTACACCATTACCGATAAAATGATCAATCCCGCCTGGTATCCGCCGGGAAAGAAATATTTTGTACCGTCAGGCCCCAGCAATCCATTGGGGTATCGATGGATGGGGTTTTTGCCTACCTATGGGATTCATGGTACCAATGCTCCCTGGTCAATCGGTCAAGTGGTATCAAACGGCTGTATCCGGCTTCAAGAAGAATCTGTGGAGGAGCTTTATGAGCTGGTACCTGAGGGCACGCCTGTAGAGATTACTTATCAGCGATTTAAGTTAAAGATTGACGGTACAGGAGTTGCTTCAATCGGCATCTATCCAGATGTTTACGGGTACAAATCCGTAACGCTGGTCGAAATTAAACGCCAGCTTCAAGAATACGGCTTGGAAGGTTTGGCAGATGACAGCTGGCTGCAGCAGCTCATACTTGATATTCCTGATCGACAGGTGCCTTTTGCCCAGGTCCACAAAATTAAGGTAAATGGCAATCTTATCAATCAATATGTGATTTCGATCAATGATCAACTGTATGCGCCGGCAGTCGCCGTTGCCAATAATCTGCAAACAAAAGTCTTATGGGATAGCCAGAGGCATACCCTTGCTGGCAAGTTTCAAGCTGTGAATGGCATCGTGAAAGGGCAGACTGTCTATGTAGCAGTGGAACAGCTGCCGGTATTATTTGGTGGACGGCAGGAGTGGCGAAACAATGAGAACTGCCTGTATCTCCAGGTACCCATTCTTAAAATTGCCGGCAAGACGATCAGCAATGATGTGCAGATTGTGAATGATAAGCCTTTAGTTCCCATATTGGCAGTAGCCAAAGCCTTGGATCAGAAACTGGATTGGGATGCCGGAAATGGTGTGGTGCGTAATTCCATTCGGAAGCTGCCGGTTCAGTTATTAGCAGGTGAGCCTTATATCGATGCAGGCCGGCTTGCCGAATATTTTCCGGTCAGTGCGGTCTGGAATGAACACGAACAGACCGTTGACTTGCAAGAGCCTGTTTATCCGATGGATTACTCGATGTATTTGGATCAAATGGGGGAATTTTTTTAATTGCAGGTCGGTGATAATTTCATAATGACTATGGTATAATATGGAGGACTATATAGAAACGAGGGATTAATAGCATGAAAAAGGCAATTATTGAAATGGATCATGGTACCGTTACTGTTGAACTGTTCGAAAAAGAAGCTCCAAAAACCGTAGCTAATTTTGAAAAACTCATCAACGAAGGTTTTTATAATGGGTTGAATTTTCATCGCGTCATTCCAGGATTTGTAGCCCAGGGCGGATGCCCGCAAGGCTCTGGTGCAGGTGGTCCTGGCTATACCATTCCGTGTGAAACCAAAGGCAATCCTCGCGTCCATGAACGGGGCGCGTTATCGATGGCACACCGCGGCCCTAACACTGGCGGCAGCCAATTTTTCATTGTGTACGAACCACAGCCTCATTTAGATGGCGTTCACACTGTATTTGGCAAGGTTATTGACGGCATGGATGTTGTTGATAAAATTAAGCCTGGTGACAAGATGAACAAGGTGACAATTGTAGAAGAGTAAGAGTATAATGGGGGATGGGGGACACCGAACGGGTGAAATCCATCCCCATTGTGTTACCAAGGGAGCTTATAATATGGAGAATTTAAGTTTTGACATGCTGGCCTTCCTAATGGGAGCTGGCTTTGTTGCGTGCTTTATTGATTCGGTAGTGGGCGGCGGCGGACTGATATCGGTGCCAGCCTTAATGTTGACTGGTCTACCGCCAGTTACTGTTTTAGGTACGAACAAAATGGCATCCGTTATGGGCAGTTTTACCAGCGTGCTATCTTTTATGAAGTCAGGGAAAGTAGATTGCAAGCTGATTAAGTTTTTATTTCCTTTATCACTGATCGGCTCGGCTTTAGGTGTTTATACCGTTCAGTTTATCCCACCGCATTTTCTTAAACCTTTAGTCATCATTCTCTTGGTATTGGTTACTATTTATAGTTTGCTGCGTAAAAATTGGGGTGAAACTTCGACCTATACAGGGATGACGGACAAAACAGCCTGGCTGAGCGGTATTATAGCATTTGTACTTGGGTTTTATGATGGCTTTTTTGGTCCTGGCACAGGTTCATTTTTGTTATTTGGCTTTTTGCTAATCGGGTTTGATTTTGTTACCGCCTCCGGGAATGCCCGGGCACTTAATTTCGGCAGTAATATTGCCGCTGTAATCGTCTTTGGAACCATTGGATCTATTAATTACTATTATGCCATCCCAATGGGGCTGGCCATGATTATCGGTGCGTTAGCAGGAACGAGAATGGCCATTACTAAGGGGGCAGCTTACGTGCGGCCGCTGTTTATTTCGGTTTCCACCTTGCTGATTGGCAAGCAATTGTGGGATATCATGCATCACTGATCAATGGTTTCGACGACCACGATGAAAAAGACCGTTACCTTCCGGCAAAGTCTTGAATAGACTAGGCTAGAGGCTAATGGTCTTTTTGTTTTTCCAATATGTGACAATGTTTTTGCTAATATTTTGCCTGGATGGGCTAAATCGAACCCTTGATTAATACATTATATTGAGCAATAGATATTAGCGCCTCTTTACCGAAAAATAATTACGGCGGTATTTTCGCCATAGGTGTCACCACAAATCTAAGAGGAGAGTGATTAAATGGCTGATTTTGATTTTGCAGCACTGATCCAAAAAGACCGGGAAGAACGCAAGAAGGAGCGTTTTTCCGGAACATTTTTAGATTATTTGAGCATTCTTAAAGAAAACCCGCGACAAGAGGCGATGCTGGCTCATGCCAGGATGTTTGAACTTCTGACTCAACCAGGTGTTGATGTAATCAAAACAGAAGAACATCCAAGGCTGAAGAAGATATATGGCAATGCCACCGTTAAGCGTTACAAATTTTTCAAAAATGATTTTTTCGGTATTGATCTAAGTATTATGAAGATTATGCGCTATTTTCACTCGGCAGCGATGCAAGGTGAAGAAGCCCGCCAGGTTCTTTACTTGGTTGGTCCGGTTGGTGCCGGGAAATCATCACTCATGGAGGCATTGAAGAAAGCACTCGAAACCAGTCCTCCTATTTATGTCATTAAAGACTGCCCTATGCGCGAAACCCCCCTTCATCTCATTCCTAAGCATCTACGGCCTAAATTTGAAGAAATGCTGGGAATAAAAATCGAAGGGGATTTGTGTCCTGTCTGCCGTTATCGACTGGTGAATGATTATCAAGGTGAGTATGAAAAAATGCAAATCACTACTTCGGAGTTTTCCATCCGTTCGCGCAAAGGTGTTGGCGTTGTTCCTCCGGTTGACCCCAATAACCAGGACACCTCGGTGCTTACCGGTTCGGTGGATATTTCAAAACTCGATCTCTATCCAGAAGATGACCCGCGGGTACTCGCACTGAATGGTGCATTCAATGTCGGCAATCGCGGTATTGTGGAGTTCATTGAGGTATTTAAAAACGAAGTTGAGTATTTACATACCATGATCACGGCGACTCAGGAAAAATCCATTCCTTCGCCAGGCAAGGGATCTATGATTTATTTTGATGGGATTATTCTGGCTCATTCCAATGAAGCAGAATGGAATAAATTTAAATCCGATCATACCAATGAGGCTATTTTGGACCGTATTGTTAAAGTTGAAGTGCCTTATTGCCTGGAATTAGACGAAGAAGTAAAGATTTATCGAAAAATGCTGCGCAATAGCAGCTTTAATGCTCATATTGCCCCCCATACCATTGAAGTGGCATCCATGTTTGCCATCTTAACCCGGCTTTCTCCATCCAATAAAGTAGATGCTCTGACCAAATTGAAAATTTATAATGGGGAAGAAATTGTTGAAAAAGGTTCCACTAAAAAAGTGGATGTCTTTGAACTGAGAGAAGAAGCCAATCGTGAAGGTATGAGCGGCATTTCGACCCGCTTTATTATGAAAGTGCTGGATACTGCTTTGTCAGAATCGGAAAATAGCTGCATCAATCCGATCGCCGTTGTGGATACCCTCATCCGCTCAACAAAAGAACTGGCTATCGGCGATGATGAAAAGAAACGCTATTTGGCATTTTTACAAGATACCTTGAAAAAAGAGTATAACAGGATTATCGAAAAAGAAGTAACCAGAGCCTTTATTCATGGCTATAAGGAGCAGGCAGAGAGCTTATTTAATAATTATCTCGATCATGCTGAAGCCTTTGTTAATTCTACAAAGTTAAAAGACAACAATACGGGTGAAGAATTAGAGCCCGATATTAAATTTTTGCAGTCTATTGAGGAACAAATCGGCATTACCGGCACATCAGCATTAGGTTTCCGTCAGGATGTCACCTCCTATATGTTTTCTGTTTTGCGCAATGGCAGCAAAATTGCCTATGAGAGCTATGAACCGCTCAAAGAAGCTATTGAGAAAAAACTAATGGCATCGGTCAAGGAATTATCCCGGATTGTTACCAAAGCCAGAGTCCGTGATAAAGAGCAAGACAGTAAATACAATGCAATGGTAGAGGAAATGAAACGCAACGGCTATTGTGATCATTGCTGCAATGTCATCTTGAAATACGCAGCTAACAACTTGTGGAAAGACTAGCCGGAGGGGAGCAGTCATGGCAATCTTTAAAGACGGCAGCACCGATCACTCCGACCGTTCTCAATATGATCGAAAACGGCACCGGCAGCTTATGGAAAACGCCATTAAACGCAATTTGGGCGATATTATCGCTGAAGAAAGTATCATTGGGCAGAGTAAAAATAAAAAAATAAAAATCCCGGTTAAGGGGATCAAAGAATATCAGTTCATTTATGGCAAAAACAGTGGCGGTACAGCAGCCGGTACCGGTAAAGAGAAAAAAGGGCAAGTTGTAGGAAAGGTGAATGATCAGCAGCAGGCTGGCCAAGGCCAGCCTGGTACTGATCCAGGCGAGGAAATCTATGAGACAGAAGTGACCATGGACGAAATCGTCGGCTATTTATTTGATGAACTCAAATTGCCTGAGATGGACCGGAAAAAGTATGGGCTGGTTGAGACTCAGACTGAATATAAACGACTGGGATATCAGCGTAAGGGAATACCGCCGCGTTTAGCAAAAAAACGGACAGTCGTAGAAAAATTAAAGCGTGAGCAAGGCATCAAACGCAGCCAGGAAGAAGCTGGGCTGGAGGTTCCTGAGCGCATCCCGTTTCGCGAAGATGATTTGAGGTACCATCGGGTCAGAGAAGAAATTCAGCATCGCGCCAATGCGGTCATTATTTGCATCATGGATACTTCGGGTTCGATGGATCAAACCAAAAAGTATCTGGCGCGTAGTTTTTATTTCTTGCTATACCAATTTGTGCGGTGGAAATATCAGCATGTTGAGGTTGTATTTATTGCCCATACAACTGAGGCCAAAGAAGTTACTGAATGGGAGTTTTTTCACCGGGGCGAAGCAGGCGGTACCGTGATCAGCAGCGGTTATGCAAAGGCCTTGGAAATTATTGAGCAGCGGTATGCTCCTGAAGTTTGGAACATTTATGCATTTCATTGTTCAGATGGGGATAACTGGGGGGATGATAATGCAAAAGCCATTGCTTTAGCCCGTCAGTTATGCGAAGTTTGCATTTTGTTCGGCTATGGGGAAATTGCTTTCAGCCATGGCTGGAATGTTACGATCAGGCGTGATTTTGAGCGTGATTTGAAATTAGATAATTTTGTCATTGCTCTGATGAATAAGCAAGAAGATATTTGGCCTGCTTTTAAGAAGATTCTTGACAAACAAAGTGATGCCGGGAGTGATGGCAGGTGACCAATTATACAGCAAAAGATTTAGAGAATTGGAATGACAAGATTGAAAAGTTAGTTGTTGCAGCAGGATTAGACTGTTATGAGCAGCATTTTTCTATCTGCACTTACGAAGACATGTTATGTTATGAATCTTATGCCGGCATGCCTTCACATTATCCTCACTGGAGCTGCGGCAAAGCCTATGAACGGCAAAAAACATTTTATAGCTATAATCTGGTTGGGCTGCCTTACGAAATGGTGATTAACTCCAACCCTTGTTTAGCCTATCTCATGCAAGATAATACCTTAACGCTGCAGATCTTAACGATGGCCCATGTCTATGGGCATAATGATTTTTTTAAAAACAATCGCTTATTTAAACGGGATACTCGTGCTGAATTGACGGTTGAAATGTTTAAAGCCCATGCTGACCGGGTCAGAGAATACATCCATGACCCATTTATCGGGCCGGAAAAGGTTGAGCGAATCCTGGATGCTGCCCATGCGTTGCGCTATCAAACCAATCGCAACGGCTTACGTAAGCCTGTTGACCGCAAAGAGATTCTTAAAGATGCACAAACTCCCGTTCCAGAGCGGTTCGAAGAAGATTTGCTTGGTTTTTTGGCCGAACGGGGTAAGCTGGCTGAGTGGGAGCGCGATCTCATTAATATCGTACGGGATGAAACGACTTATTTTATTCCCCAGATTGAGACCAAGATTATGAATGAAGGCTGGGCCAGCTACTGGCATTATCAAATTCTCAATCAACTGGAATTGCCAACCGCACTGCATTTGGAGTTTTTGCAGCGTCATAACTTAGTAGTTCGTCCTTTTGAAGGGCGAATTAATCCATACTTTGTCGGCTTTAAAATGTTTGAATATCTTTCTAAACAACCCAACGGTGAACAAAAAATTATGGAAATCCGGGCAGAAGAACGGGATCAATCGTTTCTACGCCGCTATCTGAATCAAGAACTGTGTGAAGAAATGAATTTATTTTCCTATCAAGTTCGTGGTACGGATATTGTTGTCAAAGAAGTTGCGGATGAAACCGGCTGGCGCACGGTGCGCGACGAATTAGCCAATGGAGTTGGCTTGGGAACTGTACCAATCATAAGACCAGTTAGTGTGGATAAAGGAACTTTAGTGTTGCAGCATGCCTTTGATGGGCGCGAATTAGAGCTGAATTATGCCAAGGAGACGGTAAAATATGTCGTGGATCTGTGGGGCGGGAAGGTAGATTTACGAACTACTTTGAACGCTAAAAACAAGGTTATCAGCTGTAGTGAAAATAAAATCGTGTTGCTGCTTGATGGCTAAGTTAAAGCGGTCTGGATGAATGATCATCCAGACCGCTTCAGTATTTTCTTAGAAAAAACAAAACAAGCGGGCTATACCAGCACCGCTTGCTTAGATTAGCTTAACCGCGATAATCCTAGCAAAATGAGTAACGTACCGGGAAGATAAGGAAAGCGTTTCTTAAGACTTTCTGAAACAATTCTCGTCGATGCTAATATACCGGCAGATACGACGGCTATTTGGATTACTCCCATAAGCAGTGGTGTATAAAGTGGCAGGAATCCCATGAGTGAAGCAGCAAATGTGGCTACCATATTATCTATGCCCAGAGCTAAACCCAATAAAATGGCCTCAGTAGAGCTAATCTTTTTCGAGTTATCGACGTCGGCGGTTTCTGGTTTGGCCAGAATGTTAATCATAATTCGCCCGATTGAAATGGTCAGCTTGCGTGCCGTTATATCATCATCAAAGTCAAAGTCCTTAATATTCTTGGTGAGGTATTCCTGGAACAGACTGACGATGCCGATGGCTATTAATAGGAGTGAGCCGCAGACTATAGCCACATGTGGATTGATATACTGTTCAAGCATACTTGCAAAAAACATAGCACTTCCGGTGCAAAGGACGGTGACTAGCCCGACAATGCCTAATGAAGAAGCCGGAATTTTTATATTTTTAAGGCCATAGGCGATTCCGGCAATAAAGCCATCAATACTTACAGCAAAGCCGAGCAATAAAACATAGAAGATATTCATAGGTGCGCCTCCCTGTATCAGTATGTATGATGTTGTGAGGAGTTCTTAAACTTGAGCCTATTAGCCAAGTCTAATTAATCCCAAGATAATCAACAGTGTTCCAGGCAGGTATGGAAAGCGTTTCTTAAGATGTTCGGGAATAAAGCGGGCCGATGAGTAGCAGCCGGCGCCCACACAAATGACATGAATAATCCCAATGATTACAGGGGTATAAAGCGGCAGCATGCCCATGAGCGCAGCGGCAAATGTGCCGACAGCACCATCGGCGCCAACTGCCAGGCCTAAAAAGACTGCTTCTAGCGGGCTGATGGAACCCAACTTATCAACATCGGCAGTTTCTGGTTTAGCCATAATGCTAATCACCAGGCGGCCAATCGAAAAGGTTAGTTTTTGTGCGGTTACTTCGCCATCTATTTCAAAAGCTTCTACATCTTTGGTTAAGTATTGCTGAAACAGGCTCCAGCCGCCTAAGAGTACCAGCAAACAGGCCCCGCTTAGTAGTGCGATATGTGTGTTGATATACTGTTCTAAGATATACGCAATAAACATAGCAAAAGAACTGCACAGTGCTGTGACTAAAAAGACGATGCCCAGCGATTTCAGCGGCATACGGATGTTCTTTAGCCCATAGGCAGCGCCGGCAACAAAACCATCAATACTTACCGCGATGCCAAGTAGTATTACATAGAATAATCCCATTTCCATATTTACGTCAGCCTCCTGCAGAATTATGCTGAAATGCTTTCACGTTAATATATGGTGACGGGAGTTTTTTGGTTACTCTACCAGTTTATCTTAAAATATCGAGAATAAGCAGGAATTTTTTGTCTAGTTAGGGAAATTATATGTTATAATTAGAAGTTGACATTTCTATGTCACTATGTGGCCTATTCCAGCTGTTAAGTTGTTTTTTTGAGGTGAGAATGTGGATTTTGGTTTAGGTAAGGTTTTACCTGTGCGTATTGAAGAGGAAATGAAAAATTCCTACATTGATTACGCAATGAGTGTTATTGTTATGCGGGCTCTGCCAGATGTCCGTGACGGTTTAAAGCCTGTCCATCGACGGATTCTTTATGCGATGCATGAAGCCGGGATGGCTCCTAATAAACCGTATAAAAAATCGGCCCGTATTGTTGGGGAAGTACTAGGTAAGTATCACCCTCATGGTGATTCTTCCGTATATGATGCCATTGTAAGAATGGCTCAGCCTTTTTCAACCCGCTATCTGTTGGTTGACGGGCATGGTAACTTTGGTTCGGTTGACGGTGATTCGGCAGCAGCGATGCGTTACACTGAAGTTCGGATGTCGCGTATTTCGGAAGCCATGTTGGATGATATCGAAAAAGATACCGTCGATTTTGCACCAAACTATGACGAATCTTTAAAAGAACCGAAAGTATTGCCAGCAAAGATTCCTAATCTGCTGGTAAACGGTTCATCCGGTATTGCTGTTGGGATGGCCACCAATATACCGCCGCATAATCTGGGCGAAGTCATTGATGGTTTAATGCTGATGATTGAGAACCCGAATGTAACCATTCAGGAACTCATGATGGTCATCAAGGGTCCAGACTTTCCGACAGGCGGTCTTATTTTAGGCCAAGAAGGAATCAAGCTGGCGTATACCACTGGGCGGGGTGTAGTCAAGATGCGTGCCCAGGCTCGCATTGAGAGAATGTCTAATGGCAAGCCTCGAATTCTGGTTTCTGAGATCCCTTATCAAGTCAATAAAGCTAGGCTTATTGAGAAAATCGCTGATTTAGTCAGAGATAAGATTGTCGATGGAATCACCGATCTTCGGGATGAGAGTGACCGTACCGGGATGCGTATTGTGATTGAGCTGCGCCGGGATGTAAATCCTGATGTTGTGCTCAATCAACTATATAAACATACCCAGCTGCAGGAGACCTTTGGTATTATCATGCTGGCTCTAGTTGACGGCAGACCACGTGTCTTGAACCTGCACGAAGTGCTGTATTATTATCTCGAACATCAAAAAGATGTAATTGTCCGCCGAACTAAATACGAATTAGATAAGGCTAGAGCCAGAGCGCATATTTTAGAAGGTTTAAAAATCGCCCTGGATCATTTAGATGCTGTCATTAGTACAATCCGTGGATCTAAAACGGTTGATATTGCGCGTGCAGCGTTAATTGACGGGTTTGATTTATCGGAAAAACAAGCTCAAGCCATCCTTGATTTGCGTCTGCAACGCTTGACTGGTTTAGAGCGGGAAAAAATTGAGCAAGAATACAAAGATATTTTAGAAACGATTGAATGGCTGGAATCGGTCTTGGCTGACGAGAATAAAGTCTTAGGTCTGATCAAAGATGAATTATTAGATGTCAAAAAGCGCTTTGCTGATGAACGGCGTACTGTGATTACCAGTGATGTATCCAAATTGCAGGTGGAAGATTTAATTGCTGAAGAAGATATTGTAATTACTTTAACTCATGGCAATTATATCAAGCGTCTGCCTGTGGATACCTACCGCAATCAAAAACGGGGCGGGCGTGGTGTCACTGGTATGGGCACCAAAGAAGAAGATTTTGTTGAGCATTTATTTGTTACGACAACACATCACAACATCTTATTCTTTACCAACCGTGGCCGCGTATATCGTCTTAAGGGCTATGAAATTCCTGAAGCCAGCCGGACAGCAAAGGGAACGTCTATCGTTAACCTGCTGCCGCTAGAAGCCAAAGAGAAGATTACAGCCGTAATCCCAATCAAAGAATTTACCAATCGCAAGTTCTTGTTTATGGCCACTCAAAAGGGTATTGTCAAGAAAACTGAGCTGATGGAATTTGACACTGCACGTAAAACAGGGTTGATTGCCATCTCCTTGGATGAAGATGATGATTTGATTGGTGTAAAACTTACGAATGGGGATCAGCATGTTATCCTGGGTACCCGGGAAGGCTTGGCAATATCGTTTCCAGAAACCGATGTTCGCTCTATGGGACGGACTGCGCACGGCGTAAGAGGTATCCGTTTACAAGACGCCGACTTGGTTGTTGGTATGGATACCATCCGCAAAGAAGGCGAAGTGCTTACCGTAACCGAAGAAGGTTATGGCAAGCGGACACCGGCTGCAGAATACCGCAACCAGTCCAGAGGCGGTAAGGGTGTCATTAATACAAAAGTTACCGACAAAACCGGACAGGTCGTTGGCTTGAAAGTGGTTCGTCCGGGTCTGGAGCTGATGCTTATTACAACCGAGGGTATCGTTATTCGTATTGACGTTGATGAGATCTCTGTAATTAGCCGCAATACTCAGGGTGTTAAACTAATGAAAACTGGTGAAAAAGATAAAGTTGTTGCATTGGCATCGGTTGAAAAGAAAGCCGATAGTGATTAAATGCTTTTAAAAGGCTGTGAGCAGGAATCATCCTGTTCACAGCCTTTTTTTCTAAAAAGATGCTGTGCTTATTATACATAATAGAATAAATCTATATAAAAGCCTGAATTTGGTATATAAAGTTATTATAAATAATATATCAATTATAGTGGTTTTTTGATATAATCATCCTTGACTAACCAGTCAGTTTGAGTGGAAATTAGAAAGGATGAGCTATGGTGCTTATGGGAAATAAGAAAAGAATCGCGTTAATACTTGCCGTAGCCGTCATATTTACCGGCATAATCGGCTATCGTATTTATGGCAATGTTTCGGCCAATAAGGCCCGCGCCGAAAATATGGCGAAAAGCAAAACTGTTGCTGTTCAGGTAGCGCAAATCGGTCGACGTGATATTAATCCGACTATGACATTTTCTGCGAGCCTTGATCCTGTGTGGAGCGCAGATATTTCTTCAAAAGTGGATGGCAGAATTAATATTCTCGATGTTAATGAAGGGGATAGAGTTGAAGCTGGGGCTGTTGTAGCTGCCCTTGAAACCAACGATTTACAGGCACAGGTTATCCAGGCTCAGGGTAATCTATTGGCGGCTCAGTCAGGTTTGGAGCAGGCAGAATTAGATTATAACCGCTATGCGGCATTGGCTGAACAGGGAGCTGTTTCGGCACAAATGCTGGATAATGCCAGAACAAAACGTGATTCTAGTGCTGGCCAAGTAAAAGCGGCACAAGGTTCATTGAATTTAATGCAAGAAAAATTAAATAATGCAAATGTTGTCACACCACGCAGTGGTGTAATCACTAAGCGGTTTATGCAGGCAGGAACCTTTGCACGTGCAGGCTCAGCGCTGGTCACTGTTGCTGATACTTCGACCTTGCTGGCTAAAGCTACTGTAGGTGAATCGCAAGTAGGCAGCCTAACCGTTGGCTCTAATGTTGCGGTGCGCGTTGATGCATTAGCTGGACAGACCTTTGAGGGTGTTATCACTCGCATATCGCCGATGGCTGCATTACCGGCGCGTACCTTTACAGCTGAAATCAGCGTACCGAATGATAAAGCGATGCTAAAAGCAGGCATGTTTGCCAAAGTTGAGGTTCCAACCCAAGTTCATGCTGGTGTTCTGGCAGTCCCGGAAACAGCCTTGGTGATGCGTGAAGATCAAAAAACTGTTTATGTTGTTGGGGCTGACAATAAAGTCCAACAGCGTGTCTTAACAGTTGGCTTTGTTGATGGTGGCTGGGTTGAAGTTCTTGAAGGTGTTCAAGAAGGAGAAACCATTGTTACTGCAGGGCAAAACAAACTCAGAGATGGAGTTGAAATTACTCCGACTGGGGATGGTGGTCAATAATGGGAGCCATTGCAACTTTTATTAAGCGTCCCGTCTTTACCCTGATGCTGGTTATGCTGCTGGTGGTTTTTGGGGCGGGGGCTTATCCAAGTCTCGGGATTGACTTATATCCTGATGTCGATTTTCCGTTAGTTAGTGTCTCGGTTTCATTTCCTGGCGCTTCACCGGAAGAGATGGAAAGCTTGATTACCAAGCCGGTCGAAGATGCGGTCAGTTCTCTTTCGGGGATTAAAAATTTGTCATCCGTAACCCGTGAAGGCTCGTCTCAGACTACCATTGAGTTTGAGTTTGGGACAGATCCGAAGCTTGCAGCGAATGAAGTTAGGGAGAAGGTCGCCGGTGCGCGGCGCAGACTGCCGGATGGTATTGATGAACCGGTTGTTCAGCGCTTTGACATGTCGGCCCAGGCTATTGCCACCTTTAGTTTATCTTCCGAAACTCGCAGCCCGGGCGAGATAAGAAAACTGGCTACTGATCTTGTAAAAGATGAGTTGCAGCGGATTGATGGTGTGGCCAATGTAAATATTTATGGCTCATCTGACCGGGAAATTGGCGTTACTGTAGATTCTAATAAACTGGCTGCTTATAAAATATCGATGGCTCAGATTCTTGATGCTGTGAACAGCCAGAATCTGAATGCACCTGGTGGGCGGGTATCGCAAAATGGTACTCAGCTGACAGTGAGAACTATCGGGAAATATAAGACAGTTGGCGATATTCAGAATGTGATCGTAGCCAACCAAGACGGGCGGCTGATTCGCTTAAGTGACGTGGCCACTGTCACCGATGGCTGGGCGGAAGAAACCGTTATGGCCCGTACAAACGGATCACCCAGTGTTTTGATTTCAGTACAAAAACAATCAGGTACCAATACTGTTAATGTTGCCGATCATGTGAAACAAGCAGTAAGCAGCATGCAAGAAAAATTACCGCCTGATGTTAAGATTTCTATTACCAATGACAGTTCAGTCTATATTAAAGATAGTGTTCATGATGTATTGATGTCACTATTTTTTGGTGGACTGTTAGCGGTTATTATTACGTTTCTGTTTCTGCAAAACACGAGAGCAACGATCATTGGTGCTTTGGCCATCCCGACTTCAATTGTTGCCACCTTTTTCTTAATGAAGTCGATGCATTTTACACTCAATACCATGTCGCTTATGGGCCTTAGTTTAGCGGTCGGTATTCTGATTGATGACGCGATCGTGGTTATTGAAAACGTGTTCCGGCACATGGAGCAAGGCAAATCGGCCTATGAAGCGGCAAGAGATGGTACTTCTGAAATTGCTCTTGCTGTTATGGCAACCACTTTGTCTATTCTGGCTGTTTTCGTTCCGGTCGGCAGTATGAGTGGTATTATTGGGCAATACTTCAAACAGTTTGGTTTGACTGTAGCCTTTGCGGTTGCATTCTCACTGTTTGTAGCTTTTACACTGACTCCAATGCTGTCAGCCCATTGGCTGAAACCTGAGCATGGTCAGTCTCATGAGCCGACAGGGATACGCCGTAAGCTAAAACAATTGCTGGATAAGTTTGAAGCAGGCTTTTTGATGCTGCAACAAAGTTATCGCAAGTTATTGGCATGGGCGCTGGAAAGACCGAAAAAGCTGGTAGCGGTAGCTGTGCTTTCACTCTTTGCCAACTTCTTACTCATGCCTTTCCTTGGCACTGAATTTCAGCCTACCTACGATTCCGGTGAATTCAGCGTCAGCTTGACTGCTCCGGCAGGCACCTCGCTTGAAAAAATGCGGGAACTTATTGAACCCATTGAGGAAACCGTGCTGGCCATCCCTGAGAAAGACATCGCTTATGTAACCATTGGCTCCGGCGGTTACAATAAAGCTTCCATTGGGGTGAAATTGGTCTCCAGCAGTCAGCGCTCCCGCTCCATGAATCAAATTATGGATGGGCTAAGACATGAGTTTGCTAATGTTGGCGATCTCAAGGTCGTTGTGTCGACCAGTCAGGGCGTGGGACGCGGTAATTCCAGTCCAGTTCAGGTCGCTTTCCGGGGGGCTGACTTGGATGAATTAAATAAATTGGCTCAGGAATTAGCTGAGAAGCTTAAACAAGTTCCCGGAACGGTCGATGTCGATATATCAAGTGAACAGTCATCACCAGAAGTACAGGTTAAACTGGACACGCTTAAAATGAGTGATGCGGGTCTGGATGCTTCAACCGTAGCAAATACTGTGCAAATGGCTTTCTTAGGCGGTACAACCCGCAATCAATATAGTGCCGGTGATAAAGACTATCAGATTCGCGTACAGCTGGAAAGTCAAAGCCGGACAGATATTGCTGATGTTTCCAATCTGCTTATTGCTTCGAAAAGCGGTAATTTCGTGAGATTGGGCGATGTCGCCGCAGTAGAGCTTTCTTCCGGTCCAAGCCAGATTAACCGTGAAGCTCGTCAGCGGCAGGTCATCGTATATTCTAACGTTGTTGGAGCATCAGCAGGGGAAATCATGAATAAAGCTGAGGCTATTGCCAAAGATATGACCATGCCTACAGGCTATAGTTACCGTTTTGTTGGTCAGGCCCAAACTATGCAAGATTCATTTATGGAAATTGCTAAATCGCTGGCCTTGGCTGTAGTGCTGATCTATATGGTATTGGCAGCTCAGTTTGAAAGCTTTATTCATCCGTTTACCATTATGTTATCCTTACCGTTTTCGCTGACCGGTGCTATCTTAGGCTTGCTGATAGCAGGGCAGACGATTAACATTATGTCACTCATTGGGATCATCATGCTGATGGGCCTTGTGACTAAGAATGCTATTCTGCTTGTCGATTACACCAATCAATTGCGGGAACAGGGAATGAATCTGGCGGATGCCTTAATTGAGGCAGGCAGTGTCCGCTTACGGCCAATTCTGATGACTACAGCAGCGATGATCTTTGGTATGCTGCCTATTGCCTTGGGAATTGGTGCTGGAGCTGAACTTCGTCAGTCCATGGGGGTTGTGCTTGTAGGGGGCTTAATTACCTCAACAGTATTAACGCTGATTGTGGTTCCACTTGTTTATCTATTGATTGATGGTCTTAAAGAGCGTTTTAGCAGCCGAAAAAGTGATAAGGCGGTATAACAATCATTAATTTTGACAGGTAAATTATTTAACTGCCAGCAGAATCTCGTTCAGAGAAGCTGCTGGCAGTTTTCTTGTTGGTTAGGCTGCCCTTGCGTAATCTGGCTGGATTTACTATGATGGAGCTATATGAAATGTTTGGTATTTTATAGGAGCGTGGTGTCTTGAATCAAAAGCAGTTTAAGTATCAGGTTGATGATGTCTTACCAGCGAAAGAGACTTTTTTATATGGTTTGCAGTGGCTGCTGGTTTTAGTTCCGCTAGTGCTTATTTTGGGGCAGGTCGGGGCTGGTTTGCATTATCCGCTTCATCCGCAGCTGCAACTTTTGTATCTGCAAAAAATGTTTTTTTCTACAGGCCTGGTCCTCATACTCCAACTGCTGTGGGGTCATAAACTTCCGGTTATTGTTGGGCCGGCATCTATTTTGTTATTGGGCATTATTGTTAACGCGGGAGCTACAGATGCCGTCTATTCATCGATTGCGTTATGTGGTGTGCTGTTAGCGTGTTTAGCAGCCGGGGGAATTCTCAAATGGCTGACAGATTTTTTTACCATGAGGATTATCGGCATTGTGCTGCTGCTTATTTCCTTTACGTTATTGCCTACTGTGCTGCATTTCATTACTGCAGCGCCGGATTTTTCTTTCGGACAAGGCATATTCGCGGTTGGCTTAGTGCTTGTCATGCTGGCTGGTCAACGATTTTTACCAGAATTGCTGCGATCTACGATTATTGTTTGGGCTTTACTAGCTGGCAGTGGTGCTTACTACTTGTTTTTTGAGCACCCTATCCCAGTCCAGATTGAGCCGGTTTCAATTGCTGCAGCCTGGCAATCGGTAGGTTTGGTTTTTGCAATGGATTGGTCAGTTTTCATTTCGTTCTTATTTTGCTTTATGGCGCTGACCGCAAATGACTTAGGATCGGTTCAGACGACAGCTGTGCTGTTGGGAAGATCTGATGCAGCTCAGCGAACAAAATGGGGGTTGGTTTTTACCGGACTGGGAAATGGCTTAGCCGGCATTCTTGGCGTACTAGGGCCGGTAAATTATTCATTAAGTACGGGTGTGATTCTGGCATCAGGCTGTGCCTCTCGTTATCCCTTAATGGCAGCTGCAGTTGCGATGATGAGTCTTGCCTGCATTCCTGCTGTACTTTATGCTTTTTCTTATATTCCGTCTGTCGTGGTTGGCTCGCTGCTTTTTTATATGCTATGTGCCCAAATATCCGGCGGACTGGGCGTGTTGAGCAATACGTTAGTTCCCTACCGCTTTGAATTCGGAATTGTTGTTGGCGTACCGGTTCTGCTTGGAACTTGCATTGCCTTTTTGCCTGCTCCTATTGGAGCTGCTATTCCAAGCTTGTGGAGGCCGCTTGTTACCAATGGATTTGTGGTTGGTGTTACTGTGGCGATTATTCTAGAAAAATTATTACTGCCTGAAACGAGAAAGCTCACCTAAGGGTGAGCTTTTTGTTCTACAGCTTGCTTAATTTGCTGCAAGCCTTTGAGAATGTTTTCCTGGGAAGTTGCGTAGGAGAAGCGCAGATATTCATTGTTGTCTTGGTTGCTTTTAGCGCCAAAGGCGGTTCCTGGCAGTACGGCAACATCAGCATGATAGAGCAGGTATTGCTGAAGCTCTTTCGAAGTGCTGAAGCCAAGATTATGGCAAGCTGCTGTAACATTAGGATAAGCATAAAAGGCACCTTCCGGTACTTTACAAGAAAAGCCGCGGATTGCATTGAGTCCGTTTACGATGAGACTGCGTCTGGCTCTAAATTCTTCCAGCATGATTTGTACTGATTCTTGTGGTCCGGTTAGCGCCTCGATTCCGGCATATTGAATAAATGTATTGGTGCAAGACTCACAATTGGTTTCCAGACGAGTGAGCTGTTCGGCTAATTGTTCATTCATTACGCCATAGCCCAGCCGCCAGCCGGTCATTGCATAAGTTTTGGAGAAACCGTCTAAGATAATGGTGCGTTCCTTCATGCCCGGTAGGCTGCTGATGCTGTAGAACTTACCAGAATAAATAAGCCGGCTGTAAATTTCATCCGACAATACCCAAAGGTCATGTTTAATGGCCAGCTGAGCAATTGCTGCTAAGTTTTCTTTGGTGAGTACACCGCCGGTTGGATTTTGCGGGCTGTTTAATATAATTAGTTTTGTTTTTGGGGTAATCAGACTTTCCAAGTGCTCAGTATTAAAAGTAAAATTCTTTTCTTCCATGAGCGGGGCCGGCACTGGAATGCCGCCGACAAATTTAATCACCGACTCATAAATTGGGAAGCCAGGATTCGGATAAATGACCTCATCCCCAGGATTGACTAAAGCATGAATGGTATAATAAATGACTGGCTTGCCACCAGGCATGACAACAACTTCATTCGCCGTGACCGGTATATGACGGGTGGCGGTAATGTATTCGGCAATTGCCTCACGCAATGGCAGTATGCCATTGGAGGGGCCATAATGCGTGTTATTGCTATTAAGTGCATGAATACAGGCTTGTTTGATATTGGTTGGAGTATCAAAATCAGGCTCACCAATAGCGAAGCTAATGATGTTACGACCACAGGCTTTTAGCTTGTTCACTTCAGCTAACACTTCAAAGGCATTTTCCATTCCTAGTAGACTAAGACGTTGGGCAATTTCCATACAAAAACCCCCCTGTTTTTCCAATGATTGGGCTTGACAAGCTGCTTAGTAATTATTCTAACATAGCAGCCAATTTTACTAAATGATGAATTTGTGTTAAAATATAAGCAAAGGAGGCGATTTAATGCCAAAAAAACAAAATAAGCCGCTCACATATGTAAAAAAATATCTAATGCTCTTCCTAGGTGCGATTATCACAGCGATAGGTCTCGAGATATTCTTAGTACCTAATAATATCATCGATGGCGGCGTTATTGGTATTTCGATTATGCTGAGCCACATTACGCATTTGCCCTTGAGCTTATTTATCGTAGTTCTTAATCTGCCATTTCTTTACCTCGGGTATATGCAAATCGGGAAGACATTTACCATTTCAACATTATTTGCTGTCTTGTCGCTATCCTATTGGGTATCTTTTTTTCTACCCATTCCAGGAGTAACCCAGGATCTTTTTTTAGCGGCGGTATTTGGCGGGATTGTTATTGGTGTTGGGGTCGGCCTGATTATTCGTTATGGCGGTTCCCTGGACGGTACTGAGATTGTAGCCATCATTTTAGACAGGCGAACCAGTTTCTCTGTTGGCGAGATGGTCATGTTTATGAATCTCTTTATTCTTGGTTCAGCCGGTCTGGTGTTTGGCTGGAATAATGCCATGTATTCATTGGTTGCCTACTTTATTGCAGCCAAAGTGATTGATGTGGTCATTGAAGGGTTAGATGAGTCTAAAGGAGTAATGATTGTTACTGACAATCCGGAAGAGATTGCCGATGCATTAATGGCCCGGCTGGGACGGGGGGTAACTGTGTTTCATGGAGAAGGCGGTTATACCGGTGAACCGAAAAAGGTCTTATATTCGGTAGTCACTCGATTAGAAGTAGCGAAATTAAAGACGATTGTTCAGGAAAAAGACGAAAATGCGTTTGTTACCATTAGTGATGTTCATGACGTAATGGGCGGAAGAGTTAAGAAGAAGGCTATTCACTAAGAGACAAAGAGAGCACAGATTGCAGTGAAACAATCTGTACTCTCTTTAAGTGGTAGATCTGAAAATATTTACTGTAACAAAGAAACCCGGACTTGCTGCAGTCACGCAGTATGTCCGGGTTTTACGGTTTATACGATTTTAGTTGTCCACTCTTCAACATTCCAAATCGCTGTTACCCAATCTTCATAGAAATCAGGTTCGTGGGATACCAGTAAAATAGTTCCCTTAAATTCAATCAGTGCTTTTTTTAATTCGGCTTTTGCTTCGACATCCAGATGGTTGGTAGGCTCATCGAGGATTAACCAATTAATATCCTTCAGCATTAGCTTGCAAAGCCGAACTTTTGCATTCTCGCCGCCACTTAAAACCATCATTTTGCTGGTAATGTGCTCGTTGGTCAAGCCGCAGCGAGCAAGAGCAGCGCGCACTTCAAAGTTGGTCATGCCGGGATATTCATTCCATACTTCTTCAATCGCAGTATTGTAGTTGTCTCGGCTGGTTTCTTGTTCAAAATAACCAGGGAAAAGATAGTCGCCTAATTCCACTTTACCGGCTACAGGAGCAATTTTCCCCATCACTGTTTTGAGAAGTGTGGTTTTTCCTAACCCGTTGACACCACGAATTGCGACTTTCTGACCACGTTCCAATACAAAACTTACCGGCTTAGTCAGCGGCTCATCATAGCCCAGGACTAAATCGGTGGCTTCAACGACATTGCGGCTGGGAGTCCTGGCCTCATTAAATTTAAAACTTGGCTTGGGCTTTTCCCGAGGCTTCTCTAGGATCTCCATCTTATCCAATTGTTTTTGACGGCTGTTGGCCATTCCGCGTGTAGCAACCCGGGCTTTATTACGTGCCACAAAATCTTCCAAACGGTCAATTTCTTGCTGCTGGCGCTCGTAAGCACGCTGTTCTTGACTCTTTTTAATTGAATGAAGCTGTTGGAATTGCTCATAGTTGCCTGTATAGCGAGTCAAAATTGTATTCTCAACATGGTAAATCACATTGACGACTTCATTCAAGAAAGGAATATCATGGGATACCAGAATGAAGCTGTTTTCATAGTTTTTCAAATAATTTTTCAGCCATTCGATATGTTCGACATCTAAATAGTTGGTCGGCTCGTCTAGGATCAAGATGGTAGGGTTCTGAAGCAGTAACTTAGTTAAGAGAACCTTGGTCCGCTGGCCGCCGCTTAAATCAGCGACATCCTTATCAAGACCGATCGCTCCGAGCCCCAAACCGTTGGCTATTTCGTTAATCTTAGCGTCAATGGTATAAAAGCCATTGTGTTCAAGGACATCTTGAATTTCGCCAACATCTTCCATCATTTTATCTAACTCATCAGGAGAGGCATTGCCCATTTTATCGTAAATTTCCAGCATCTCAGCTTCTAGCTCAAACATGCCGTTAAAGGCTTCCCTTAAGGCTTCCCGAATATTCTTGCCTTTTGTCAGCACTGAATGCTGATCCAGATATCCGACGGTTACCCGATTTGACCATTCTACTTTCCCTTCATCGGGAGTAAGTTGACCTGTTATGATGTTTAGAAAAGTTGATTTTCCTTCACCATTTGCGCCAATTAATCCAACATGCTCGCCTTTGAGAAGGCGGAACGATGCATTTTCTAAGATACCTCTGGCCCCAAAGCCGTGTGTTACATTCTCTACCGTTAATACACTCATTTTTTTGTCACCTGCAGTATAAATAGTTTTCTATTGTAGTCTAGCCGATAACTGAACGTAAAGCAATCGCTTTGACATATTTTACAGTTCCTATAACTATTATGTCTGGTAAATGTTATAATTAGCTATCAGTAGAAATCATGAAAAATTTACATAAGGACAATCAGCGGTAATGTCCTTGACAAGGAGTACTTGGCACAGTAAAATGTAGCCAAAAATATAAAAATGCAATGTCACTGAAGACATACTGGCTAATTTTGGCTAAGTATGTCTTTTTTGGTTATGCACGCGATTTGGGGCGGAAAATATGAATACCATCGATATTAAAGAGATGATCAACAACAGGAAGATTGATACCTTCTTTCAACCCATTATTTCAGCTCGCACTAAAACCACAATAGGCCTTGAAGCTTTATCACGTACTGTTTGTCCTGAAACTGGCAATGTCATTCCGTTCCCGATCATGATGCAGGAGGCTATTCAAAGAGGATTGACCATTGAACTTGATCGTCTTTGCCGCGAAAAAGCCGTCGAGAACTTTATTGCTATTCCGCAGCGGCATGATGATTTGCTATTGTTCATCAATCTTGACACTACCATTGTGGATAAAGGGGTAGTGGGATCAGGGCATTTAATGAATTTAATTAACCGAATGGGTCTAAAACCAGAAAATGTAGTGATCGAGATCTTGGAGGCCAACATTACTAATACAGAAGCTTTAGAGCGCTTTGCCAGCACTTATCGTGAATATGGTTTTTTGTTGGCAATCGATGATATGGGAATTGGCAGCTCTAATTTAGAACGAACCATGCATCTAAAACCCGATATTATTAAAGTAGACCGTGCTTTAGTGAGACATGTAGACAGGGATTATTATAAGCAGGAAGTCTTTAAATCACTTGTTGGCCTGTCAAGAAAAATTGGAGCACTGGTTGTGGCAGAGGGAATTGAGACTGAAGCTGAGGCACTTACCAGTCTGGAACTGGGAGCTGATATGCTGCAGGGGTTTTATTTTCTTAAGCCACAAAAAATTGATCAAGATACCTTCAGCGACTTTACAATTAAAATTGATACGATTGCTGTTAACTACAAACAAACACGGATTGAAAGCATTAGGCAGGAACAAATCGCCTTAAAGTTCTACAATAAAATTATGGAGACCATTATTGTCGAACTAAACCGTGTTTCACAAGCCGGCTTTGAGTCGAAGCTAACCAAATTTGTCAATTTATTTCCGGCACTGGAGTATCTCTATATTCTGGATATGAATGGGCAGCAGGTTACAGGCAGTGTATGCTGCAGTGAAAAATGCTTTCGGCAAGGTCGGAAAATTTTTAAAGCCGGTCTCTATGGGGCTGATCAATCCCTCAAAGACTACTACTTGTATATTAAAGCCGGAGCTGAAAGATATACCTCCAGGCCTTATATGTCGCTGGCCAGCGGTAATTTATGTATCACTGAATCGGTGGTTTTTCGCGATATGCGCAATAACAAATACATTCTTTGTGCAGACTTTAATCCGTAATTGGTATTGTGCAGGATAAACCCTTGTGTTTTTAAGACAAACATTACTGTAACAAAAAGAGAAAAAACACTTGCGCAACTTCAATGTGTGTGATATTATAGGTTCAATGATATAACGTAATAGCTGTGATGAGGAAAAGTAAGTATTGGTGTATTGGTACAGAGAGCTAGGGGTGTTGAGAACCTGGTACGAGAACCATACTGAAGTTCACCTCGGAGCTGCCCGCTGAAGTCTGTTGATGGTAGGTGGAGCCGGATACCTTCGCCGTTACAAGAAGGGGAGTATCGGCTTTTTGCCCGTACTTTTTGGAGTGATCTACTGAATCAGTAGATAATTAAGGTGGTACCGCGAGATAACTCTCGTCCTTTGTTTAGGATGAGAGTTTTTTATTTTTCCACTTTTAATTGGCTGGTTTTTGAAAAAGCCTTATATGGTGCTCATTTTAATAGAAAGTTCGTAAGGAGGAACTTGCGATGTATTCAGGTCAGACGGCGGTAGAACGAACGGTTGGTTATCTCGGGCCCCGTGGCACTCATAGTGAAGAAATTGCGCTTGGTTTATATAAAGGTGAATGGGGACAGTTTGTACCCTTTACCAGTATCGATGGCGCAATCAGGGCGGTGGAAGTTGGCACTGTTACAGAATGTGTTGTCCCCATAGAAAACTCCTTAGAAGGTTCAGTCAATGTTACGCTTGATACGTTGGCTCATGAAGTTAACCTTTCCATTACTAAGGAAATTATCTGGTCGGTGCGGCACCATTTGCTAGTCAGGCCAGATACAAAGCATATTCATGTCATTGTTTCACACAGCCAGGCTTTGGCTCAATGCCGTAGCTACATTAATCAATTTCATCCTAATGCTGAAGTGAAGGCTGTAGAGAGTACTGCTGAAGCGGCCTATCTAGTGGCCAGCGGTGCACCCAATCATGCTGCGATTGGCAGCGGGCGGGCGGGGGAAATTTATGGGTTAGAGTCTAAGTCAACAGATATTCAAGATAATGATAAGAACTGTACCCGTTTTGTTGTTTTAAGCAAGCAGCCACATGATCCAACCGGTGAACGCTGTAAAACGTCCATTGTGTGTCAAATAAAAGGTGAGAAACCGGGCAGCCTATGTGAGATGCTGCAAGATTTTGCGACAAGAGACGTCAATCTAACAAGAATTGAATCACGGCCGGCACGAACAGGGCTTGGTGAATACATCTTTTTCCTTGATATAGCAGGAACAGTGAATCAAGATAAAGTCAAGAGTGCTGTGGCGGCAGTCCAGCTAAAAAGCCGCTGGTTTAAAAATTTAGGATCATTTGGGGTCTATACGATACAAAATTCTTAATAAATAGGGGGAAGATGATATGGTAATCGTAATGAATGCAAACGCAACTGGGGAACAAATTAAAAGAGTTATTGGTCGTGTGCATCATGCTGGTCTTAGAACGCATATTGTAGAAGGTGAATTTCGAACTATTATTGGCATTATTGGCGACAAGAAGACCATTATGGCATTGGCCATTGAAGCGCTTGACGGGGTAGAGAAAGCAGTTCCGATTTCATCCAGCTACAAGCTCGTTAGTCGTGACTTCCATCCGCAATCTAGTGTTGTTGATGTCAGCGGCATTAAAATTGGTGGGGATTCACTGGTTGTCATGGGGGGGCCGTGTGCAGTAGAGAGCCGGGAGCAGCTCATGGAATCAGCGGAAATTGTAAAAGCGGGTGGAGCTCAATTCTTACGAGGTGGTGCCTATAAGCCACGTACTTCACCGTATGCTTTCCAAGGGTTAGAAGAAGAAGGGCTGATCTATTTGGCTGAAGCCCGTGAAGCTACCGGTTTAAAAATTGTGACTGAAGTAACCGATGTGACTGCCGTAGATTTGGTAGCCAGTTATGCAGATATGCTGCAAATTGGTGCTAGAAATATGCAAAACTTTCATCTGCTTAAAGCGGTTGGCCGTTCAGGAAAGCCTGTATTATTAAAACGCGGCTTATCAGCAACCATCGAAGAATGGTTGCATGCAGCTGAATATATCGTTAATGAAGGTAATTATGATGTAGTGCTTTGTGAGCGTGGTATCCGCACTTATGAAGAATATACGAGAAATACGCTTGACCTAAGTGCTGTTGGGGCACTAAAACATTTAAGTCATTTGCCGGTCATTGTTGACCCAAGTCATGGAACAGGCAAATGGCATTTGGTTAGACCCATGTCAATGGCTGCTGTTGCAGCTGGCGCAGATGGACTGATGATTGAAGTACATCCGAATCCGGCAGAAGCATTGTCAGATGGACCGCAATCACTTAACCCTACCAACTATATGGCACTCATGCATGACGTGATGAGACTTGCAGAGTTCCTTAAAAGCGAACAAAAGTAAAAGATACCGCCTTTTTAACGAAAAGGCGGTTCTTTTTACATGATAAGTTAAAAGAATTAAACAAAAATGGGAATTCCGTGAATATTCAAGGAAAACTATGCACACACTTATGGCTGTAGCAATAAAAATAGTATTGACATGTATATAAATTTGTACTATACTATAAAAGTCGCTAAAACGCGATGACACAAAATACCAAAACAAAAATGTTGACATGATGAATAAGTTATGTTAATATAGATAAGCTGTCAGATGGCAGCGAGTCAGAAAATGTGTTCCCTGAAAACTAAACAATGTAAGAAGTAATAAATGCCAGATGTGCGGTGC